>NZ_CP196560.1:1538275-1845930 GCF_051801355.1 Haloarchaeobius ordinarius | reverse complement strand
CGCCGAGGAGGTCGGCGCGGACATCGTCAAGACGGGCTACTCCGGCGACGGCGACTCCTTCAAGCACGTCACCGAATCGACTCGGCTCCCGGTCGTCATCGCGGGCGGCTCGAAAGGCACCGACCGCGAGACCGTCGAGATGGTCCGCGGCGCGATGGACGGCGGCGCGGCCGGCGTCTCGATGGGGCGCTCCATCTTCCAGCACGAGAGCCCCGAAAGCATCGCCCGCGCGGTCGCCGCCATCGTCCACGACGACGCGAGCGTCGACGAAGCGCTGAAGCGCGGCGGTTTCGCGATGGAAGTTTAATTCTCTGACCCCGTACTCGAACTCGTTCTCCGAAGGAGTCGAATCCCGGCTTGCACCAGCACCGACCCGACGAGTGCCACGGTCCCCACGAACAGCAGGATGACCGCGACGATGGCGGTCGGGTCGAACTCGGCGTCCGGGTCGACCTCCGTGACGAGCCAGACGCCGAAGACGAAGGTGCCTGCCGGCAGGACGCGGGCGAGGTGACCGATAGCGTCCTCGATGGTCGCGTCGCTGCCGTCGATGGCGCGGTAGAGGTCGACGAGCGCGTGGAGTATCACGACGGCCGGGAGCAGGAACACCGGGACCAGGAGGACGGTGAGGAGCCAGTTCCCCTCGAAGGCAGCCCCCACGACGCCCCCACTGGTGAGGAGGATGCCCGCGACGCTCCCGAGGAACAGCAGTGCGAGCGCCGTCTCGGCCTGCGCGAACGTGGGGCGCCTGTCGGTGAGCGAGGCCATGTGGGGACGCTCTGGCCAGTCCGGGATGAACTTTGTGCCGGGACTGGCCCGACGACCAGTTCGACCGGAAAGCACTTGCTACGGAACTAGTGACGTTAGCTATGAAACGTCGGACGTATCTCTCTTCGTGCTGTGCCACCGGGGCGATCGGTCTCACTGGCTGCCTCGACGGCTACCTTCCGTCAGGAGACGGAACGACACGGCTCGGGCGACTCGGTGTGAGCAACGAAGACGAGGAGCGCGGCCACGAGTTCAGGCTCCGTGTCGAACGGGACGGTGACGTGGTTCACGAGTCGTCACACGAACTCGAGAAGGACCCGGAGAGCCAACACGAGGGGTCCGGCGCGGCTGTAGACTGTACCTGGGGCGGCCGTGACGGCCGATACGTCGTCTTCGCCCGGATCGACGACAGCGAGTGGGTCGAGAAGGAGCTCACGGAGGACTACGAGCAGGTTCCCGACTGCGTCATCGCCGTCGCCATCGCGGGGCGCCAGCACCCGGCGATCGAGGTGTACGACTGGTGTGGGGAGTACGACGAGGACGAACTGTGTACGCCAGGTACGACCACCAGCGCTGTCGAACGACCATTCCGGTAGACGACGAAGACCACGTCTCACCGGGACTGCCGGAACGTTTACTGGCCCCGACTACGCGCCTCGAACTGTGAGCGACACCGGCACGCCAGACCCCGACACGCCCGCAGACCTCTGTGCATGGGCGAAGACCTACGCCAGCACCGTCGACATCGCGGTCGACCTCGACCGGGTGGACTGGGAGGTCTCGAAGCGGGCGAAACGGCGGGCGGGGGCGTGCCGGTATCACCCCGGCGAGGGGACCTGCACCATCGTCCTCACCTGGCAGGCCTACCGCGCCTTCGGCTGGCGGCAGTTCACCGACACCATCCGGCACGAACTCGTCCACGCCTGGGAGTTCCAGCACTTCGGCGAGTCGGGCCACGGCGACCGCTTCCGCGAGAAGGCCGCCGAGCTCGACGCGCCGCGACACTGCAAGACGTTCTCGGAACCCCGGTACGTGCTTCGCTGTGCGGCCGACGAGTGTGACTGGACCGCGGCCAGACACCGCGCCTCAGCGCCAGTGAAGCGACCCGCCGACGGCTATCGCTGTGGCGTCTGTCGGTCACCCTACGAGGTGGAACACGTCGATTCGGGGGAGACGTGGCGAACCGCGGAGGGCTACCGCGAGGTCCGGGCAGCACTCGGCGACGACTGGTGACGGTGCAAGACCGATTTGAGTTTACTGTTCGTTTGATATGTTCTCCTGCAGTAGGGTCGACCATGCGCCAGTTCCCACTGGTCCTCGCGTTCGCCCTCCTCCTCGCCCTCGGGGGCTGTACCGGCTCTCTCGACGGAGATACAGCGGACGAGACGGTCGGCTCGACGACGGTGACGCCCACCACCGTCCAGTTCACCGAGCGACCGACGCCCGAGCGACCCACCGAGTTCACGAACGGGAACGTCGAGACCTACGTCGAATCGGCCGAGGAAGTGTACCTGTACAACAGAGCCATTCGGGACCACGCCGAGGTCCACGTGAACTGCCGCGTCCAGTGGCGAGAACGGACCGACGACGGCTTCCGCATGGGCGTCGGCTGTGGCATCTCGATGTACGACACGGACGACGGTAACACGGTGGTCGGCGACGGGTACTCGCGGGCGACCTACGTGGTGACGGAGAACGAGACGGAGAGGAGAGACGAGTTCGTGGACCCGCCGACCACCACGGCCGCTCAGAGCACCGTCTCGAACTCGTAGAGCGAGTCGAGCTGGTGGGTCGGGTCGTGGTCCCCGTCGTGGCTCGCGGCGTCGTAGGGCACCCACACCGAACCGATTCCCATGGCGTTCGCACCCGCCACGTCCGACCGCAGGGAATCGCCGACGTGGATCGTCGACTCCGGAACCGCATCGAGTGCCCCCAGCGCGCGCTCGAACGGGGCGGGGTGGGGCTTCGGTTCGACGCCGTTTCGCGGGTCGACGAACACCGTCGCGTCGAAGTCGTCGGCGATGCCGAGCGACTCTAACTTCGTGGTCTGGCTGTCCCTGCCGCCGTTCGTGACGAGCCCGACGCTCTCGGCGTGGGTCCGGGCGTGCTCCAGGGCGCGTTCGGCACCGGGACAGAACTCGACCGCCGAGTGGTCCACGAGGTCGGCGTGGGCCGTGGCGAGTGCGTCCGCGGGCACGTCCTCGACGCCGGCGCGGTCGGCCGCCGCGGCGAAGATGGACTCGTAGAACTCGTGTTCGGTCTCGGCTGTGCCGACCTCCCCGACGACCGCGCCGAGGTCCCCGGGCTGGCAGAACTGCTCGACACCGACTGCATCGAAGGTGTCCGAGAGGAGGGTTTCGCGGTCCTGTGTGGAGGCACAGAGCGTCAAATCGAGATCGAAGAGAACCGTGGCGGGGGCCGTCATCTGGTAGGGGATAGTCGAGAGCGAGACAAAGGTCTGTCGTGACGAAGGTGCCGGGAAAGCAATATATCGCACCCGGATGAGTTCCGGACGATGGTCAGCCCCGAACAGTCCCCCTACGACGACGTCATCACGCTCCGAGACATCGCCAGTGTCCTGACCGGCGAGGGTCTCCTCCGGCACTTCGGCGTGGTCGTCTCCGTGCTCTCGGTCGCCGGAGTCGCACTCGGACTGGTCCCGATGCTGTACGGCGGATTCGGAGACCTGCTGTTCACCTACCCGGAGGAGTTCGGCAGTCAGATGCGACAGAACGGCCTCTCGCTGATGGTGTTCAGCCATGCACCCCTCTTCGCACCGGCACTCGCCTCCGTCGTGGCCACCGCTGTCGGTGCTCGCGCGAATGTGGCCCCCCGGACCGTGGTCGTGGCCGCCGTGGCCGGCGCGTTCGTCGGCTGTCTCCTGTTCGTCCTCGCGAGTTCTGCGCTGGCACACAGCCAGTTCGGTATCGTCGAGAACCTCATCGGGTTTCGGGACGAGGTCCCACCGTACGACACGACTGCCCACCTGGTGACCGGGGTCCTCACCGGCATCGTGGGCGCGGTCGGTGCCCTCGGCGGAAGCCTCGCTGGCAGTCTCATGAAGTGAGCGAGACCGATTCACGGGAGGCCGGGCAGACGTGATGGTCAAGAGATATATCCCCCGGGGGTGAGGTCTGGACCATGACCGACCCTGAACAGTCCGCCGCCGACGACCGCATCACGTTCGACGCCGTCGAGTCTGCGCTGGCAGACGACGTCGTGGTCCGGCAGTTCGCCGGGGTGACGCTCGCGCTGGTGACGGCGGGGATCGCGTTCGGGCTGGTCCCCGTTCTCTACGGCGGATTCAGTGACCCGAACGTTCTGGACTCGCCCTCGCGGTTCGCGGAAACGACTCAACAACACCAGAACGGTGTGTCGCGAAGCATCTACGGCATCGGGCCCTACCTCGCGCCGCTGGTGGCCGCGGCCGTCGCGTTCATCTCCGGGTCCAGGCGCGAGGGACCGTGGCGAACAGTTCTCCCGGCCGCAGTGACCGGCGCGTTCGTCGGCTGTCTCCTGTTCGTCCTCGTGAGTACCGGGATCAGTCACACGCAGCTCGCGGTCGCCGAGGGGTCGTGGGGATTCGAAGAATCGGTGCCCCCATTCGACACCGCTGGCGTCCTGCTGAACGGCGCACTCGTCGGTATCACCGGTGCGGTGGGCGCGCTCGGTGGGGGGCTCGCGGGCAGCTTTCTGGACTGAGGACAATCGCCACTTCCGCCACGTTAAAGCAACGTCCTGTCCCACTTCGTGGTATGACTACAGAACGCGAAGTCTGGCTCAAAGCCGACAGCGCGGTCGGCGACTGGGAGGCCCGCAAACGACGAATCACGGCGGGGCTCGAAGCGGGCGTCGACTGGGTGCTCGTGGACGAAGCCGACGTGTCGAAGGTGCGTGAACTCGGTGCCGTGAACGTCGCCGCGTTCCGCGACGGGAGCGACGTCGACGTCATCACGGACGCCGAGACCGACGAGGGGACCGTCGACGACATCGAAAGCGACGGCGGCCGCGCCGACCCGGACGCCTACGTCGTCGGCAAGGACGGCGAGGGCGACGGGACCATGGACTTCCCGACGGACTTCTCCGGCTCCGCCGACCTCACCACCATCCGCCGGGGCAACGCCGACGGGGCGTACGTCCGCATCCTCGGCAAGGAGTACGAGAGCCTGGCCGAAGAGGCCGCCTCCATCGCCGAGTACACCATCGTCGTCGGCGAGGACTGGACCATCATCCCGCTGGAGAACCTCATCGCCCGCATCGGCGGCGAGACGACGCTCATCGCGGGCGTCGAGACCGCAGAGGACGCCAGAACCGCCTTCGAGACGCTCGAACACGGCTCCGACGCCGTCCTGCTCGACAGCGACGACCCGAGCGAGATTCGCGACACGGTCGAAGCGCGCGACGCGGCCGACCGCGAGAAACTCGACATGCGCTGGGCCGAGGTGACCGCCATCGAACAGACCGGGAGCGCCGACCGCGTCTGCATCGACACCGGCTCGCTACTCGACCACGACGAGGGGATGCTCATCGGGTCGATGGCCCGCGGCCTCGTGTTCGTCCACGCCGAGACGGCCGAGTCGCCTTACGTCGCCTCGCGCCCGTTCCGTGTCAACGCCGGCGCGGTTCACGCCTACGTCCGCACGCCCGGCGGCGGCACCAAGTACCTCTCCGAGTTGAAGTCGGGCGACGAGGTGCAGGTCGTCGACACCGACGGGAACACTCGCGAGGTCATCGTCGGCCGCGCGAAGATAGAGAAGCGCCCGATGTTCCGCATCGAACTCGCCATCCAGGACGACGAGTACGAGGACCGCGTGGAGACGCTGCTCCAGAACGCAGAGACCATCAAGGTCCACACCCGCGAGGGCCGCAAGGCAGTCACGGACCTCGAACCCGGCGACGAGGTGTTGCTCTACTACGGTGAGAAGGCTCGCCACTTCGGCGAGGCCATCGAAGAGTCCATCATCGAGAAGTAGTCTCTCTGTCCCGCCTCACTCGTCTTCTTCTTCCACGACGACCGTGTTGTCCTCGATACGGATGGAGAAGTCGCCAGTGCTGTCCCACGTCTGTTCGATGGTGACGAGTACGACCGCGTCGTTGTAGTCGGGGTCGCCGCTGCCTGGTGCGTTGGCCGGGTCGGCGTTCGACTGGGAGAGTTCGTAGAGGAACACGACCTCGTTCGGCTGGAGGTCGAGTTCGCCGCTCCCGTCGATGCGCGACCCGAGGATGTCCGAGAGGTCCCGCTGCTCGGGCCCACCTTCCGTGAAGTCAGGGACCTGTTCACCGTCTCGCAGGAGCACGAGGTTCGAACTCTGGCTGTCAGAGCTGATGGCGATACGTTCCCCGCCGGTGTCCGAACAGCGAATCTGGTCGTAGCTCGACCCGCTGACCATCGTGTCCTGCCCCGAGTCCTCCCAGTCGTCGCAGTTCCACGAGGTTGCCTCGACCGTGAGGTTCGTCCCGGCCGGATAGTTCGAGATGTCGAAGGTGTGGTGTTCGCCGACGGTCGGGTCGTTCACGTCGTCGACGGCCGGCTGTCCGTCGAGTGTGTCGCCCGGGTCGCCGTCGGGCCAGGGCGTGAACTCGTCGCCGCCTGCGACGACCTTGAACGTGGTCGCGCCGTAGTAGACGTTCCCGCCACCGATGCCGGAGAGTTCGGTCCCGAGCACCTCGATAGTCGCGTTGAACGCGGTGTTGGCCGTGACGGAGCTGTTCGAGGCGTTCACGGCGAACGCCTGACTATCGATTGGCAACGTCACACTCGCGGTCTCGACCGAGTCGTTCACCACGGTGCTCGACTCGTTCAGCGACGACGAGAAGTAGCGCCCCCACGCCCGGTAGAAGTCGCTCTGGACGGTGAGCGTCACGTTATCTGCCGGGTAGCAGCCGTCGTGTGCGTAGAGGTCGCGGACGGCCTGGCTCGTGGTCCCCGCAGGCGTCCGGTACTGGCGCGCGAGGAGCGTCGTCGCGCCGCCACCGACCTCGCCGGAGACGTTCGTGACCGCGACGAACAGCTGCCCGTCGCGGTACCGGATTCGTGGCGACGACACCATGACCGCCCCGGACGGCGTCTGTTTCCAGATACCACCGCCCTCGTAGGCGAGTTCGTCACCGCTCTCGCTCTGGTACCGGAGACTCCCGAGCGTGAGCGTGGTCGAACAGACCGGCTCGTCGTTGACAACGACGTGCATCGAGCCGTTCGTGGCGACGCCGTAGCTACCGCCGGTCTGGCCCAGTTCGACCTGGACGGGTTCTTCGACCGCAGAGCCGATGCTTCCGTCGACCTCCTGCATGGTGAGTTCGACGACGTCCAGCGTCGCTCGCTGTTCCAGCGTATCCAGTGCGAGCGTCCCGTACACCAGGACCATCACTGCCCCGATAGCGACGAGTCCGAACAGCAAGACGACACCGAGGAGTTCCGACGTTCCCCGCCCTTCCCCGTCGGTTCGACCGAGCCTGATGTCCATTGGATATCTACGGCCAGAAGATATTCATGCACCGAGTTAATGTTATTTGAAAATTACGGCCAGCGCCGAATTTTTTCAACTTCTATTCGCCACAATAACTCTTGGATAAACAACCAGTTCGCGGCGGCAACAACCCCGGTTCTCGCCGGTCGGACGACCAGGGTGACTCACTCCCGCGGCACGCGCCGGAGGTCGTCTATCTCGTGGGCACACCACGGGCAGAAGTCGATCTCGCCGTCGAGTTCTTTCCCACAGTTCGGACAGCGCGGACCACCCGCTTCGGTCCGGGCCGAGGTCGACGCGAGCAGGTACGCATCGGTCATCGCGGCTATCTCGACCACGCTCATCGCCATGCTCTCCGACAGTGACACCTCGTTCGAGACGCGCTGTGCGACCTCGACGATGGACCCGAACGACGTCACTGCGGCGTCCGGGAGCGCCAGTGCCGTGACCGTCAGGAAGATACCGACGAACAGTAGCGAACGCGCCCAGCGACGGAGATAGGCGTGGCCGAGGCCCGGGAAGAGAAAGGAGAGTACGACAGCCACGACGACGCGCACGCGAACCATAGCCCGCCGTTGTGGACGCTTCGTCAATAGGTTTCGGGTTTCGCTGACAGCGTCGAGACCAGTTCCCGCATCGTCGCGAGGGGTAACTGGCCGGGAGCGGTCGCGTCCGCCGGGTCGACCGGCGCGTAGCCGATGCAAGAGCCATACGTCGGTGCGACGACCCGCGAGTGGCTGCCGACTGCACCCATCGCCATCGTCGCGACCCGTTCGCCGTCGAGGGCGAACTCACGGGTCACCGCCAGTAGCTCCAGCACGTCGAGCGGTTCCTCGGCCGCGATGGCGAGTTTGGCCACGTCGCCGTACTCGCTCGCGTCGTCCAGCGTCTCCGCCATCTCTTCGGCGTCGAACGTCCCCTCGAAGTCGTGGGCGGAGACGACGACACTCGCACCGTGCTCGCGGGCCTGCTCGGCCGTCTCCGCCGCCAGGCCATCGGCGTCGTCTGCCAGAGCGGCGAGTTCCAGGTCGACGGCCTCGACGGCGTCGTACTCGGCCGCGGTCGCGAGCGCCTCCAGACGAGCCGGGTCGTCGGCGGCCTCGCCGCCCTCCCACTCGACACGGTTCGTCGCCAGAATCGGGAGTTCCCCATCGTAGTCATCGAGCGCCGAGAGGGGGTCGGTCGCGAGGTCCATCCGGAACTCGACGGCGTCCGCGTGGTCGCGCGCCGCCGGCTCCTCGCGCAGGTCGCTGGTGCTCGCACACAGCACGAAGGAGTCGAAGTTCATAGGGGAGCGTTGCGCAGGGACGCCCAAAAGCCTGCGCCAACCGTCATCCCTTGTCACGGCACCGAAACCGTGATTCTGGAGCGTGGCCTCTCGACGGTCGTGTGTCAGTTCCGCCCCGAGACGGCCGCCGACCGGGCGACCGTCGAGACGGTCCACCGCGCCGCCTTCCCGACCGACGACGAAGCCGAACTCGTCGCGTCGCTCCGCGAGAGCGAGGCGTTCGTCCCGGGCCTCTCCATCGTCGCCGACGCCGACGGGGACATCGTCGGGCACGTCCTGTTCACCGAGGTCTCGGTCGCCGGGAGCGACGCGGCGCTCACGCTCGCGCCGGTCGCGGTCCGCCCCGGCCGGCAGGGCGAGGGTATCGGAACCCGGCTGATTCGGCACGGACTCGGGTCGTGCCGCGAGGCGGGGTACGACCTCGTCGTCCTCCACGGCGACCCGGCGTTCTACTCGCGCTTTGGCTTCGAGCCGGCGACGCCATACGGGCTCTCGCACCCGTTCGACCTGCCAGACGAGGACTTCCAGGTGCAGTGGCTAGGGGCGAAAAGAGACGAGAGAATCGGCGGCCGCGTCACCTACGACGCGGCGTTTCTCGACCTGTAGCTCAGATGAGACCGAGGTTGTCCTCGGCTTCGAGCAGTTCGTGGTAGCGGTTCCGGATGGTGACCTCGGAGATGTCGGCGACGTCGCTGACGGCGGCCTGCGTGGTCTTCTCGTTGGTCAGCAGCGAGGCGGCGTACACTGCAGCGGCTGCGAGTCCGACCGGGGACTTCCCGGAGTGGACGCCCTTCTCCTTGGCGTTCTTGAGGAGCGAGCGCGCGCGGTGTTCGGCCTCGTCGGAGAGTTCAAGTCCGGACGCAAAGCGCGGGACGTAGCTCTCGGGGTCCGCGGGCGCGACTTCGAGCCCGAGTTCGCGCACGACGTACCGGTAGGTGCGTGCGACCTCGTTCTTCTCGACGCGCGAGACCTCGGCGATCTCGTCGAGGCTGCGCGGGACGCCGGCCTGGCGTGCGGCGGCGTAGACGGCCGAGGTCGCGACGCCTTCGATGGAGCGTCCCGGGAGCAGGTCCTCGTTGAGCGCGCGGCGGTAGATGACCGAGGCGGTCTCGCGGACGTTCTTCGGGAGGCCGAGGCCGCTGGCCATCCGGTCTATCTCGCCGAGTGCCTGCTTCAGGTTGCGCTCTTTCGAGTCGCGGGTGCGAAAGCGCTCGTTCCACTTGCGCAGGCGCTGCATCTTCTCGCGCTGGCGCGAGCCAAGCGAGTTCCCGTAGGCGTCTTTGTTCCGCCAGTCGATGTTGGTCGAGAGCCCCTTGTCGTGCATCGTGTTGGTCGTCGGGGCACCGACGCGGGACTTCTCGTTCTTCTCCTGGGCGTCGAACGCGCGCCACTCCGGGCCGCGGTCGACCTGGTCCTCCTCGACGACGAGGCCACAGTCGTCACAGACCGTCTCGGAGCCCTCACTGACGACGTGCCCACCGCATTCGGGGCACTGGAGGCTGCTGTCTTTCGTTTTCTCTTCGGTACTGCTTACTCGTGTTCGGGTTCGTGCGTTTGGCATGGGTGCGAAGGCGGGGGCTACCGGGCAGGAGCTGTCCTGGAGAAACCCGGAAGCGCTGGTGCTGTAGATGTGCGATGTGGAGGCCAGTATTAAGTGTTGTGGAATTTTTCTCTATTTGCCACGAATTCCTATGTGATACGGCCAAACTCGTGTCAAAATAGAAAATTTAATATATAGTTGTGCGAGCGGCGATGACAACGCACATCTGCGTGGCGACCGTGTTCTTCGTCGATGCGAGTCGCCATCGGGAGCCAGAACCCCGTGAAGGTGGCAGCGACCGAGCGAGCCCTCGAAACACTGCCGGGCGTCGTCGTCGAGCCCGTCGCCGTGGACTCGGGCGTGCCCGAACAGCCCCGCGGCCTCGACCAGACGATAACCGGCGCGGCAAACCGTGCCCGGCGCGCCTACGAGACGGACGCGTTCGACCTCGGCGTCGGTATCGAAGGTGGGGTCGCCAACCTCGCGCCCGAGCCGCGGTCGGCGGACACCGACGCCCCCGACGACCTCCACCTCGTCATGTGGGCCGCCGTCTTCGACGGGACCCGGGTCGAACGCGCCGCCGGCCCGAGCATCCGCCTCCCCGACGGTGTGGCCGACAGGGTCCGTGACGGCGAAGAGCTCGGCCCGGTGATGAACGACGAGTTCGACCGCGACGACGTCGCACGAAGCGAAGGGGCTATCGGCGTGTTCACCGGCGGGGCCATCGACCGGCAGGGCGCACTGGAGAGCGCGGTCGCTGGTGCGCTGGGACCGTTCGTGACACCGCACTACCGCTCCTGAAAACCGACCAAACGACCGAGTTACTCCTGACCCGCCGGCTCTGCTGCCTCGCGGGCTTCTGAACTCTCCTCCAGTGCCGTCGTCAGCGATACGTTGAGCGACACCATCGAGACCAGGCCGCCCAGGATGGTGACGACGTTCTTCACCGCGTGGTCGACGACCGCCGCGGCGATGGCGAGTTCGACCGAGATGCCGGGGGCCAGCCCGACCGCGAAGACCGTGAACGCGCCCTCGTACAGGCCGATTCCACCCGGCGAGAGCGGCAGGACCTTCGCGAGGTTCCCGACGCTCACCGCGAAGAAGCCAACCGTGACGAACAGCGCGAGCGGGAGGTCGATACCGACCGCGGCCATCACGACCATCGCCGTCACCACGTCCAGCGTCCAGATGAGCAGGCTAGTCGAGCCCACGACCGCGAACGCCTTGCCGTCTTTCGTGACGGCCTGAACGTCCGTGACGAAGCCCCTGATGACGTTCACGACCACGATGGCGTAGGAGTCGTCGCTGAGACGTGCGACGAACGGGCTCACGAGGTCACGGTCCGAGCGCGCCGAGGCGAAGATGGCGGTGACGGCGGCGACGGCCGCGATGCCCACCCCGGCCGCGACGTACGACGCGTACTCGGCTGCCGACCGGTACTGGGCGTACTCCTGCGGGACCGCTTCGCCTGCGAGGGCGGCGGCGATGTCGTCCGCGCTCCCCGTCGCGACGAGCGCGAGCATCACCGCGCCGGCCAGCCCGGCGATGGTCAGCAGGTCGAAGACGCGCTCGATGGCGAGTGACGCGAACCCGGACGGGTAGGGGACCCGCCGGCGTACCTTCATCACGTACGCTCGGACCCCGTCACCGAGTCGCGCCGGGAACACGAGGTTCCCCGTCTGGCTGATGAATATCGCGCCGGTCAGGAATCTGGTGTCGCTGTCGTACCCGATGGTGTCGAGGATGTCGCGGTAGCGAAGGCCGCGGATGGGCCACGAGACCAGGTAGACGACCGCCGCGGCGACCACGAACACCGGGTCGGCCGCGCCCATGTGGTCGAGCACGACCTCCCACTCCAGGTAGTAAAACGCCATCAGCAGGATGGCGACCGTCGAGAGGAGCGTCCCGGCGACCAGGCTCACGCGACGGTTCACCCGTGGGCTCACGGAGAGTTCCCACCACGTCCGGAGGATCTGGCTGCCCATCCCGAACACGTCTCGCACGAGGTCGACCTTGGTGTCGCCCTTTGGCTCCCAGTCGACGGCGAACTCCTTCACCCGGAAGCCGCGACGCTGGGCCTTGACGAGCATCTCGGTGTCCCAGAACCAGTGGTTGTCCTCGACCTCTGGCTGGAGCGCGAGGAACGCCTCGCGGTCGAACGCCTTGAACCCGCACTGGTGGTCGCGCAGGTCCGAGCGGAGGAACAGACGTGTGAGGAAATTGAATCCACGGCTCGGGATGCCACGTTTGGCCGGCCGGTCCGCCTCGCGGCCTGCCATCCAGCGCGACCCCGTCGCGAGGTCGTACCCCTCGGTCCGGATGCTCTCGACGAGCTCTTCGAGGTGTTTCATGTCCGTCGCGAGGTCCGTATCGAAGTAGACCAGGGTGTCGCCGTGGCTGGCCTCGAAGGCACGTTCGAGCGCGCCCCCGCGGCCGAGTCGCTCGTCGGAGTGGAAGTGTCGGACGCGGTCGTCCGCGGCTGCCATCTCGTCTGCGATGTCGGGCGTCCGGTCGTCACAGCCGTCCTCGGCGACGATGACCTCGAAGGTGCCGGCCGGGAGGAAGGATTCGAGTGTGGTGAGCGTCGTCTCCACCGTCCCCCGGATAGTCCGCTCCTCGTTGTAGGCGGGGAGGACGACGCTGACGTCGACCGACTCCGTACTCATTGGCATCAACTGAGCCATCCGCGCCTAAGTAGCTTCTGAAGGTTCCCGCCACTGGGCCGGCGTTACCCTCGTGTACCAACAGGGGTGACAGAGCGTTCGTCCCGGTCTGTTTCGGACACAAGAACCGCAAGACGGCGGTGGATTAACTCCCCGTACCAAACCCCCTAAGGGAACGGCTCGCATCTGCAGTAGTATGAGCACGAGTTCCGCCGCGACCCTCGACCTGTCCGACAAGCAGCGCCGCATCCTGACGTACCTCCGCGAGAAGGGTGAAACCAAGACGTACTTCAAGTCTCGCCTCATCGGCGACGACCTCGGTATGACCGCGAAGGAGGTCGGCACCAACATGACCGCCATCCAGCGCGGCGACTTCGACGTGAACGTCGAGAAGTGGGGCTACTCCTCGTCGACGACCTGGAAGGTCTCGGTCTGACGGGGCCACCGGCGCTGGTATCCGCCTGTGACCCCACTCCGTCGCCGTTCACCTGTCATTCCACCCCCGGTGTCGTCCCGGCCCAGCCCACACCCGCACTGGTGACCCGACCCCGCCCGTCATCCCACACCCCGCTGGTCCGACCGGCGGTCCTTTCTGCTCATTCCCCACACAGGTAGCACCGCTGGCAGATGTTGCCACGGAAGGGCTAGTTTAATAATGAACAATGATTAAGGACTGCTGGGGGAAGGATGACCACTCACCAACCACTCACAATCGACGTCTACCTGCGCGCTTACGCACCAGTCTCGGCCCCACAAGAGGCGATTCTGGACGCTGTCCGGGACCTGCGCGAGCTGGGCATCGTGGACTCGTACGACGTCCACACCTGGCCGAAGGCGGTCCGCGCGGACCGCTCTACGGAGACCTCACGGCGCTACGAGGCCTTCCGTGACTGGGCCGCAACCGCAGACGTCCGCATCGACCAGTCGTTCGTCACCAGACGGGACGACAACCTGCTCACCGGCGAGACGACCGAGAAACTCGTCACCCCGTTCGTCTGTATCGCGGTTCGACAGGGCGAGGACCTGGCGGCGGTACTCCCCTGTACCGCGAGCGAGGGCGAACACGTGACCGTGCAGGCGTATCTCGAAAGTCTGTGTGAGGGCGTCGACCTGCTCGGCACGCTCGCGGCGGACGAGTCCGTGGCGGCGACAGAGGAACCGTCGGAGCCGGAGCTTACGCTCCCGAACGCCTGAGGTCTTCTTCCCGTTTTCAGTATCAGCGGTCGAACGTGACGAGCTGGTCCGCCTGACCCGCGAGTCGGGCCGCATTGGCGTCGAACGAATCCGCGTAGCGGACCACGAGCAACAGCACCGTCTCGGGTCGTTCGACCCGGTAACCGTCCTCGCGCGAGAGCAAGCCAGCGCTGTCGAGTTCCTTCGCGTACTTGCTCACGGTCGGGCGCGAGACGCCGAGCGCGTCTGCGAGCGCGGACCCGGTCGCGTCCGGGTCGCGCAGGAGTTCGACGAGCATCCCACGCGGGGTGTCACGCCGGAGGTAGCCCAGCGCCGTCTTCTCGAACTCGGAGAACTGCTCGGCAGGATAGAGTCGCTTGTAGTCGCCGTCGCGGTGGACTTCCACTGCGCCGCCGTCGACGAGTCGTTTCAGGTGATGCTGGGTCTCGCCCGTGCCGAGTTTGAGGTCGTCACGGAGCTTGGAGAAGTGGGCACCAGGCGTCGCCGCGAGGTAGCCAGCGATGGCGTCGCGGACGTCGCTCTCGCCGGTCGAATCGTCGTCCGTAAAACGGGCGAAGGGGCTGGCCGCGCCGACTGCAGCGAAGCGCCGCAACGTGGCGCGTTTCTGTTCGTCGACCTCGCCGCGTTCGCCCATTGTTCGTTTCTTTCTATGCTTCCCCAGCGATAAAACGCCTTCGCTACTTCTCGGTCTCCGGCTCTTTTTCGGGGTCTCCCATCTTCTTTTCGGCGCTGGTGAACGAATCGGACATGTCGTCGCTGACGTCGTAGTCGCCGCCAGCGATACCCTGGTCCGCCTCCTCGATGACCTCGTCAGGGTCCTTGATCTCCGTCGGGTCGTCACCCATCTTCACCGCCTCGGCCTGCTTTTCCATCTTCTCGGTGTCGAGTTCGGCCTCCTCGTCGATGGCACCGATGATGTCCTCGATGTCGTCGAGCCCGAGCATCTCCCGGGTCTCGGTGTCGAAGTCCAGACTGTCGAGGGCGGTCTCGGTCTGCTTGACGTCGCTACCGGTCAGGTGCTTGCCGTATCGGCCGAGCATCGAGGAGAGCTCCTGGGGCAGGACGAACGTCGTGGAGTCGGACGTGCCGATCTCCGCGAGCGTCTCCATCCCCTTGTCGATGACGGCGCGCTCACCCATCGATTCGGCGGACTTCGCACGGAGGACGGTCGAGATGGCGTCACCCTGCGCCTCGAGGATCTGACTCTGCTTTTCACCCTGTGCGCGGATGATGTTGGACTGCTTTTCACCCTGTGCCTGCTCGACGGCACTGCGGCGTTCACCCTGCGCTTCCAGAATCATCGCACGGCGACGGCGCTCGGCGGAGGTCTGTTGCTCCATCGCCTGCTGGACGTCTTTCGAGGGGTTGACCTCGCGGACCTCGACGCTCTCGACACGGACACCCCACTCGTCGGTGGGTTCGTCGAGTTCCTCGCGGATGCGCGCGTTGATCTCCTGTCGCTTGTTGAGCGTGTCGTCGAGTTCCATGTCCCCGATGACGGCACGCAGCGTCGTCTGCGAGAGGTTCCGGACCGCGTTCTCGTAGTCGTCGACTTCGAGGAAGGCCTTCTTCGCGTCCATCACGCGGATGTAGACGATGGCGTCCGCGACGACCGGGGAGTTGTCGCGGGTGATGGCTTCCTGGGGCGGGACGTCGAGCGTCTGGGTACGCATGTCGAAGCTCTGCGTACTAGAGACGAACGGAGGGACCAGGTGGAACCCGGGTTCGAGCAGGCCGCGGTACTGCCCGAGGACGGTGAGCGTGCGCTTTTCCGTCGGTTGCACGATCTTCACCGCCGAGGCCAGCGCCACGATTATCAGGATTCCGATAATCGCGGCGACGAACCCGAAGGTCGCTGCCCCTTGCAATGGAAGTATCTCCATAATATCAACCCGGGAAGCAGATTACAAAAGCCTTCCTGTTGCAGTTTCGATAATACCAGCCAGATTACGCTGTCTCCGTCTCGCCGTCTTCCCGTTCACGGCGTTCGCGTTCGCGACGGAGTTCACGGTCGATGTCGTCCTCGGTGTCCATCGGTGCGACTGTCAAGATGTTCCCGCCACCGGGGTCGGTGACGATGACCTCGGTCCCTTCTGGAATCTCGTCACCCCACTCGCTTCGGGCGGTGTAGTTCGGGTCGAACCCGCCCCGGTCGAGCAGGCGGACCCGCCCGCTGGTCGAGGTGACCGTCTCCGTGACGCGGGCGGTCGCGCCCCGGAGGTCGTCCGACCCGCTCGTCTGGCCGCGGTCGGTTCCCTCGTAGAAATCGAACTCGCGGTAGACGTAGAACGTGAGCAAGCCGACGGCGAGCACCATCGCCGCCAGCGCGAACGGTGTCCCGAGTGGGGAGAACAACATCCCGACGAGTCCGGCGACGAACAGGGCGACACCGATGACGATGAAGTGCGCACCGGGAACGAGAGCCTCCGCTATCATCAGTCCCGTTCCAGCGAGGAACAGGAGGAGGGGCAACAGGTCGACGTCGAGTAACGGTGCCATGTGCGTCGGTTAGGACCGGGGCCGATTAAAATTTTGCAGACGGGCGAACGCGGTACGATACGTCGTCGTCGGGCGTTCCGGCCGTCGCTACGGGGCGGTCCGTCACCCGAGCAGTGTCACCAGGTGCACGAAGAACGCGACCATGGCGAGGACACCGAGAACGACGAACAGTGCGTTCTCACCGTCGATGGAACCGGACTCGATGACCTCGTCGGGGTCGTACGGCCCCATCTCGACTGCGCGGGCGTCGTGACGGCCAGTCTCCTCCTCGTCGTCCTTCAGGTCGTCGAGGCTGAACCGGTACTGGTCGTCGGCGGAGTCGTCTGTCACGGGAGACAGTACGCGCTCAGGCTACTAAACCGGACGGGTCACCGACGGGTATCCTGTCGTCGGTGGATTGCGCCCTCGTAGATGACCCCGCGCTCGGCGTCGATGGTGACGGTCGTCCCGTCGGCGACCTCGGAGAGGTCCGCGCCAGAGACCATGGGGATGCCGACTTCCCGGGCGATCATCGCGGGGTAGCCCGTCATGCCCGGCCGCGCGTCGACGATACCGCCGAGTCTGGACACGTCGCCCTCGAACTCCGCGTCGAAGTCCGGACCGAGGGTGACGATGGCACCCTCGGGGACGCCGGTGAGGTCGCCGTCGTCGACGTGTTCGACCGGGCCAGAGACGTAGCCAGCGACGACGCCGCGCCCGGCCGCGAGGGCCTCGGCGGCGACGTGAACCTTCAGCATGTTCGTCGTCTGTGCGCCCTCGAGGTCGGTCATCATCCCGGAGAGGACGACCACGGTATCGCCGCTCTCGGCGACACCCGCGTCGAGCGCGGCCTGCACCGCGTTCTGGATGACGGCGTCGACGCCGTCCTGGTCGAACGGTGCGTACTGGGCGTTCACCCCCCACGAGAGCGCGAGCTGGCGGCGAACCCGGTCGGTCGGCGTCGTCGCGACCACGGGAACGCCCGGGCGATACTTCGCGGTCTTGAGCGCCGTGTACCCGGACTCGGACGCGGCCACGACCGCGCTGGCACCGATGTCACGGGCCAGGTAGCGCGCAGAGCGGGCGAGGGCGTCGGTGCGGGAGTCACTCGCCGGCGGGACGCGCTGTTCGCGCATCTCGGCGTACTCCTCGCTGGACTCGACCTGCCGGACGATGCGGTCCATCGCCTCGACGACGCGGAGCGGGTGGTCACCGACGGCGGTCTCGGCCGAGAGCATGACGGCGTCGGTCCCGTCGAGAACCGCGTTCGCCACGTCCGATGCCTCCGCGCGGGTCGGACGGCGCTCGTGAATCATCGAGTCCAGCATCTCCGTCGCCGTGATGACCGGCGTCCCGGTCTCGCGACAGCGCCGGATGATGCGCTTTTGTATCATCGGGACGTCCTCCATTGGGCACTCGACGCCGAGGTCACCGCGGGCGACCATGATGCCGTAGGAGGCGTCGATTATCTCTTCGAGGTTCTCGACCGCCCCCGCTCGCTCTATCTTCGCGACGATGGGGATGTCCGCGCCGAACTCTTCGAGGACCTCACTGACGTGGAGTACGTCGGCGGCGTTGCGGATGAAACTCGCCGCGACGAAATCGACCTCCTTCTCGGCGGCGAGTTCGAGGTCCTCGCGGTCCTTCTCGGTCACAACGTCGATGTCGAGGTCGACGCCGGGCATGTTCACGCCCTTGCGGCCACCGAGTTCACCACCCATCTCGATGGTCGCGTACACGTCCGACCCGTCGACGCGCTCGACGGTCGCCTCGATGCGCCCGTCGTCGAGGAGGATGCTGTCGCCCGGCGAGACCGACGAGATGTCGTAGGAGAGGCCAACCGCGTCGGGTGTCGCCTCGTCGCCCTCGTGGAACCGGACCGTCGAACCCGTTTCGAGTTCGATGGGCTCTTCCAGCGGGGCCGTCCGTACCTCGGGCCCTTGCAGGTCGACCATCGTGGCGAGGGGTTTCTCTGTCTCCTTGTCCACCTGTCGTACCCGGTCGGCGATGGCCGCACGCGTCTCCAGGTCACCGTGACTGGAGTTGAGGCGCGCGACCGACATCCCGGCGTCCGCCAACGCCCGGATGCGACCGACCGTGTCGGTCGCCGGCCCGAGCGTACAGACGATCTTGGCGTTTCGCATACGACCGCCTACGCCGGAGGGCGGCAAAAATCCCAGTGTTTTACTCGGTTTCGAGTACCCTGTCCGTCGGTCGTGGGTCGTGGGTCGGTGCAACACCCCGCATCGCCCGGAGTGGGCTGCCATCTTCCAGTAATCATGCCCAACCATTTCCACTCGCTGTCTGGTACATGGTCACATGGGGATGTACACCTCCCTCGTTCGCGTCCGTGACCGAGAGATCAACAACGTGCAAGAACTCGCCTCGCTCTGGGGCGAGATTCACAGCGAAGTCGACGCGTTCGACGCGACGCTCGAAGACACGTACGCTGTCCTCGGGAACTACGATTTCATCGTCATCTTCGAGGCGGCCGACCGCGACGAAGCGTTCAAAGTCGCACTCGCGATGGAGCGCCACGGTCTCGACATGCAGACCATGGAGGTTATCCCGACCGACGACTTCGCCGAACTCGTCACTGACATGTAGGCCGACGAAGAGCAGGCCCGGGCGAGGGACACCACAGGCAGAGAGAGTGATGCAGAGCGTTCTGTCGACTACGGAACTGCGAGAGGAAAAGAGAGAATCGAGAGAGCGCCGTCTTACCGGACCTTCGTGCCCGGCTCGGCGTCGCCGTGGGTCGTCAGCAGGTCGGCCTGCTCGCCAGCCGCGAGCACCATCCCGTTCGACTCGACGCCGAACAGTTCGGCCTTCTCCATGTTCGCGAGCAACACGACCTTCGTGCCCGGTAGCTCCTCGAGGTCGTGGAGCTGCTTGATGCCCGCGACGACCTGACGCGTCTCGAAGCCGATGTCGACTTCGAGCTTCGCCAGCTTGTCCGAGTCCTCGATGGGCTCGGCCGATTCGATGCGGCCGACGCGGATGTCGAGGTCCTGGAAGTCGTCGAAACCGATGCGAGAGTCCAGCAGGGGTTCGAGTTCGTCGCTCACGTCTCCAGGCTCGCCCTCGTCGGTCTCGTCACTTTCGCTTTCGTCGTCCTCGTCGGCAGCCCCGGCCGCGGCGACACGTTCGGCGAGCTTCTCGTTCAGCTCCTCGACGCGGTCGTCTTCGACCTTCTCGAACAGCTCGGTGGGCTCGTCGAACTCGGCGGCCGGCGGCTCCAGTGCCGCGTCGACCGTGACCTCGTGGACGTCACCCTCGCCGGCGAACTGGTTCCAGGCCTCCTCGGCCTTGCCGGGCGTGACGGGCTCGATGAGGAGCGTGACGGCTTTGGCGATCTGGACGCAGTCGCGGATGACCGGCGCAGCCTCCTCGTCGTCCAGTTTCCACGGTTCGTGCTGCTGGATGTACTCGTTACCGAACTGGGCGAGTTTGACCGCGGCGTCGCCCGCGCGGCGAATCTCGTACTCGTTGACGGCGTCGGTGAAGTCGTCGATGGCCTGCTCGATTCGTTCTGCGACCTCCTTGGACACGTCTGCGTCCGGCGTGCCGCCGAAGTTCCGCTGGGCGAACAGCAGGCTGCGGTAGAGGAAGTTCCCGACCGTCCCCACCAGCTCGCCGTTGACGCGCTCCTGGAAGCGGTCCCAGCTGAAGTCGAGGTCCTGCTGGAAGCCGCCCATCGTCGTCAGGTAGTAGCGAAGGAGGTCCGGGTGGAAGCCCTCGTCGAGGTACTCACGTGCCCAGATGGCGCGGTTCCGCGAGGTCGAGAGGCCCTTCCCGTTGATGGTGACGAACCCGGTCGCGCAGATGGCCCGCGGGGCGTTGTACTCGGCGACGTGGAGCATCGCCGGCCAGAAGATGGTGTGGTGCTGGATGATGTCGCGGCCGATGACGTGGATTATCTCCCCGTCGTCGTCCTTCCAGACGTTCTCCCAGTCGTACTCCTCGGCCCCGACCCTGTCCGAGTACTGCTTCGTACTGGAGATGTACTCGATGGGCGCGTCGACCCACACGTACAGCACGAGGTCCTCGGGGTTCTCGCCGGGGTAGTCGATACCCCAGTCGAGGTCGCGGGTGATACACCAGTCCTGCAGCCCGCTCTCGATCCACTCGCGGGGCTGGTTCTTCGCGTTGCTCGTGCCCTCCAGCCCGTCGAGGAACTCGGTGAGGTACTCGGACAGCTCTGAGACCTCGAAGAACCTGTGCGGGCGCTCGCGGTACTCGGCCGGGTTGCCCGTCACCGAGGAGACGGGGTCCTCGATTTCGCCGGGTTCGAGGTGGCGGCCACAGCCCTCGTCACACTCGTCGCCACGGGCGTGCTCGCCACAGTACGGGCAGGTGCCCTCGACGTAGCGGTCCGGCAGCGGCTGGTCCTCTGTGGGGTCCCAGGCGACCTTTATCTCCTTCTCGTAGACGTAGCCCTCGTCCTCCAGTTTGCGGACGATGGACTGGGTCATCTCCGTGTTCGTCGCGTCGTGGGTGTGCCCGTAGTTGTCGAACTCGACGTTAAAGCGCGGGAACGTCTCCTCGTACTGCTCGTGGTAGCGCAGCGAGAACTCCTCGGGCGAGACGCCCTCCTTCTCGGCGTTCACCGCGATGGGCGTTCCGTGCATGTCCGAACCACAGACGTACGCCGTCTGCTGGCCCAGCTTGCGAAGCGCGCGGTTGAACGTGTCTGCACTCGTGTAGCCTCGCAGGTGGCCGACGTGGAGGTCGCCGTTGGCGTACGGCAACCCACACGTCACCACCGCGGTGTTCTCCGTGGGAAAGTCGTCGTTGCTCATGGTATCGTCTGCTATCGTGCGGGCCTAAAACCCGCTGATTCCGGTCTGTTCTGTAGACGGTTCGCTCTCGCTGTGGCATTCCTCGGAACCTGACTTTCAGACCGCGCGGAGAAGTCGTATGACCGACCCGCAACCCCGGCCCACCCGCCAGGCATGGCTCACGCCATGCGCATACGGCGGTTCTCGGGGACGTGACGGGTCGTAGCTGTCACTATTCGGTGTTGGTCGTGAGTCGGATAAAAAGGTGTCGTGGTGTGTGCTGTGTGCTACCCCGCTTACGACTCTGGCGCGCGCCGGCTCGCGTGCCGAACGTTAGTGAGGTCGTGAGCCGGTGTCGCGCGAGGGATGAGAAGCGCAGTGGAGCGGTAGCGGAACGAGCATCGCAATCGGCTGGGGAGGGCGAGGTGCGGTCGTGGACGCCAGCGATAGTCGTGTCGTTGGATGACCACGATGGGAACGAAGAACGACGAACCGTTGCCAGCGTCGACTAGCAGCGAACTCTCGCTAGCGGCTCTGTCGAAATCCTCAGAGGGTTACAGGTTCGCCCGGTAGTTTGATCGAATGCAAGCCCTCCCGAGGTCGCGGTTACTCCGGTTTGTTGAGCAGGCGTATCACTTGGCTCGAAGAGCTGTCGCTCGGTACTCCTCGAAGTTCTCGAAACGCCGATACACACTCCACCAACACATCGTTCTACTGTGCCTCAAGGTTCGGAAGAATACGACGTACCGAACGCTTCTCGACGAACTCATCGAGATGCCCCGGATTCAGAGCGCTATCGACCTTGAGGAACTCCCGTCTCCTTCGACGCTGTGTAAAGCGTTCAATCGACTCAATATGGCTGTTTGGCGGGTTCTTCTCAATCTCTCGGTCACACTTCTCCCGACCAACGGTGTCGTCGGTATCGACGCCTCCGGCTTCGACCGGAGCCACGCCTCGAAGCACTACACGAAGCGAGCGAAGTCGACGATTCAGCAGTTGAAAGTCACGCTTCTCGTAGACACGAGGTCGAACGCGATTCTCGACGTACACGTGACTACGACGCGAAAACACGATTCGCAGATTGCGCCGTCGCTCATCAAGCGAAACACCGGAGAAGTAGTGGTTCTCCTTGGCGATAAGGGATACGACGACCAGAGGGTTCGCGCGTTGGCCCGTGAAACTGGTGTTCGTCCGCTCATCAAACACCGCGAGTTCTCGTCACTCCACAAAGCGTGGAACGCTCGACTGGACGCCGACATCTACGGTCAGCGTAGTCAGAACGAAACCGTAAATTCTCGCCTCAAACGCAAGTACGGCGCATTCGTCCGCTCACAGCGCTGGTGGAAGCAGTTCCGTGAACTCGTTATCGGGTGTCTCACTCACAACATCGACAAGGCACTCTGAACGTTAGATATAGAGGGTAGACTTAACACGCGAACCATTCTCACATCTCGTATGTTCCATAAACCGCGAGAAAGAATCAATACTCGCCAATCATATACTGCGATTCTCGTTGGGATAGTCGTCAGTAGTATCGTCACCTACCAAGCCAATGTGACCGGAATAAATCTCTGGGTCACGGCCTTCCTTTCAACGCTTCTCGCCGCTACCGCGTTTCTTATTGGTGTCTTGATTCTCAATCGCAGTCAGTAGTACTGTTCAATACGCACACCTACCTAACGGCTATTCCAGCGAGACAACTGTTGGAACGATAGGATTTCAACAGAGCCTCGCTAGCGTATATGACCGCAACCGCCCCGCTCCGCAACCACACCCTCCCCAGCCGGAAATCGAGAATCCAGAAAAACGCCGAAAATCAGTTCACTTCGACGCCACCGAAGCCGACCAGTCCGGTGACGATGAGGTCCACGTCGTCGCTGCGGGCCCGACGGCTGGTCACGTCCTCACCGTCCCGAATCACCCGCGGGCGTTCGTCCTCGGCCGCGCCGAAGACGGGCAGGACCTCCATGCGGACGGTCCAGGTCTCGGGGACGTGAATCTCGACGCCGCCGAACAGGGCGAACACGTCCACCTGGGCGGTGCCGACGGGCTCGGTGTCGCGCAGGTCGAGTTCGGAGCCGCCGAACAGGGTGGTCACGTCGGCCTGGGCGAACGTGGGGCCGGTCGCACGCTTGGTGACGCCGCCGAACATCGCGAAGACGTCGAGGGCTTCCGCGTCACTCTCGACCGCGCGGGTGCGGAGCTGGCGGCCGAACACGACGGTGAGGCCGACGAGGACGACGAGCACGGGCCAGTAGGCCTCGACGATGGCGTCGGTCAGGACGTCGAGCGCCGCGAGCTGGATGGTCCCGGCGACCAGTATCAACACCACGGGGCCGACGAGGTTAGCGGCGCGGCTCTGGACGATGGCCCAGACCCCGAGCAGGACGAACACGCTGGGGACGAACAGCCAGAGCTGGGCCGTGTCGTAGGTCTCTGTGGTCCCGAGCAGGAGCAGGAGACCGAAGAGGACGATGACACCACCGCTGACGAGTCTGGAGTTGAGTCTGAGGTTCATGTGAGAAGCTACGCTAGCCGAGGAGATATATCGAGATGCTGCTTCTCGGGGGTCGAGAACCGTGCGAATCGCCGGCTCGGCTCACAGCAGCGCGAACGCGCCACTGAAAAAGAGCACCGTCACCAGCAACCGCCCGACGCTGCCGACGAAGGTCGCGGCAGCGAACTTCAGGTAGTCCTCTTCGAGCACGGCGAAGGCGTAGATAGAGAGCGTGTCGGGGAAGAAGGGCACCGACAGCGCCATGGCGAGCCCGGCGTACCCGTACTTGCGTGCGAGTTCGACCGTCTGCTTCTCTGACCACTCGATGACGTCGAAGCGCGAGCGTTTCAGGAACCGGACGACGGGACCGGCTTCCTTGGCTTCCTGACCGATGTGGAACGCGAACACGCTGCCGCCGGCCTTGCCGAGGCCGCTGGCGACCATGATGAGCCCGAGTTCGAGGGTGCGCGGGACCCCGAGCTGGAGTTTCGGTGCGAGGACGATCTCGCTGGGGAGTGGCAACACGAACGCGATGAGGAACGAGTAGATCGCGATGATTCCCAGCCCGACCCAGCCGGTCGCGGTTTCGACTGCCGCTTCGAGCCAGTGGTAGTCGAACCACGGGGCGAGAACCACTGGGTCGGAGAGCATGAGAGATCCAGTCGTGAGTACGGCTGTCACTGACAGAGCCTCACCGCCGCCGAAACCTAAGTGTTGATGTTCACGGTGGGGCGGAGTCGGTCGATATCCTGCAGGAACGCCGACAGCATCTCGCGGGTGACGTGGGGCATCATGACCACGCGCATCTCGTCTGAACCGGTGGTAGAGACCCGCCAGCCCTCCTCTCGAAGCGCCTGGAACAGTTCGGGCGGGACCTCGGCAGTGACGATGGGCAGGTCGGGTTCGACCACGTCGAAGCCCCGCTCGCGCAGTTCCCCGACGAGGAAGTCGGCGTTGGCGACCGAGGTCTCGTACTGCTCGCGGTAGCCGTCGGGCCAGAGTTCCTGCATGGCCGCCGCGGCACTGGCGACGCCCGCGCCGGAGCGGGTCCCAGTCAACGTCGCCTGTTTCGCGGATTCGAGATAGGGCGTGTCGACCGCGAGCGCGTCGAACAGTTCGTCATCGCGGGCGAGCAGGCCACCTGCTGGAATCGCGGCCTGGCCCATCTTGTGCGGGTCGATAGTCAGGGTGTCCACGGCGGTGTGGCCGAAGTGCCACTCGTGGTCCGTGAACGGGAGGACGAAGCCGCCCCAGGCGGCGTCGACGTGCAAGAGCGCATCGTGCCCGTGGGCGATACGCGCGAGTTCCGGAATCGGGTCGACCCGACCGTACTCCGTGGAGCCGGCGACCCCGACGATGCCCGCGGTGTCCTCGTCACAGAAGCGTTTCACCGCGCCGAGGTCGACGGTGTAGTCGTCGGTCAGCGGCGCGATTCGCAACTCGATGGCCAGCACGTCCGCAGCCTTCTGGAACGAGAAGTGCGCGCTCTCGGGGACGACGACGTTCGGGTCGCTCGACACCGAGCGATTGCGCGCCATCCGGACCGCCTGGATGTTCGCTTCGGTGCCCCCGCTGGCGATGTAGCCTGCGGGGTCGGAGAGGCCGACGATGTCGCCGAGCATGGCGACCGCGTCGTCTTCGAGGTCGGCGACCGTCTGATACGTCGCGGGGTCGCCGGGGTTCGTGGCGAGGTACCGTTCTGCGGCCTCGCGGGCGACCGGGTGCGGTGGTGTGCACATCGAGGAGAGAACCCGGTCGAAGTCCTGGGGCTGGCCGCGCATATCCATACGGTACGGCCTGCGGAATTTAGGGATTGCGTTCTCTGCAGGCGTGGGTCGGGTCGCGAGCAGGGCCGCCGATAGATTCGCCCCAGCGTCCTGTGAACACAGCTCGAAGCGTGACGTCGACACGCTCCCGGTGTAGCCACTCGACGGCGGCGAGGTCCTGAAAACGTACTCGTCGAACGGGCGACCGGCCGACTCGGCGTCGGCGGGGCCCGCCACGTCCTGGTCAGCGCAGGCGTGCTCACCGTGAGCGCGCTGGTCACCGCACTGTTCTCCCCGACGCCGTTCTGGTTCTGAACGGCGGGGCGGCTGTCACTCGACTACTCGTCGCTGGAGAGGTACGACAGGTCGACGAGCGACATGCCGTCACGGACGGTCACCTCGACGATGCCGTCGATGACCGACGCACCCTCGGGTTCCTCGTGGCTCCCGACGTACGCGGTGGCTTCAGTCTCCGAGCCGACGTTGTGGACCGTCGCGGTCTGGCCGGGGGCGAGGTCGGCATCGAGCGTTGCGTAGGTCACGGTGACATCTCCGTCAGCCGCACGTTCCTGCACGACGAGCGTTATCTCGGTCCCCTCCGGAAGTACGTCACCACCGACGTGTTTCACCTTGAGGGCGTCCCCCTCGATAGTGTAGTCGAGGTCGGCGATGGTCATCTCGTCACGGTTCTCGCTCACCCACGCCGGTTCGGTGACCGTGGGGTCGGCCGACGCGACACTGAACGCGATGGTCACGGTCTGTTCGCCTTTCGTCACGGTCGCATCGAGCGTCTTCACGAGCCCATCCGGGCCAACCGCGGCAGTCGAGGTGACGGTCGTCCCCTCACCGAGACCGAACGGGTCAGCAGACACACGGTCGGCCTTCAGCAGTGTGAACGCCTCCCCATTGCGCGTCGCCTCCGATGCGGTGTAGTCGACCGTCGTGAGGAACGACTGCAGGACGTCGCTGCCGGTCAGTTCGCCGTAGGCGATTTCGGCGTCGTAGCCGCTGTAGCTCTCCTGGCCGGCGAACTCGTTGCGTTCGTACGCGGTGGTTCCGTCACTGTACAGCGACCGGGTGAGGGTCTGGTCACCGTAGGTCGACTGCTCGGTGAGCAGGAACGACCCGTCCTCGGTCACACGAACCTCCTTCGACTGGCTCACACTGGTGTCGTTGGCCTGGTAGTCGAGTTCGAACGACAGTTCGTACCCGGTCTTCGCGAGGACGTCCTCGTGGGCCATCAGCAACGCGGTCGGGTCTGTGATGCCGTCAGCGGTCACTCCCGGGGGATAGTCTGCTTTGCTTGCTCCTGTCGAATCGACGGCTCCGAGGCCGCCGATGCAGCCGCCCAGCACGACGACTGTCACGAGCGCGACACTGGCGATAGCTCTCATACTACAGAGAGAAGTCAGGTTCACTGAAAAGGACGAATCCCGATTACCTGAGAGAAAGCGAACGTGAGACATCACAGGAACGACTGTAGCGTCTTTCCGAATCGCGCCGACCCGGGCCGGGGTCGGCGCGTGCCGGCAAATCGCGACGACAGTCCCTGTCAGCGAACTGATTCGAGGATGAGCTTCTGCTCGACCCGCTTGACCTCGTGCTGGACGTCACGCACCGCGTCGATGTTCGCCGAGATGGACGAGACACCCTGGTTCACGAGGAACTGGACCATCTGGGGCTTCGAGCCGGCCTGCCCGCAGATGGACGTGGCGACGTCGTGTTCGCGACACGTCGCGATGGTCTGGCCGATGAGTTCGAGCACGGCCGGGTGGAGTTCGTCGAAGCGGTCGGCGACGTTCCCGTTGTTCCGGTCGACCGCGAGCGTGTACTGGGTGAGGTCGTTCGTTCCGAACGAGGCGAAGTCGATGCCGACGTCGGCCATCTCCTCGACGCACAGCGCCGAAGCGGGCGTCTCTATCATGACACCCCAGCGACGCTTCTTCGGGTCGATGCCGACCTCCTCCATCAGGTTACGGGCCCGCAACACGTCCTCTGCGTCGTTGACGAGCGGGAACATTATCTCGACGTTGTCGTAGCCCATCGAGAACAGGCGGCGGAACGCCTCCAGTTCGTGCTTGAACAACTCGGGCTTGTCGAGGCTCCGGCGGATACCGCGGTAGCCGAGCATCGGATTGTGCTCCGAGGGCTCGGACTCGCCGCCCTCTAGCTGGCGGAACTCGTCGGTCGGCGCGTCGAGCGTGCGGACCCGAACCGGCCGCGGGAAGAACTCCTCGGCGACCCGCTGGACGCCCTCGACGATCTCGTCGACGTACGCCTTCTCGCCGTGGTCGGCGATGTACTTCTCGGGCGTCTTGTTCGTCGAGAGAATCATGTGCTCCATGCGGAGCAGGCCGACGCCGTCCGCCCCCGTGGCGGCTGCGCGCTCGGCCGCCTCCGGAATCGAGACGTTGACCTTGACCTCGGTCGCGGTCATCGGCTTGACGGGCGCCTGCGGACGGACCTCCTCGACGGGTTCGCGCTCTTGCTCCTCGGTCTCGACGCGACCCTCGCGGATGGTCCCCTTGTCGCCGTCGATGGTGATGAGCTGCCCATCGTCGAGCATCGAGGTGGCGTTGCCCGTCCCGACGACGGCCGGGACGCCGAGTTCGCGGGAGACGATGGCTGCGTGGCTGGTCATCCCGCCCTCGTCGGTGACGATACCGGCAGCCCGCTTCATCGCGGGTACCATGTCCGGGGTCGTCATCTCGGTGACGATGATGTCGCCCTCGCCGACCTTGTCGAGCTGGTCGAGCTTGCGCACGATTCTGGCGTTACCGGACGCGACGCCGGGGCTGGAGCCGAGTCCCTGTACCAGAATGTCCTGTTTCTCGACGCCGACGCTTCCGCTCCCGTCGGTGCTCGTGCTGGCCTCCTCGGCGATCTCCGCGTCGACACGCGTCTCGTCGGCCTCGCCGATGTCTCCCTCGGTGATGGTGGTGATGGGACGGGACTGGAGCATGAACACTTCGCCGTCCACGATGGCCCACTCGACGTCCTGGGGCGTGTCGTAGTGCTCCTCGACGGTCTCGCCGAGTTCACGGAGCTTCGAGAGCTCCTCGTCGGAGAGGACGCGTTCGTGGCGTCTCTCCTCGTCGACCGCGACCTCGACGGTCTCGCCGGTGTCGGGGTCCTTTATCATCTGTATCTTCTTGTCCGCGACCGTCACTTCGAGCACCTCGTCGGACGCGCGGTCGAGGACGTAATTGTCTGGCGAGACGGTCCCGGAGACCACGGCCTCGCCGAGGCCCCACGCGGACTCGATTATCATCTTCGGCTCGCCCGTCGAGGGGTGGCTGGTGAACATCACACCGGACTTCTCGGCGTCGACCATCAGCTGGACGACGACAGCGATGTTGACGTCGGCGTGGTCGAACCCCTGCTGCTGGCGGTAGTATATCGCGCGCTGGGTGAACAGGGACGCCCAGCACTCTCTCACGCGTTCCAGGAGTTCGTCCTCGGTCACGTTGAGGAACGTCTCCTGCTGGCCCGCGAACGACGCGTCCGGCAGGTCCTCGGCGGTCGCCGAGGAGCGGACCGCGACGAAGGCCTGTCCGTCGCCGACGTCGTGGTACGCGGAGAGTATCTCCTCGCGCAGGTCGTCCGGGAACGGCGTCCCGAGGATGAGTTCGCTCGCGCGCTCTTCGGCTGCGGCGAGGGCCTTCGAGTCGTCGACGTCGACGTCGACCGCCTCGAACAGCTCTTCGTCGATGCCTGCCTCTTCGATGAATGTTCGGTACGTGCCCGCGGTCACGACGAACCCGGGTGGTACAGGGAGCCCTGCGGCGGTCAGTTCACCGAGGGATGCGCCTTTACCGCCGACGGCTTCGAGGTCGCTGGCCCGTATCTCGTCCAGCCAGAGTACTGCCATCTCTATTCGGAGGCAATCTCGGGGCGAACATGAAGATTCCGGACGCCGTCTGTTGATTCTCACTCGGCTCTGAGTGAACCATTCGCCAGTTCGGCAAGTGTTGCCCGGGTGGGTGATAGCCACAGCGGTTATACCGGGTGACTGTGACCCTTCCTCCATGAATACTACGCAGACACTCAAACTCGTCGCGTACTACCGTGCGCTGGCGCTCCTCTCGTTCCTCGTCGGGGTCGGACTCATCGGCGCCGGTCTCTACCTCGGCTTCTGGGACGCCGCACAGCTGGTCATCCAGGACTTCGACCAGGCCGTAGCGACCGCAGACCCGGTGGTGGCCGGCGGGCTCTCGGTCCTCGGCCTCGTCATCTGGCAGGTCGGCAAGTCCGTCGCCATGGTGAAGACGATGGGGAAGGCGGTCGAAGCCGGTGGCGGACAGACAGACGACCAGCAGGTGAAAAGCGAGGTCCTCGACGTGGTGAACGACCAGCTATCGAGCCTCGAGGCCGACCTGCGCTCTGATATCAAATCCGCAAAGAGCGCGAGCGACGCAGCCACCACCGGTGGCACCGCCGCGACCAGCAGGCGGTCCACGTCGAGGAGTGGCTCGGGAACGGCAGAGACGTCCAGCGAGGCGGCTGCCAGGCCATCCTCCGGCAGGGCCACCAGCAAGCGACGGCCGAGTGGGTCGCGGTCTGGCGCGGATTCGGCTTCGCGCTCCGGTTCCGACTCGACCCCGAGTTCGAAATCCCGTGGCGATTCCAGTTCCGACGACAGCAGCGACGGGTCAGGTGGCAGTCGTGGAAACCCCGCCAGCGACGGCGGGACCGACGACCCCCTTCGCTGACGACTACACCTCGAGGATCTCGTCTTCTTCTTCCGCCGGGACGACCAGCGAGCCGTCGAGGACCGTGACGCTTCGTCCGCCGACCTGTACGGGGTCGACCCGTGCCCGCACCGCTCCGGGCCGGTCGACGTAGTGTCCTTGCTCGACGACGACCTCGTCCGGGAACTCGTCGGCGAACGCGCCGTAGTGGTCCAGATAGGCCGTGACCGCGCCCGCACCGGTTCCACACACCGGGTCCTCCGGAATACCAGCCCCGGGTGCGAACATCCGGGCGTGGAGCGTCGCGTTCGGTCCAACCGCGTCGAACGTGAACGGGTAGACGCCGAGCGCGTCGAACTCGTCGGCGAGTTCTTCGACCGCGGCGAGGTCCGGGTCGGCGTTGCCGAGGTGTTCGAGGAAGTTCACGGGGACCAGCAGGTAGCGGACGCCGGTCGACGCGATTGCCAGGGGAAGGTCGGCACCCACGTCCTTCAGAGCAGCCACGTCGACGCCCAGCGCCTCGGCCACGCGCTCGTAGGTCGGCTCGACCTCCCTGACGTGGGGCGAGTCCTGCGTGAGCCAGACGGTCCCGTCGTCGTCGACGGTGACGTCGAGGACGCCGACGTTCGTCTCGACCGTGTACTCGCCCGCGTCGATGGCCCCATCCTCGTGGAGGTGGCCGAACGCCCCGACCGTCGCGTGCCCGCAGAGGTCGACCTCCTGCGTCGGCGTGAAGTACCGCAGCCGGTAGTCGGCGTCCTCGCTCGGCAGGACGAACGCCGTCTCGGAGACGGCGAGTTCCCGTGCGATTCGTTGCATCTGCGTCCCGCTCAGTCCGCCTGCATCGGGCAAGACCCCCGCCGGGTTCCCGGCCAGTGGCTCGTCGGTGAAGGCGTCGACCTGCAGCGCGCGATAGGTATCCATGCCCCCCACGAGGGACGGTCGGGGCAAGAAAGTGGCGTCAGCCCTCGCGAACGAACTCGGCCACCTCGTCGACCAGGTCCGCTCCGACGTGGCTCTGGACGAGGTACTCGCCAGGGTTCGCCGGTCCGTCCCCCGGCATGAGCAGGTGGTTCAGGGCCGCGAACGACTTGAACGAGACGGTCTCTCGCGTGAGCGCGCCGGCCCACGAGTCGAGTTCCGACGGCGGGACCTGGTAGTCGCGCCCGCCCTGTGCGAGCAGCATCGGGACCGAGACCGCGTCCGCCGTCGCGACGTGGTCGTAGTCTTTGAGACTCTGCCAGAACGCGCCCGAGAAGCCCATCAGCGTCTCGCTCGCCGCGAACTCGCCCTCCGCGATGCGGTCGGCAGCCATCTCGTAGCTGTCTATCTGTTCCTGTTCGGGGTCGGAGACGGTCCCGTCGAGTTCGGAGAGATAGCGCACCTGCTGTGGAATCAACCGCCACAGCGGCGTGTGTGGCGCGGCGAGCATCACGACTCCAGACACCTCGGCCTGTGAGGCGATGCGCGGGGCCGCGAGTGCGCCGAGACTGTGTCCGACCACGACAACCTCAGCAACTCGGTCCTCGCCCGCGAGTCGTTCGATGGCTGTGACGGCGTCCTCGACGGTCACGTCGTCGATGGTAACCTCGTCGGTAGCCGAGACGTCACAGGCGAACGTGCGTTTGTCGTACCGCAGGACGGCGACCCCCTGCGAGGCCAGTCCCCACGCGAGGTCCTTGAACACCTTGTTCGGGCCGATGGTCTCGTCGCGGTCGTTCGGCCCGGAGCCGTGGACGAGCACGACGCCGGGGACCTGTCCGGACCCGGTCGGCATCGACAGCGTCGCGCCGAGGTCGCAGGCCGGAGAGGAGAGCGTGCGTTCGGACTCGGTGAACGCGGACTCGTCGACGTAGTCTGGCGGGGACCACTCGGCCTGGGGCTGCGTGAACCGCAGGCCGACCGCGCCGCCTGCGTCGTCGAAGCCCCAGTTGACGAGCAAGATACCGCTCTGGAAGGTGGCGCGAACCACGACGACGTGGACCCCGTTCTGTTCCGAGTACTCGGCGCTCGCGACGCTGGTGAACTCGCCCTTGCCGGTCGTCTGGGTCGTCCACGCCTGCCGGAGCAGGTCCGCCGAGACCTGTTCGGCCGCCTCGCCGACGAACACGTCCGCCACGCTGTCGAAGTCCCCGTCCCCGAGCTTGATGGTCAGATCCGTCGCGCGAGTGGTCAGTTCCTCGGGAGAGAGCGGCTCGGTCGTCTGCTGCTGGGTGGTGGTCGCTGTGTCGGTCGCTGTCGCAGTGGCCGTCGGTGTCACCGTGTCGGTCGCGGGCGCTGTCGTCGTCCCGGTCGCCTGTTCGCCGCCTGAACAGCCGGCGAGGGCGACCGTGCCGGTCGCCGCGAGGGCGCGGAGGATACGTCTGCGAGGGAGGGCGTCGTCCATGTACTTCGATGGTGCCCGAAATATCATAAACCAATCTTTTCTGCGGCGAGAACGGGCACCAGCCGTCCCAACTCGACACCGTTACCACGGTCGCACCCCGGCCTCTCCGTATGGACTACGAACTCCGTGAGACCCTCCCCACGCCCGAGGAGTACGTCGCCCTGCGCGAGGCCGCGGGGATGACACCCCGGAGCCTGAACGCGGCCCGGCGCGGGCTCCCGAACACCAGCTTCGGCGTGACCGTCGTCCCCGACAGCGAAGTGACCGGCGAGGAGGAGGTGGTGGGTATGGGTCGCATCGTCGGCGACGGCGGGACCGTCTTCCAGCTGGTCGACATCGCGGTCCACCCGGCCCACCAGGGATGCGGCCTCGGGACGAAGATCGTCGACGCCCTGATGACCTATCTCGCCCAGCACGCACCCCCGACGGCGTACGTCAATCTCCTGGCGGACGTCGAGGGGTTCTACGAGCACTGGGGGTTCGAACCGACCGCCCCCGAATCGCGGGGGATGTTCACGCGCATCGAGTGAGAACGCCATCGTCGGACCTGTAAACCGTTAAGTAGCGACGCGCGGGAGTGGCGGGTATGAGCGACCTCCCGGACGATTTCAACTGCACCATCACCAACTGGGAGTACATCTACGGCCTGTGTCGAGACGTCAGCAACGACGTCAAGCAGGACGAGTTCGAGCCCGACGTCATCGTGGCGCTGGCCCGCGGCGGCTGGTTCGCCGGGCGCTGCATCTGTGACTTCCTCGGACTCAACGACCTCACCAGCCTGAAGATGGAACACTACGTCGGCACCGCCCAGAAGGCCGACGAACCCCAGGTTCGCTACCCGATGCCGGAGGGCAGCGTCGAGGACAAGGACGTGCTCATCATCGACGACATCGCCGACACCGGCGGCTCCATCAAGCGCGCCGAGGAGTACGTCGAGGAGCGCAACGCGGGCGAGGTCCGCACCGCGACCCTCCAGTTGCTCCAGACCAGCGAGTTCGAACCGGACTACATCGGCGAGCGCCTCGAGGAGTGGGCGTGGATGGTGTACCCGTGGAACTTCATCGAGGACATGATCGACATCATCGGTGGCGTCATGGAGCGCAACGACCAGTCCGTCTACAGCAAGGAGGACATCCGCCACTTCCTCGCCGAGCAGCACGACCTCCAGCGCATCGAGATGGAGATCGCCCAGCCCAACCGCCTCGACGAGGTCATGGCCGAGATGACCCGCCGCGAGGTCGTCGACGCGACCGAGGCCGGCTGGGAACTCGTCGACTGAGTCCCCCGGTTCGACTCGTTTTCACTGGGTTCGATGACCGACGACGACCCCGCCCTGGCCCCGCTACTGTCCGCCCTCGCGCTCAAGGACGAGCGGCGCACCGGCTGGCAGCTCCGGGGCATCGCAGACCCGGAATCGGTCGCCGCGCACTCCTGGGGCGTCGCGTACCTCACGCTCCTGTTCGCCGAACAGGCCGGCGTCGACCCGGACCGCGCGCTCCGCCTCGCCGTGGTCCACGACGTTGCCGAGGCCGAGACCGGCGACTGGGCGACGCGGGCCGACGAGACAGCCGACGCCTACGACCCCGCAGAGAAGGAGGCAGCCGAGGCGGCCGCCGCGGCGGACCTCCTCGCGGACTTCGACCACGCCCACGACGCCTGGGCCGAGTACGAGGCCCGCGAGACGCCCGAGGCTCGCTTCGTGAAAGACATGGACCTCGTGGACATGTGCCTGCAGGCAGTCGTCTACGAGCGCGAGGAGCGGTACGAGCCGGGCGAGTCGGACGCGTTCCAGGAGTACGACCACCTGGACGAGTTCTTCGCGACGGCGGAGCCGAGACTCGGTACGGAGTTCGGGCGCGAGTTGTTCGAGGCGGCGAAAGAGGAGTACGAGCGGGTCCGCGGTCAGTCGTCCTGACTGGCCGCCACGACCGACTCGGGCTCACCCCGGGCACCCTTCTCCCGGTCCACGATGGCCGACTTCCAGGTGCCCCGCGTGAAGTAGAGGATGGCGGCGATGGCCCCGACCACGTCGCCGATGGCGACCGCGGTCCAGATGCCGGTCGTTCCCCACCCGAGCGTGAACACGAGGTAGTACGTCACGGGGACGCGGGCAATCCAGAGCGCGACGGCCGAGAACACCAGCGCCGTGGTGGTCTTGCCCGCACCGCGGAACGCGCCGAGGAACACGGGGAACAGCCCCATGGCGACGAACGCGACCGCGACGATGCGGAGGTACTCGCTCCCGTAGCGCAGGGTTTCGGCGGCCTGGGCCGTGTCGGCGCTCATCATCGGACGCAGGATGGTCGTCGGGAACGCCCAGACGACGAGGGCGACGACGAGCAACACGCCGGCGGCGAGCTTGGCGGCGATCCACACCGCGCGCTCGGCGCGCTCCGGTTTGCCCGCGCCGAGGTTCTGCCCGACGATGGTGTTCGTCGCCTGCCCCAGCCCCATCGCCGGCAGGAACACCAGCGAGATGAGCCGGTTGCCGAGCCCGTAGGCGGCGATGACGGCGGGCGGGAACGTCGCGACCATCGCGGTGAGGGTGATGAACGCGAGCGATGCCATCGACTGCTCGGCCGCGCTCGGGACCCCGAGCCGGACGATGTCACGGATGGTCGGCAGGTCGGGCACGAGGTGCTCGCGGCGGATGGTCGGGCCGACCGTGGTCGCGAACAGGATGTAGAACCCGAGCACCGTGGCGACCGCGCGGGCGAACACCGTGGCGATGGCGGCCCCCTCGATGCCCATGGCGGGGAACGGCCCCACGCCGAAGATGAGCAGCGGGTCGAGGACGACGTTGACCAGCACGGAGACGAACATGATGCGCATCGGCGTCCGGGTGTTGCCGTACCCCCGCAGCAGGGAGACGAAGACGAAGAAGCCAAAGAGGAACGGCGACCCGAGGAAGAACAGGCGCATGTAGTCCGCGGCCAGCGGGATGACGAACTCGGCCGTCTCCGGGTCGGCCGGGAACACCCCGAGCATCGTGTCCGTCAGCAGGTAGCCCAGCAGGCCGATGACGACGGAGAAGATGCCGACGAAGACGATGGTCTGCCCGGCGACGAGTCCGGCGGAGCCGTCACTCTTCGCGCCGGTGTACTGCGCGACCAGGATGGCCCCGGCCGCGGTGAACCCCCCGCCCACCGAGATGAGGAAGAAGATGAGCGGGAACGCCATCGACAGCGCGCCGACCGCGTTCGAGGAGTACGCCCCTAACCACGCCGTATCGGCGAGGTTGTACGCGACCTGCAAGAGCTGGATGGCGACCATCGGCCACGCGAGCCGGACCATCGGACCGAGCAGCTCACCCTCGGTAATCTCGTTCTGTACCTGCGAATCAGCCATTACGAATCGAAACGGTCCCCAGACGCATCAATACTCCTAGGGGACGGTAGCACCTGTCACGAGTTTGTTTCTGACGAAGGGTCCAGTATCGAACTCGAAGCGCCCACCACCACCGCCGCCGAGAGATATTTACCCACTCACAGACGTGTTCGAGATATGTCTGGTCCCCTCCAGTATCTCTCCCGCCGTCAGGTCCTCCTCCTCGGCGCGGCCGCCCTCGGCGGCGGCCAGGTGGTGCGACCGTCCCTGTTCAGGGGCGAGTTCGGCGGTCGGACGGTCCCACGTGGCGAGTGGCACCTCCCCGGTCGGACCCCAAGCAGGCAGAACTACGCGTGGGTCGCAAGCGGCGACGACCTCTCCGTCGCCTGGGACGTCGAATTCGAACCCGAGACGGGATACAATCTCGCCGTCGCCGACGGGACCGTGTTCGTCCCGACCGAGAACGACCTCCGGGCGCTCGCCACCGCAAACGGACGACCGCGCTGGCAGTTCGACCCCGATTCGGAACTCGCCCCCGGCATCGCCGTCGTCGACGGCCGTGTCTGCTGTCCGACCGAGACGGACTTCCACGTCCTTGGGGGCGGCGGGGAACGAGTGTGGTGGCTCCCCGGCGTCGACGACCGCTCGCTCTACTGGCCTCTCGACCCGACGTACCTGCCCGTCGGGAACGTCCTGTTCCTCGACGGCGACGACGGCCTCGAAGCGCGTGACGTCCAGAGTGGACTCACCCACTGGCAGACGACGCAGTACGCGAAACCGGTCGCCCACGGCGACGGGAAACTGTTCTGTACCGACGCGCGGTTCGAGACGGTCCGTCACAGCGCCCACGACCCGACCGACGGTACGCGCCTCTGGCGGACGCCCGAGTACGGGTACCTCCATCGCGGCAGCGCGGTGGTCGCAGACACGCTCCTGACCTACGGTGGCTCCGGCGACACCGGCCGACTCCAGGCGTTCGACCCGGACGACGGGACTCTCCAGTGGGAAGTCGAGACCGGGACACCCATCATCGATGCCGCGGTCACCGTCGGACTCGCGGCCGTCACCGGGTTGGACGGCGAGTTGCACACGTTCGACCTCCGGACCGGCGAGCGGCTGTGGCAGCGCAACGAGCTGGGGGACATCCGCGGGCTGGTCCGGACCGAGAACCGACTCTACGTCCACCGGCCCGCGGGTGTCGACGTGCTCGACAAGGAAACCGGCGAACGCCACGGCAACATCGCCCTCGACGGCGGCGAGGCCCACGCGCTCGCCTACGCTGGCGGACGACTGTTCGCGCTCACGGAGTCGCGGCTCTACGCGCTGGAGGTGAGCGGCGGTGCGTGAGGACGCCGGGCGCGTGGACCCCGGACGCATCGGCCGGGCAATCCCGATGTTGCTCCCATCGTGGCTCGCGACCTACCCGGCCGGGTGGCTACTCGACCAGCTGGCCATCGTGCCGGTCACGTGGCCCCTCCGGTGGGTCCTCCTGCTCACGTTGGCCTTCTACGCGGCCGACCCCGACAACGACCCGAACGGGACCATCGTGTTCGCCGCCGTCTCGGCCGTGGTCTTCTACGTCGCACAGGAACTGTTCGCGCCGCCGGTCCCGGCAGTGCGGGGCGAGCCACTGTACCTGCTCGGGCCGACCCTGACCGTGGTCGGGGCGTACCTGCTCGGGTACCTCGTCGGGTACCGCGACGGGGTGGGGGCGTTCTCCCGGTGGCTGGCCGCCCTTCGCGGGTCGCCAGACCCGTCAACCGACCCGGAGCCGTGACGACCCGGAGTCACGACGACTCGTAGCGGTTTTACGCGCGCCACGAGTTCGTGCAAGCATGACCATCGGCGTCATCGGTGGCAGTGGCATCTACGAGGCCCTGCCCCTAGAGAACGTGGAAAAGCGAAGCGTGGAGACGCCCTTCGGCGAACCCTCCGACGACATCACAGTGGGCGAACTCGGCGGCAAGGAGGTCGCCTTCCTCCCTCGTCACGGCCCCGACCACCAGCACACCCCGACCAACGCGCCGTACAAGGCGAACATCTACGCGCTGAAGTCCGTCGGCGTCGACCGCATCATCGCGACGAACGCGGTCGGTAGCCTGCGCGAAGACCTCCCACCGCGCACGCTGGTCGTCCCGACCCAGATTTTCGACCGCACCAGCCACCGCGAGCACACCTTCTTCGGCGACGGTATGGTCGTCCACATGGGCTTTGCGGACCCGTACGACCCCGCGATGGTCGAGCACCTCGCCGACGCGGCCGAGCGCGCCGAGACGGATGCAGAAACCCACGAGGGCGGCACCTACGTCTGCATCGAGGGGCCGCAGTACTCCACCCGCGCGGAGTCCGAGTTCTACCGCGAACAGGGCTGGGAAATCGTCGGCATGACGGCCATCCCGGAGGCGAAACTCGCCCGTGAGGCCGAGCTGAGCTACGCCACCGTCGCCGGCGTCACCGACTACGACGTGTGGAAGGAGGACAACGAGGTCACCCTCGACGAGGTACTGGAGAACGCCGCAGCCAACCAGGAGTCTATCAATGCGGTCGTCGAAGAGGCGGTTCGGTCGATGCCCGAGGACTTCGAGTCCGACGCCTGGTCGGCGCTGGAAGGCACCATCAACACGCCGAGCGAGGCCATCCCGGACGAGACCAGAGAGCGCGTCGACCTGCTCGCCGGCCAGTACCTCGACGACTGACCCTCGACGACTGCGTACCGGAACCTGTTTCTTCAGCGACGCTGACCACCGGATGTTTTTTGCCGGTCGCCGTTCCTCGTCTGTGTGATGGACGACGACGAGGTGCTCGTCGAGCAGACGGCCGCACAACTCGACTGCGACGAGACGGCCGCACGCGAGTTTCTGGACACGCTCGACCACGCAGTCGGGTCGGTGTGTCCGCTCTGTGGCGAGGGCTACATCGTCGAAGCCGACGACGACCGCTGGTTCCCGTCGCGCGGTCGCCAGTCGCGGTCGCTCAACCTCGGCGTGATGCAGGTCTCGCTCTCGAAAGCCCGCGAACTCGACGAAGACGACGTCGCCGGGCTGGAGAACCCCTACTTCTGTACGTCCGGCAACGACAGCGAGACGTGCGTGCTCGCCGGCCAGTTCGAGGAGATAGTCGGCGTGACCACCCTCCGCGGCGTCGAGGAGACGGCCCGGCGACACGAACGCCGCAGGTCGTACGTCGACCACCGGCTGGCGGCGCTCCGAGAGCGACTCCGGTAGAACCCCGGCAGGAACTACCCGAGGCGTTCCAGCAGCGCCTCGATGGGCAGGTCGACCTCGTCGGCGAGCCACCAGAGCCGTTGGCGCGTCGCCTCGTCGGTCGGCACCGCGTCCGGGCGGACTGCCGCGACCGCGACGTAGGCCGCCGCCGCACCACGGCGAACCGGTGCGTCGTCGGCCGCGAGCGCGGGCACCACGGTATCGAGTGCGGCCGGAATTCGGCCGGGCGCAGCACTCCCCAGTCGACCGATGGCCAGCAACGCGGCGGCGCGCTGGGTCGGCGGCGCGTTCTGGGCGACGTCCGCGAGTGCGTCGTCGACCGCCTCGTCGACGACATCCGGTCGTTCCACACCGACCGTCGCGAGCAGGTCCACGGCAGCGACCTGCAGGGCGGGGACGGGTTCTCCGGCGTTGGCGACCGTCTGTTCGACCGCCGGTACGACCTCGTCCGGGTGTCGCGTCGCGACGTCGGCGAGTGCACCAGTCGCGAACGTCCGGACGTCCCAGTCGCTGGGGTCGACCAGCGCCGTCCAGAGCTCCTCGACAGCAGAGAGGATGCTGCTCGGTCGCGCCGCCGCGAGGAGGGCGAACACGTTCGCGACCGTCGCCCTGACGTACGGGTCGTCGGTCTCGAGGAACGGTGTCGTGGTCTCGACCCAGGCGCTGAAGGCCTTCGGTTCGGCCGCGGCGAGTGACACCAGTGCGTCGGCAGCGCGGCGGCGCGAACTCGCGTCGCCATCGTCGAGGCGCGCCAGGAGCCGGTCGACCGCCGGTTCGACCACGTCCGGGTGCGACGGCGCGAGGTGGAACAGCGCGTCCGCTGCGGCCGTCCGCGCTCCGGGGCCACCGCTCGTCAGTAACTCCCTGAGTTCCTCGCCGGCGGACGCGGCCGCGTCGGGGTCCGACACTGCCAGTTCGCATAGCTCCTCTGCACGGTCGGCATCGCCCGACCCACTCAGCAGTCCCATTGGCACCTCTGTCGTCGTGCGACTACAAGAATCCCTGCGGCTGGTGGTACTCGAATCCGTGAGAACGGAGAACGCCAGGCCAGGCCGACGTGCAAGCGATTTGCGGTGACGCCTGACGGATGTGATGATGGGCTTCGACTGACGGTGGATGCGGTGTGGGGCCAGTCAGCCCGGCCGGCGTTCGAGTGATGCGGGGCCGACCGTTGGTCGGCTGGCCCCGCACCCCCAGACTGCCGCCCCCTTCCCCCTCCGAAATCCGGGACGACAGTCAATTCTACATAACGCTTATGGCCACTTGGCGATGGTGCTTGTTATCTAAACCGGTATATACTACCATGGTACACAGTCGCATCGCTCTTCGGGAGTGAGGCTCACAGGAAAAACGCCAGAGTGCGCCGCGGTTTTCAGGGATGTTCGACGAGTGCGTCGACCTGGTCGACCAGTGCCTGGCGGAGCACTTTCTCGGTGGCCCGGCGGATTCGCTCGGACGCGGCCTGGTTCGAGATGTCGAACTGGTCCGCGATGTCGTCGAGCGTCGACTGGCGTGGTATCGAGAAGTAGCCGGTCTTGACCGCGTGCATCAACGCCTCCCGTTGCTCCGGCGTCAACCCGTACTCGTCGGCCGCGCTGTCCGACCCCTCCTCGACGTGCGTGAGCCGGTGCAGGTCGAGGTGTAAGTTGCGCTCCTGGCACATCCCGTGGAATTTGCTCACCCTCGCGTCGTCGGGAAACCTGACGGTGAATCGCCACCCGTTCCCACCGCGCGCGCGAAGTATCGTTCCATTCGCTTCGACGAAACAAGAGAGCAGGTCGTGGATACCTTCGTTCCAGGTGATTCGATACAGTCGACGCTCGCCGATCTGCTCGACGAACGTGCAGTCCTCGGCGTACGCACACTGCTGGATTCCGTCCTCGAACTGGTCGTAGTTTCCGGTCACCCAGACGTACGGGAACACCTCGTCGGATGCCGGAACGATCGGTTCGACGTCTATCGTCAGTTCTGTGCCCCCTTCGGCTGCTGCACCGAGTGCGAAGTCCTCGGCACCCACCGTGAAGTCGGCAATAACCCCCATGGGTCACGAATACGTTCGTGAAGGATATGACCGTTCCGTACGAATTTTTGAAATGTCTGAAAATCAGTTTGAACCAGCACAGATTGAGTGCTGCATACCGAAAACCCTCTAACAGGCCAGTTACATTTAAACCGACCACACGATGGCACGGAATGTTCCTGCTGTTGATATCTATGCGTCGGACCGGGCGAACGGCCGACGGTTCGGGTCGACGTGGATGGCGTGTGCGATATACCTAGAGAACCAGACGTACCTACCAGCACTGCCTTACCAGTTCGGTACCGGTGCGATAACGAGGCGAGACCGCGAGACTAGTCCGCGACGGCTTCTTCCGACCCACGGGCCGCCGTCGGGTCCTGGACCCAGAGGTCGCCGAACAGTTCGTCCTGCTGGAGGGTGACCTGCCCCCGGTGGGCGAGGAACAACAGCGCGAGGAACGTCTGTACCCGCGTCCCGCCGACCGTGTCTATCTCCGCGTACAGCACCTCGACACGACCCGCATCGTAGTGCTCGTGCAGGGCCGCACGCACGTCGTCGATTATCTCCTCGATGTCCTCCTCGTGGGTGGTGCCCGTCACCTCGTCCTCGGTCGGCTCGTCGTCCACGCGGAAGTCGTCGCCCGAGTGGTAGTCGAGCGTCTGCGTCCCGCGCCGGAATCCCCGCGGCGAATCGCTGGTGTCGTACTCGCGGTGGCGTTTCCACCACGAACCACGTTCGGCTTCGCGCAGGTCTCGGACGAGTTCGTCGAGCGTTTCGGGCGTCCCACGGACCTGTTTGCGGTCGAGGCGACGCTCCATTTCCGCCTCCAGCCCCGCGACCGGGTCGAATTCAGGGTCCGGCGGCTCCTCGGGTGCGTCGTCCGCGAACGGCTGCTCCCACGGCGCGAGCTCCTCCTCGTCGTCCTCGTCGTCGCTCCCGTGGATGAGCTCGTCACCTTTCATCCGGAGCAAGACGCTCGCGTAGAACAGCGCGCGTCCCGAAGTCCGCAGGTCGGCGTCCTCCAGCGCGTCGAGGAACTCGTCGGTGACGCGGACGATGTCGATGTCCCACGGGTCGATGTCACCACGCTTTGCCAGCTGGACCAGCAGTTCGACCGGTTCGACCGCGCCGTCGTCGCCCTCCTCCATCGCCTCGTCGTCCGGGAGGACTTCCGCCATCGCGGTCTCGTCGTCCTCCCCGGGGTCGTCCTCCTCGTCGGCCAGCACCTCGTCGAGGTCGGCTTCGTCACCCGCGTAGAACTCGTCGGGGTCGGCGGCGGCGTCCTCGTTCTCGTCAGTACCGGCGCTGGCGAAGGGGTTCTCGCTCTCCCCCGGCGGTGTACGGTCCTCGTGGCCCGCGATGTTGAGCAGGCTCTCGGGCTTGCCACCGTCAGGTTCGACGGGTTCGTCGCCCTCCGAGCCGGCTCCGTTTTCAGTCATCGGCCGGCACCTCCTCCTCCACGTCGCCGTCACCGTCGGACAGGTCGATGCCCGTCACGGCCGAGACGTTGTCCTGTTGCATCGTCACACCGATGGCGCGCTCGGACCGGTCGAGCATCGCCGTGCGGTGCGAGACGACGACGAACTGCGCCCGGCCCGCGAGTTCGTCGACCATCTGGCCGACGCGCTCTGCGTTGACCGCGTCGAGGAACGCGTCGACCTCGTCCAGCGCGTAGAACGGCGCCGGGTTGTGGCGCTGGATGGCGAAGATGAACGCGAGGGCGGTCAGTGACTTCTCCCCGCCGGACATCGCGTCGAGGCGCTGGATGGGCTTGTCGCCCGGCTGGGCCTTCATCGTCAGCCCACCCTCGAACGGGTCCGCCTCGTCCTCGAGGTGGAGGTGACCCGAGCCGGCCGACAGCTGCGAGAATATCTCCTGGAAGTTCTCGTCGATGGCCTCGAAGGAGTGCATGAACGTCTCCTTCTTCTGGGCCTCGTAGGACTCGATGCGCTCGGTGATGCCGTCGCGCTCCTCGGCGAGGGTGTCCCGCCCCTCGACCAGCGTGTCGAGTGCGTCTTTGACCTCGTCGTAGTCGTCGATGGCCTTCATGTTCACCGGCTCCATGGCGTTCATGTCGCCGTCGAAGCACTCGACCATGCGGACGACTTCGTCGTGGTCCGGGACCTCCTCGGGGTCGTAGTCGCCGACTTCCTCTTCGAGATTCTCTATCTCCCACGCGAGCTGTTCGCGCGTCTCGCTCAGTGAGTCGAGCTTGCTCTGGACCGCGTCGACCTGCGACTTGACCGAGTCGCGCTCGCGTTCGGCTTCTTTCAGGTCCTCGCGGAGGGCTTCTCGTTCCTCTTTGAGCTCGGAGAGTTCGTTCTCCAGCTCGAGCACCTTCCGGCGCTTTCCTTCGAGTTCGTCCTCTTTCTCCGCGATGGTCTCCTCGAAGCCCTCGATGCGCTCTTCGTGTTCGGCCTTCCTGTTCTGGGCCGCCTCGATGTCATCGTGCAGGCCCTCGATGGCCTCTTCGGCGTACTCCTTCTCCAGCTGGAGTTCGTTCAGGGTTCCGTCGAGGTCGTCCATCCGGTCTTCGAGGTCGTCTATCTCTTCTTCGACCGCCTCCATCTCGGCAGTGAGTTCGGGGATGCGCGAGTCCGCGAGCTCCGATTCGAGGTCCTCGATGTCGGCCTCGATGGCCGCGATGGCCTCCTTGCGCTCGGTGATACCCGCCTCTATCTCCTGCATCTCCTCGTCGACCGACTCGCGTTCGGCCTGGAGTTCGGCCTGCCGGTTTTCGAGGTCTGAAATACGGGATTCGAGGCGTTCCTTCTCGCTCGTCTTCGACTCGATGTCGCTCTCGATGGAGCGCACCTCGTCGGCCGCGTTACTCTTTCTGTCGCGAGCGTCGTCCAGCCGCGACTCGATGCTGCGAACGTCTTCGCGGATGGAGCGGCGCTCGTCTTCGAGTTCGGAGATACGTTCGGCGACCCGCTTGAGCTGGCCCTCACCGGAGGCGTCGAAGGAGTACCGCGAACCCTTCGAGGAACCACCGGTCATCGCGCCGGACTTCTCGACGAGGTCGCCGTCGAGCGTGACCAGCCGGAAGTCGCCCTGCATGTCGCGAGCAGTGTCCAGGTCCTCGACGACCAGCGTGTCGCCGACGACGTGGCTGAAGATGCCCGCGTACTGCGAGTCGAAGTCGATGAGGTTGTACGCGAAGTCGACGACCCCGGGCACGTTCGGCGCGCTCGGGAGCGACCGGTCCCGCATCTTGTTCATCGGCAGGAACGTCGCTCGGCCCGCGTTCCTGGACTTGAGGTGCTCGATACATCGCTGACCGATGACGTCGTCGCTGACGACCACGTTCGCCATGCGGCCGCCGGCCGCCGTCTCACAGGCCGTGGCGTACTGCGGGTCGACGCTGCCCAGCTGGGCCACCGCGCCGTGAACCCCGTCGATGCCGGAGTTCAGCACGGTCGTGACCGAGCGCCCGAACGACGAATCACCGGACTGCCCGGCGTTGGCCTCCAGTTCCGCGTACTCCTGCTGTTTGGCCTGGAGCTCGTCCTCGATCTCGTCTAAGTCCTGCTGGCGCTCCTGTTTCTCGGCCTTGAGGTCGTCGACGACGCCCTCGATGTTGAGCACGTTCCGGCGTGCCTTCTCCAGTTCGTCCTCGAGGTCCGTGATGTCCGCCTCGATGTCGGGGATGTCGGATTCGGTCTCCTCGATTTCGGTGTCTATCTCGCTGGCCTCGTTCGACCGGCGGCGCGCCTCGTCGAGCAGCCGGTCCTTCTCGCGCTGGAGTTCGTTCTTCGCGTCCTTCTCCTCGTCCAGCGCCTCCTTGCGCTCTCTGAGGTCCGCCTTGAGTTCGTCGTACTCCGTGTCTATCTCGTCTATCTCGGACTGCAGGTCCGCGAGTTCGGCCTGCTTCGTCGCGACGTCCGCCTTCAGGGACGACTTCTGGACCTTCGTGTCCCGAATCTCGGCGTCGACGTCGTCGACTTCCTCCTGTTTGCGGTCTATCTGGACGAAGGCGTTCCGCCGTTTGTTCTCGGCCTCCTCGATAGCCTCCTCGCTCGCCGCGATCTTGTCTTCGAGCCGTGAGATGTCGCCCTTGAGGCTCTCGATGTCGCGCTTGATTGCGAGCTGTTCGTCCTCACCCTTGCGTTCGATTTCGGCGTTGAGGTCTTCGAGGTCCTCTTGCAGGCGGACGACCTTCCCTTGCTTCTCGTCGAGGTCGCGCTGGAGGTCGTCGAGTTCCGCCTCTTTGGATTCGAGGCGGTCCTCCGTGCTCGCGAGGTCCTCGCGTTTGTCCTCGAGTTCGGCCGCCTTCAGGTAGCCCTCGTAGCGTTCGCGCTCGCGCCGGAGCCGCCGGTATCGCAGGGCTTGCTGGCGTTCGTCTTCGAGCTGACCGAGGCGGTCGCGCTTCTCGGAGATGCGCAGTTCCGCCTCGTTGATGCGCTCTTCGACGGTCTCCAGCTCTTCCATCGCGTCCGCCTTCTTCGCGTCGAACTCCGCGACGCCGGCTATCTCGTCGATTATCTCGCGACGAGAGAACGGCGTCATGTTGATTATCTCGGTCACGTCGCCCTGCATGACGACGTTGTACCCCTCGGGTGTCACCCCAGCCTGTGCGAGCAGGTCCTGGATGTCCGAGAGGTTGACCGAGCGACCGTTGAGATAGTAGTACGAGTAGTAGTTGTCCTCGGTCTGCTTGACGCGTCGCTTGATACGTATCTCGTCGACGTCGCCGACGTCCTCGGTGCCGGCGGCGTTGACGACCTGTGCCCGGTCCAGTTTCCCGTCCTGGTTGTCGAGGATGACCTCGACACTCGCCTCACGTGGCCCCGACGACTCGCCTCCGTCATCGTGCCCGGGGTTGTAGATGAGGTCGGTCAACTTCTCGGCCCGGATACCGCGGGTACGGGCCAGGCCGAGCGCGAAGAGGACGGCGTCGATGATGTTCGACTTCCCAGAGCCGTTCGGGCCGGTGACGACGGTGAAGTCCTCGTAGAAGGGAATCCGCGTCTTCCGGCCGAAGCTCTTGAAGTTGTCGAGAACGAGCTCTTTTATGTGCATGGTAGGGGGGTGTGGCCCGGACTGGCCGGAAACCGCGCGTTACGCGACGATGATGTCGTCGCCGAGCCCGGACTCGTCGCTTTCGTCGTCGGCTTCTTCCTCGGCACTCTTAGCGCCTTCGCCTTCGTGATTCGCCTGCGCGGCGGCCGCCTCGACGTCCGACTGGGCGGCTTCGCTGGCCCCCGGTTCGGGTGTCAGCATCTCGGTCGATTCCTCGGACTCGGAGAGGTCGGGGGCGACGCCTCTCGGGTCCGCTTCCAGTTCGGCTTCGAGAATGCGAACACGCTCTTTGGTCTCGACGAGTTCCTCGGTGAGACCGCGAACGGTCGATTCGAGTTCGTTGACGGTGGCCTCGAGTTCCTCCACCCGGTTCTTCGGCATACCTACATCGCGTGCGGCCGGAACCATAAACCTGCGTCAGACACCTGCACGCTTCCTGACATTCGTCCGACGTGACGCCGCCCTCAGATGGCCGTCTCGTACCAGACCGACATCTCGTCGCCGTACCCGACTCGTGCCCGGGCGCGGATGTCCTCGGGGACGCTCGGATACGCTGCCACGTCGGTGAACAGCAGTTGCAGTGTGAGGCGCTTTCGCTCGCCCGACAACCGGACCGTCCGGGATTCGCGGGCCTCCGTATCGTCGACCGCCACCTCACCCTCGACCGTCAGCTCGGTCGGCTCGGCCCGGTCGACGTACACCTCGACCGCGAGGGTGACGTTCCCGCCGTCGGGCTGGGCCCCGATACTCGTCACCAGCAGGTCGTCCGGGCCCTGGGTCGGCGGCTGAGAGTCTCCGAACTCCAGACACCCGGACAGCGCGACACACGACCCGAGGCCCGACGCCCGACGGAGGAATCGACGACGGTTCATTAGGTATCGAAAGTTCGCCGAGACGGGTGAAAAAGCCGCGCCTCGGGTCGAGGTTCGAGTCGAATCCCGAGTGGTCGGATTTCGGGTGTCCCGTCTGTCCGAAACAACCCGTTCCGGCGCGCGCTGGCGAGCGTGCTGAATAGCGCGGTTCGAAGCAACGCGAGAACCGCGAGGCGAACGGGGAGGAACGACCCGTGAGCCAGTGAAGCCGGGAGCCAGCATCGCGCGAGGGTTGAGTACCGGAACGGAGCGAAACGCAGTGAAGCGAAGTGAGGAACGGAATCGGCTGGGGAGGGAGTGGTGCGGGGCGGTGCTGCGCGGTGCGGTGGTTGTCCCATTTCCATCGGCGCGAGTGAACTGCTCGTCGTCACAGAGCACCCCCGGCACATCGCAACCAACCACCCCCGGCACATCGCAACCAACCACAGAGACCACAACAGCCGAGAACCGAACCCGTCACGCTTTAACCACCCCACACCGAATCCACGGCCAATGACTGCGCAGGCTGTGCAGCCGGACGAACTCGCGGCCGTCATCGGGCTGGAGGTCCACGTCCAGCTGGAGACGGCGACGAAGATCTTCTGTGGCTGTCCGACGGAACCGACGGAAGAACCGAACACGAACGTCTGTCCCGTCTGCCTCGGTCTGCCCGGGTCCCTGCCCGTCCTCAACGAGGGGGCCGTCGAGGCCGCCGTGAAGGTCGGCAAGGCCATCGACGCGGACATCCCCGAGGAGACCCGCTTCCACCGGAAGAACTACTACTACCCCGACCTGCCGAAGAACTTCCAGATCACCCAGTACGACGAGCCCATCTGCCAGGACGGCACGCTGGAGATCTCCGTGGAGGGCGAGCGCAAGGACATCCGCATCCGCCGCGCCCACCTCGAGGAGGACCCCGGCAGCCTCCAGCACGTCGGCGGCGACATCGACAGCGCGGAGTACACCCTCGTGAACTACAACCGCGCCGGTACGCCCCTGATGGAGATCGTCACGGAGCCGGACTTCCGCAGCCCCCAGGAAGCCCGGACCTTCCTCGCGAAGCTCACCGAAGTCCTCGAATACCTCGGCGTGTTCGACAGCCAGCGCGACGGCAGCCTGCGCGTCGACGCGAACCTCTCCATCGTCCCGGCCGACGAGATCGCCGAGGACGGCAGCATCTCCGAGGAAGTGCTCGAAGACGCGAACCGCACCGAGGTCAAGAACATCTCCAGCCACAAGGGCGCAGAGAAGGCACTGGCCTACGAGCGCAACCGCCAGAAGAACCTGGTCCAGCGCGGGAAGGCGGTCGCCCAGGAGACCCGCCACTTCAACGAGACCCACGGCTCCACCGTCTCCATGCGCTCGAAGGAGGAGGAGAAGGATTACCGCTACTTCGAAGAGGCCGACCTCCCGCCGCTGCAGGTCTCGGACTGGAAAGAGCGCATCCCGATTCCGGAACTCCCCGACGCCCGCCGCGAGCGCTTCATGGCGGAGTACGACCTCGACCGCGAGTCCGCCTCGAAACTCACGAGCACGAAGCAGGTCGCGGACTTCTACGAGGACGTCGCCGAGCAGTTCGACCCCGACCTCGCCGCGACGTGGGTCGCCGACAACCTGCTGGGCGAACTCAACTACCGCGACATGGAGATTACCGACGTGGCCCACCGCCTCGACGAGTTCACCCGGCTGGTCGAACTCGTCGCCGAGGACGAGATTACCACGAAGAACGCCGAGGAAATCGTGCTGCGTGGGATGCTCGACGACGGCGACGCACCGGACGACATCGTCGACCGCGAGGGCCTCGGCAAGACCGGCGAGGACGAGGTCGCCACCGCGGTGCAGGAGGCCATCGACGAGAACCCCGAGGCCGTCTCTGACTACTACGACGGCGAAGGCGGCGCACTCAACTTCCTCGTCGGCCAGGTCATGCAGAAGACGCAGGGCTCTGCTGACCCGGGCACCGTGAACGAGAAGCTGCGGGCCGCGCTGGACGAGTAACACCGACTGGAACGCCAGTTCCTTCTAGGCCGTCGCGGCAGGGGCGTTCGACGTCTCAAAAAAGCGCCAGAAAACCCCGGCGAGGAAGTAGAGTGGCAAGTCACGCACGACTGCGAGGGAAAAGAACACGACGATTTCGAGTCCCCCCACCAGCGTTTCCCGAACTCGTCTGGATGAATATCGCCGCCACGAACCACAACGTCAGGGCCTGATAGATTTCTGCCCGATTTTTTCGTTCCCTGGTGGCGGTTCAGAGTGTAAACCGGTTCTGGTCGGTTCTCACAGGGAGTAGCGTCGGAACCGATAGATCTGGTTGCTCCGAATCGGGATGCAGGTACCTCGACAGGATGGCGTCGTGGGTGGGCCGCTGACCCCGTTTTCCTCGCAACCCGACCAGTAGCCCACCCTGACTGTCCCCCTCGCCAACTGCTTTCGGTTGGCCGACACGTTAATCACACTACACCTCAATCAGAGAGTCATGCCGACCGGCAGGCAGAGCCCCATCAGGGTTCTCCACGTCGACGACGACGAGGGGTTCCTGTCGCTCACCAGACGAACGCTCACACGCGAGTTCGACCACGTAACGGTCCAGTCGAGGACCGACCCGACCGAGGCACTGACCGAACTCGGCGACGTCGACTGCGTGGTCAGCGACTACCGCATGCCGGCGATGGACGGCCTGGAACTGTTCGAGGCGGTCCGCGAGCGTGACCCCGGCCTCCCGTTCGTCCTCTTCACCGGCCAGGGGTCGGAGGACGTCGCCAGCGAGGCACTCTCCGCTGGCGTGACGGATTACGTCCGAAAGGGCGCCAGTGTGGACCAGTTCGAACTCCTCGTGAACCGGGTCGAGCAGGCGGTGGCGGCCGCCGAGCGGGAACGCGAACTCCGGCAAGAACGAGAACGCTTCGCTGCGCTGTTCGACAACATCCCGGAACCGACCGTCGCCTACGAACTGCGAGACGGTGGCGAGCCGTACGTGACCGACGTGAATCCGGCGTTCGAGCGGGTGTTTGGCTACCCCGCTTCGGAGATTCGTGGCGAGGCGCTGGACTCGTTCATCGTGCCCCCCGACCGTGCCGACGAAGCCGCCAGCCTGAACGACCAGGTCGCTCGTGGGGACCCACTCGACGAGGAAGTCACACGACTGACAGCCGACGGCGAACGCCAGTTCCTCCTGCGTGACGTCCCGAACGAGTGCGAGAGCGGCACACGGTACGGCTACGCCATCTACACCGACATCACGGAACAGCGCGAACGGGAACGGGCACTCGAAGCGAGTCGGGCGCGACTCGAACGGCAGAACGAGCGCCTGGAGGCGTTCGCGGGCGTCGTGAGCCACGACCTGCGGAATCCGCTGTCGGTCGCGACCAGCCACGCCGACCTGCTCGCGGAGACGGGCGAGGTCGAACGCATCGAACACGTTCGAGACGCCCTCGCTCGGATGGACGAACTCGTCCAGGACCTCCTCGCGCTGGCCCAGCACGGGACCGCGGTCCAGCAACTGGGCCTGCACGACGTGCGGTCGCTGGCGGTCCAGGCGTGGAGTACCGTGGAGACACCGAACGCGGAACTGAGTGTCGAAGCGAACGGTGCCATCCGGGCCGACGAGGGGCGCGTACAGCAGTTGCTGGAGAACCTGTTCCGGAACGCGGTCGAGCACGGGTCGACGGACGGCTCGCCGCTCACGGTCCGCATCGGTTTCTGCGGCGACGACTGCTTCTTCGTCGCGGACGACGGCCGGGGCATCCCCCCCGAGGACCGCGACGAGGTGTTCGACCACGGCGTCTCGACCCGCCCGGACGGCTCCGGCTTCGGCCTCGCCATCGTCGAGTCCATCGCCGACGCCCACGACTGGACGGTCGAGGTCGGCGAGGGGGAGGATGGCGGGGCCCGCTTCGAGATTCGTGGCGTCGACCTGGTCCGGGAGCGGTGACGGTCGCTCCGACGGCCGTGACCTGACAGCTCACCCACCTCTCGCGCCCGCACTCCCTCGCGCGCAGCCGCGCCTTGCCCCGGCGCAGTCTATCGGTTTTCGCCCCCGAAACCTTTAGAACGGCCTCCGACCTATCCACCGCCAATGACCGACCGGAGAGCCGGGGGTGACCCATGGAACTGATAATCACAGAGAAGGACAACGCGGCACGACGCATCGCCGACATCCTGAGCGGCGAGTCCGCCAGTGCCGAGCGCGAGAACGGCGTGAACGTGTACAAGTGGGGTGGCAAGCGCTGCGTGGGGCTGTCTGGCCACGTCGTCGGCGTGGACTTCCCGCCGGAGTACAACGACTGGCGCGACGTCGAACCGCACGAACTCATCGACGCGAGCATCCAGAAGACGCCGACGAAGGAGAACATCGTCGCGACGCTACGACTGCTCTCGCGCAAGGCCGACCGCGTCACCATCGCCACCGACTACGACCGCGAGGGTGAACTCATCGGGAAGGAGGCGTACGAACTCGTCCGCGAGGTGAACGACGACGTGCCCATCGACCGGGTGCGCTTCTCCTCGATTACCCAGCGCGAGGTGACGGAGGCGTTCGACAACCCGGACGACCTCGACTTCGACCTCGCGGCGGCGGGCGAGGCCCGCCAGATTATCGACCTCGTGTGGGGGGCCGCCCTGACTCGCTATCTCTCGCTCGCCGCCCGCCAGCTCGGTGACGACTTCATCTCGGTCGGGCGCGTGCAGTCGCCGACCCTGAAACTCATCGTCGACCGCGAGCGCGAAATCGAGGCGTTCGACCCCGAAGACTACTGGGAGATGTTCGCGGACCTCCAGAAGGACTCGGAGTCCTTCGAGGCGCAGTACTACTACCTCGACGAGGACGACAACGAGGCCGAGCGCGTCTGGGACGAGGAGACCGCCGAATCGGTGTACGCGGCGCTTTCGGACGCGAGTGCGGCGACCGTCTTCGACGTGGACCGGCGCACCCGGACCGACACGCCCCCGGCCCCGTTCAACACCACGCAGTTCATCCGCGCGGCGAGTTCGCTGGGCTACTCGGCCAAGCGCGCCATGAGCATCGCCGAGGACCTCTACACCGCCGGGTTCATCACGTACCCGCGGACGGACAACACGGTGTACCCGGACGACCTCGACCCCGAGGAACTGCTCGACGACTTCGTCGGCCACTCCGAACTGGGGGAGTCCGCGGAGGACCTGCTCGACCTCGACGATATCGAGCCGACCCGCGGCGACAAGGAGACGACCGACCACCCGCCCATCCATCCGACCGGCGAGATTCCGGTCCGCGGCAGCGACGTGGACGACGACGAGTGGGAGGTGTACGAACTCGTGGTCCGGCGCTTCTATGCGACCTGTGCCGAGCCCGCGAAGTGGGAGCACCTCAAGGTCGTCGCCGAAATCGGCGAGCACCTGCTCAAGGCCAACGGCAAGCGCCTCGTCGACCCCGGCTACCACGCCGTCTACCCGTACTACAACACCTCCGAGAACCACGTGCCGGACGTGAGTGTGGGTGAGGAACTGGCCGTCGAGGAGGTCCGTCTGGAGGCAAAGCAGACCCAGCCACCGCGGCGCTACGGCCAGTCGCGGCTCATCGAGACGATGGAGAAGATGGGCATCGGGACGAAGGCGACCCGCCACGAGACCTTAGAGAAGCTGTACGACCGGGGCTACGTCGAGAGCGACCCGCCGCGGCCGACCCAGCTCGCGAAGGCGGTGGTCGAGGCCGCGGAGAACTACGCCGACCACATCGTCAGCGAGGAGATGACGGCCCAGCTCGAGAAGGACATGGACCGCATCGCGGCCGGAGAGGTCAGCCTGGAGGACGTGACCGGCGAGTCCCGCGAGATGCTCGAACAGGTGTTCGCGGCACTCCGGGACTCTCGCGAGGAGATCGGTGACCACCTCCAGAAGAGCCTGAAGGCCGACAAACAGCTCGGTCCCTGCCCCGAGTGTGGGAACCAGCTCCTGGTCCGGCGCTCGCGGCGCGGCTCGTACTTCGTCGGCTGTGACGGCTACCCGGACTGTGAGTTCACGCTCCCGCTCCCCTCGACGGGCAAGCCACTCATCATGGACGAGACGTGCGAGGACCACGAGATGCACGAGGTGAAGATGCTCGCGGGTCGCCAGACGTTCGTCCACGGCTGCCCGATGTGCAAGGCCGACGCCGCCGGCGAAGGCCCCGCCGTGGGGCCGTGTCCCGACTGCGGAGAAGAACACGAGGGTGAGTTGCGGGTGAAGACGTTGCGAAACGGCTCGCGGCTCGTCGGCTGCTCGCGCTACCCCGACTGCGACTACTCGGTGCCCCTGCCGCGACGCGGGAACATCGTGGTCATCGAGGACGAGGTGTGTGACGAACACGACGCGTTCTCCATCCACGTCGAGTACGAGGATTCGGACCGCGACCCGTGGGAACTCGGCTGTCCCATCTGCAACTACCGCGAGTACCAGGCCAGAGAGAGCGACTCGGGGACCGACCTCGAAGCGCTGGAGGGCATCGGCACCAAGACCGCCGAGAAACTCAAAGAGGCCGGCATCGAGAGCGTCGACGACCTGAAGGAGGCCGACCCGGACGAGGTCGCCGGGTCGGTCCAGGGCGTCAGTGCGGACCGCGTGCGGAGCTGGCAGGCGAAGGCCTGAACCAGCTCAGAAACTCGTTTCTGCTGATTCGTTGTCCGGAATGCCGAACGAGGCCGTGAGTGGACCCTGTTCGATTCGGACGAACGGGTCGACGACCGCGAAGCCGGCGGCGTCGTCTGGGACCGTCGGCCGGTCGCCCACCGCCACCCGGAGGTCGCCGTCGTAGGTGTCACCGACCACGTAGCAGTACATCGTCTGCCCCGGTTCGACCGGCTCCGACAGCGTCACGTTCCCGAGTTCCTGCGAGTACAGCGAGAGGGTGACGTTCGTGCCGGCTTCGAGCGCCACGTCGCCGGTGTTCTCCGCGACCAGCAGGCGCTCGGTCCCGGTCTGGTCGGCCGGTTCTGCCAATGACAGCGAGAGTTGGGGGACTTCGCCGAGCCACGCGGGGCGCTCGACCGGCCCCACGTCCTGGTCGAGGGCGAAGTCGGCTTCCAGTGTCGGGACGTCCTCGTCGTCCCCGTGCAGCGCGAGGTCCATCGACGTGACCGTCCCCTCGGGCGTGACCAGCACCGTCCCGTCCATGCCGGCGAACTCGGAGCCGCCGAAGAACTGCCACAGCTGGAACCCGGACACGTCCTCGTCGCTCACGCCGGTCGCGCGCAACCGGACGTGGGTCTGCCCGTCGCGCTCGACCGTCCCGTCGACGGCGAACTCGCCGTACTCCAGCAAAACGTTCGGGTAGCCTTCGGCGAACCCGAGCAGGTAGAGCGGCCCGACCCCCGCGATGCCGGCGTGAGAGTAGTACTCCCGACGCGGTGCCGACGTGTTCCAGACCGCACTCACGTTCCCGTCGTCGGCCATCCAGGCGTGACTGACGGTCTCCTCGCTGTCGAAGGCGGCCCGGGCGCGCGGGCCGTCGCTGTGGAGGCGAATCACACGCTCGCCGCCCGAGCGGTTCGTGAACGTCAGGACGTGCCGGTAGCCGTCCTCGTCGTTCACGTTCTCGATGTGGGCCCGCCAGAGCGCCGGCACGTCGGCGAGGCCGGAAGCGTTCACGCCCGGCGGAAGCAGGTCGGCCGAGACGGCAGGTGCCGTCGTGGTCCGGGTCTGGTCGGTCGTCGTGGTCTCGGTCTGCGTGGCCGTGCCCGTCGAGGGAGCCGTCGCGGTGTCCGGCGTGGTCGCCGTCTCGACGGTGGTCCCCGTCGTCGCGTCGGCCTGGGTCGACCCCGGTGCGGAGGTCGTGGTGTTACAGCCCGCGAGCACGAGGAGAGCGGCGAGCAGGATGGCCGTCGTCGTCTGTCGCATGGCCCGAACCTCAGGGCAGGTGGACAAAAATGTTCCTGTGGCGACCAGTCAGGCGTCTGCGACTGCGGCTTCCACGATTCCAATCTCCTCGTCGGTCAGCCCGTACAGGTCGTAGACTATCTGGTCTAGCAGGTCGTCCGTCTGCTCGATCTTCTCGTCCAGTTCGTCGGCGCGTTCTTTGGCTTCCAGGTACGCCTCGAACTCGTCGCCGACGTCGTCGAGAGCCGGAACCCGGATGTCCAGCAACCGGTCGGTCGGCGAGATGGTCTTGCCGGCCTCTCGTCGGAACCCGCTCACTGATTCGCGAGTGTCGACTGCCTCCCTGACGGCCGCGGTGACGAGTTCCGCGAGGCGGTCGTCACAGGCGAAGCGGACGGCCGGGCGCGGGTCCGTCTCGGTGAATCCCCAGCGGTCGGTGTCGGTGCTGGAATCTGCGGGTCGAAACCGGGCCGTCGCGTGGAGTTCCACGCCGTCGGCCGTCCGCTCGACGGCGACGCGACCGATGCGAAGGCCGTCGTACCTCTTCGTGGTCGCGCCCAGCGGCCCCGTGGCGATGGCGACCGCGCCGCGCTCGCGGAGCGACCGGCCGGTGGTTCCGGCCACGTCGACCGACAGGTCGAGGTCTACGTCCCGGTGTGCCCGGCGGGCAGCGCGGGCCTCCCGGGCCAGCGATTCGAGACGGTCGACGGCGGCCGGGGCGGGGTCGGCCGGGAGCGGAACCTCGCCGAGGAACATCGGCTTACAGCGGAGGTAGCCGCCGCTGACGTGGCTGCCGCCGTACACCTGCCGGAAGTACCAGTCGACGGGGGTCGCGTTCAGGAGCGCGAGCAGCGCCCACGTCGAGTACGGCGACTCGGCGCGAGGTCGGACGACGTAACACGAGTTCAGGACGTAGAGTCCGTGGTCGTCGTAGCCCGCCTCGGGCCCTTCGCTCACGTCCGGCACGAGCAGTTTTTCGTCCTCGAAGAGGGCCGGTTCGCGCAAGTCCGCGTACTCCCCGGCATCGCGGTCGACGAGGCCGTGGTCGTACCGGACGAATCGGCCACCCCAGTCGACGAGGTACGGCGAGACGGCGTCGCCACCGACGACAGGTCGGGTGTCCGGCCCCGGGTCGTCGACGAGCAGTTTCTCGCGGACGTTCCCGGTGTGGATTCCCTCGGTGATGGTCGCGTGGTCGCCGACGCGTTCCCCAGCCGCGGAGAGTCGCCCGACCAGCCCGGCGGCGTCCCCCGAGAGGTCCATCGGGACGACCCGGTCGCCCAGTCGGTCCACGACGGCCCGCGGGACCGAGACGCGCTCGGCGGCGGCGATGGCGGCCGGGTCGGACGGGTCGGTCGGGTGCGCGACGGTGACAGCGTCCGTCGGCCCGGCGTCGGCCGCGAACCGCAGGACGAGTGGATAGACGTTCGCGTCGGGGAACACGTCGAGCGAGGAGAGGTCGACGAGTTCGGTGAGGCGGTGACGGTCGAGCAACTGGTCGCGCATGGGCCGGCCGTACCGGGTGGTCGTCCACTTGTTCGGGACGACCAGCGCGACGTGGCGGGCGAGGGCCCCGGCTCGTTCGACGAACGGGATGTAGAGGTCGAACGCGCCCGTCACGGTGTCGTACTGCTTGCGGAGGTACGCCTTCAGGTCGTCGTCGAGGTGTCGACTTCGGACGTACGGCGGGTTGCCGATTGCCGCGTCGAACCGCCCGCCTTCACCACCGCCACCACGCGAGTCGGTCCCCAGGACGCCCGGGAAGGCGTCGGGCCAGTCGAGAGCGGGCCGGTCGGGGAGCGGTTCGACCCGGTCGCCCGCCGGGCCCACACCGACGAGCGAGTCCCCGACGGCGAGGTTGTCTCGAAGCCCGGCGAGGGCGGCCGGCGCCGGGTCGATTGCGAGCCAGCAGACGAGGACCGCCAGGTCCACCGCGCGGGCGTCGAGGTCGACGCCGTAGACCGTATTCGCGACCAGCGAGTCCACGAGGTCTGGGGGGTCGTCGTGCTCCGGGGCGAGTCGGTCCCGGAGCGCACACACCGCACCGACGAGGAACCGGCCACAGCCCATCGCGGGGTCGAGTATCGCGAGGTCGGTCGGGTCGCACTCGCCAGCCGCGACCGCGTCCACGAGTGGCGCGACCGTCTCGTCGACCACGTACTCGACCACCGGCAGCGGCGTGTAGTACGCTCCGGCGGCCTTGCGGCGCTCGGCGAGGACCGCCTCGTGGACCGTCCCGACGTGTCGCGGGTCGATGGCCGTGAAGTCCCTGGGTTCGTCGGTGTCCCCGACGGTCCGGAGCGCCCGCGCCGCTCTCGCAAGCACCGCGTCCGGCGGCCAGCCGTCCAGCGGGAGCGGGTCGGTCGGAACCCGGGACTCGACCGCCTCCCACGCCACCGCGAGTCGGTGACCCAGTCCGGCTGGGCGGTCCCAGCCGACCTCGACCGGTAGTCGGTCCCGCGACTCGGCGAAACAGCAGACGAGAACCCGCGAGAGGGTCACGTCGCCGACGGTTCCTGCCGGGAGTCGTGCCCGTGCCGCGAGGGCATCCGTGCGCAATCGCGCGACGGGACCGGGCGCGGGGACCATGTCTCGGGTACACAGACGGTCGCTGGCGACGTTAAACTCGGGGTCGCACTTTTCGAAGGGATTTTAGCCGGCCACGAGGTTCCTCCCGGTATGAGCCGACCGTGGGAGGACTGGAATCACATCCTCAAACTCGACCCCGACAAGGAGCTGCCCGACGGGGTCACCTACGAGGACGTGTGTGCGACAGGCACCGACGCCATCGAAATCGGTGGAACACTCGGAATGACCGAAGAGAAGGTCGCAGCAGTCATCGACGCCTGCGCCGAGTACGACGTCCCGCTGTACCAGGAACCGAGCATGCCGAACGTCGTCGTCGACTCCGACGACCTCGAGGGCTACCTCGTCCCGACCGTGTTCAACGCCGGCGACGTGTTCTGGGTGACTGGCGCACACAAGGAGTGGCTCCGCATCGACGACTTCGACTGGGACAAGACCACGACCGAGGCCTACATCGTCCTCAACGACGAGGCCAGCGTCGCGGAGTACACCGAGGCAGAATGTGACCTGCGCGCCGACGACGTGGCCGCCTACGCCGAAATCGCAGAGCGCATGTTCGGCCAGGAGATCGTCTACATCGAGTACTCGGGCACGTTCGGTGACACCGAGAAGGTCGCCGCGGCGGCCGACGCGCTCGACGACGCGACCCTGTTCTACGGCGGCGGCATCCACGACTACGAGTCGGCCAACACGATGGCCGAACACGCAGACGTGGTGGTCGTCGGCGACCTCGTCCACGACGACGGCGTCGACGCCGTCATCGAGACGGTCGAAGGCGCGAACGACGCGTAACGCGACTCCGTATACGACCCCCGTGCGACACGACGGAATCTAGACCGTTCGCCCAAAAATACCACTCAGTAATGACACGATCGACGATATTCGCCGACGAGGCCCCTGTTATACGACGGTAACGACTGGTTCTGGCCGTGCAACTTATCTATCAGTATCGCTCTCTGTGACACGTATGACCGTCCATGCCGAGTTTGCTATCGAAACGACAGAACTGGGCATGGGCGAGACACTCGCGGCGTTCCCGGACGCGGCCCTCGACGTGGCACAGGTCGCACGGACGCCACAGGGGACGCTCAAACTCGACTTCTGGCTCACGGGCGTCGAAGCCGACGTGTTCCAGACGACACTCGACGAGGATACGAGCGTCGAATCGACGCGGGTCGTCTGTGGAGACGGTGCGCGGACCCTCTTTACGACCGTCCTCACCGAGGAGCGGTTGCGAGCGCTGTACGACGCGCTGGTCCTGTTCGACGGCCAGTTACTCACGGCCCACTGCAGGAACGGCCAGTGGAACGCGAGCTTCAGGTTCCCCGACCGGGGCAGTCTCACGACGTTCGAGTCGGAACTGTCCGACGCGGGACTCTCGGTGACCGTCACAGCCATCGAGAGCGAGAACGGGACCTGCGGCCCAGAACGCGACGAACCGCTCACAGACGAACAACAGGAGGCGCTCCGGGTCGCACTCGATGCGGGATACTTCGCCGTCCCGCGGCAGGCGAACCTCGGCGACGTCGCAACGGAACTCGAGATCTCGTCGCAGGCCGCCTCGGAGCGACTGCGCCGCGGACTGGTCCAGCTCGTCGAGAGTCAGGTCGAGTGACCTCGGCAGCCACTGAAAACGCTTTCGGAGGCGTGCTCGCACGAAACGAAGTCCTTTAAGATACAGCCTCCGGAATCAGGCGGTATGGAGAACAGAACGTACACTGCGGACGTGGAACCCGGAACGACGGCGACGGTCGCCGGCTGGGTCCACGAAACCCGCGACCTCGGTGGTATCGCCTTCGTCATCGTCCGAGACAAGACAGGCAAGCTCCAGGTCAAACTGGAGAAAGACGAGATGGACGAGGAACTGGTGGAGACCGGCCTCGACGCCTCCCGCGAGTCCGTCGTGCAGGTCACCGGCTCCGTCAAGGAGGAACCGCGCGCGCCGACCGGCTTCGAACTGGTCCCCGAGTCGTTCGAGGTCGTCGCCCCGGCCGACCCGCAGCTTCCACTCGACCCCTCCGGCAAGGTCGACGCCGAGCTCCCGACCCGCCTCGACAACCGTACCCTCGACCTCCGCAAGCCCGACGTGAAGGCCATCTTCGAGATTCGCTCGGAGGTCCTGCGCGCGGTCCGTGAGCACTTCCGCGACGTCGGCTGCACCGAGATCAACACGCCGAAGATCGTCGCCACCGGGACCGAGGGCGGCACCGAACTCTTCCCCATCTCGTACTTCGGTGAGGAGGCCTTCATGAACCAGTCGCCGCAGCTGTTCAAGCAGCTCATGGCCGGCTCCGGGCTGGAGAAGGTGTTCGAAATCGGCCCCATCTTCCGCGCCGAGGAACACAACACGCCCCGTCACCTGAACGAGGCGACCTCCATCGACTTCGAGGGCGCGTTCCACGACCACCACGACGCGATGGACGTGGTCGAGGGCGTCGTCAAGGCCGCCTACGAGGCCGTCTCCGAGAACTGCCAGGAGCAGCTCGAACTGCTCGACCTCGAGGACGAGTTCGACCTGCCCGAGGGCGACTTCCCGCGGCTCACCTACGAGGAGGCCATCGAGCGCGTCAACGCGACCGGCGAACTCGACGAGATGCTCGTCTACGGTGACGACCTCTCGACGGAAGCCGAGCGTGCGCTCGGCGAGGACGTCGGCGAGCACTACTTCATCACGAACTGGCCCAGCGAAATCAAGCCGTTCTACATCAAGGACCTCGACGACGACCCCGAGACCTCGACCGGCTTCGACCTCATGCACCCGCGCATGGAACTCGTCTCCGGTGGCCAGCGCGAACACCGCTACGAGCAACTCGTCGCCGGCTTCGAACAGCAGGGTCTGAACCCCGACGAGTTCGAGTACTACACGAAGATGTTCAAGTACGGCATGCCGCCGCACGCCGGGTGGGGCCTGGGTGGCGAGCGTCTCGTCATGACGATGCTCGGGCTCGACAACATTCGGGAGGCTGTGCTGTTCCCGCGAGACAGGCAGCGCCTCAGCCCGTAGGCTGAGTCGCAACCCTGTCGAGAGGGAATAACGAGCAAATCTTCGATTTGCGAGTGAATTCCCGCGGGATCGCCAACGTCTGAGCCCGTAAGCGCTCAGCAGAACCGTCGATTCCTTTCTTCGCCGTCGCTACAGCAGATAGACAGCCGCCGTCACCGCGCCCACACCGACGGCGCTCGACCCGACCAGCGTCTTCACCTGCCTGACGACGGTCGCCTGGTCCGAACCCTCGTCTGCGGCGACCCAGTTGGCGCTGTTGTACGCCATGAGGGCGAGTGCGACCGTGACGATGCCGCCGACGACCAGGGCGAGGAGGCTGCCGACGAGTGCTTCGACGCCGACCAGCACGCCGCCCAGGACGGCGACCAGCGCGGCGGTCGCCGCGCCGGTGACGGTGACCGTCGTCAGCGTCCCACCGGGACCACCCTCGGTCCCGACGACCAGCCGGGAGCCACCGGCGAGCACGCCAGCCAGCAGGGCGGCGACCGCGATGCCCGTCACCTGTGAGAGTGCCATACCCACCCCTCTCGGTCGGCCGATTTCAATCGTGCGGTCCCCGACCACGGCGAACACGAGATGATAACGATTTAACGGCCGCGTCGCCCACTCTCGGGGTATGACCGACGAGGCGCGTGCGTTCGTCCCGGGGCACATCACCGGGTTCTTCAGCGCGCATCCGAACGCGGACGACCCGACGAAGGCCGGGTCACGCGGGGCCGGCCTCACCCTCACGGACGGCGTCGAGGTGACGGTACGGCCGAGCACAGAGCAGGTGGTGACGTTGAACGGCGACCCCATCGAGGTGGAGTCCGTCGAGACGGTCCTCCGGACGCTCGACGCCGGAGCCACCGTCGAAGCCGAGACGCCCCTGCCCCTGGGCGCGGGCTTCGGCGTCTCCGGCGCGATGGCACTCGGGACTGCGCTGGCCACGAACAAGGTGTTCGACCGGAAGCTCTCCGAGAACGAGCTGGTGACCATCGCCCACGGCGCGGAGGTACAGGCCGGGACCGGCCTCGGCGACGTGGTCGCACAGGCCCGCGGCGGCATCCCCATCCGACTGGAACCGGGCGGGCCACAGCACAACCTGCTCGACGCCATCCCGGCGCGGGCACGGGTGGAGTACTGCAACATCGGCCAGCTCTCGACGGCCGAGGTGCTCTCGGGCGACACCGACCAGCTCTCCGAGGCGGGCAAGCGTGCCCTCTCGCGGGTCGTAAAGGAGCCGACGCTGGCGAGCTTCATCTTCGCGTCGCGCCGGTTCGCACGCGAGGCCGAGTTACTGACGCCCGAAGTGACGGCGGTCATCCAGGACGTCATCGACGCGGGTGGACAGGCGTCGATGGCGATGCTCGGCGAGACGGTGTTCGCACTCGGGACTGGTCTGACAGATGCGGGCTACGACGCGTCGGTGTGTGCGACCCATCCGGCCGGTGCGATGCTGAAGTGAGATTTTCAGCCTGCTGAAAGCTTATTCCGGTTCACCGCCGTTCTCCTGTCATGTACGACCGACGGACGGTTCTCGCGACCAGCGGTGCCCTCCTCACCGGTATCGCGGGTTGCCTCTCCACGGACGACGACCCGGGGACCGGGTCCGGAACGCCGACGGATGCGCCGACCGAACGACCCGAGAGCGAGACGGCGACCGACGACCAGACCACCGGTGAATCGACGACCGAGGAAGACGCGAGGGAACCGCCCACGTGGGAGCACCAGTGGTACGAGGGCTGGGACTACGACAACGCGCTCGGCGTCGACCCGTACGAGGGGACGGCGTACGTCACCCTGAGCGACGAGGGCGACGGGTACTCCGCGACTGTCGCTGTCGACCCGGCCGACGGAACGACGCTGTGGCAGACCGAACACGAGGGCGAGGCCGTCGGCCGGTCCTACGTGATGCACAACGAGGGCGACGACCAGTGGGGCGTCACCGTCACCGGGGACACGGTGTTCAGCGTGAACGGGCTGTCCGACCAGTTCGAGTGGACGACGCTGCACGCGATGAACCGCGAGACGGGTGAACGCCGGTGGACGCTCCGGCGCGAGCGACTGCTGGGCGTGGTCGGCGTGACCGACGGGACGGTGTTCGTGCTCGCGACCGACTTCTTCGAGCCGGAACACTCCCACGACGAACCGGACCCGCGTCCGACGAGCGTGCTCGCCGTGGACGCCACCACCGGCGACGTGCGGTGGGAGCAGACCGTCACGGCGGCCGAAGCGGACGCCGCGGCCGACGCCGAGGGCGTCTACTTCGTCGCGGACGACCGACTGCTGGTGTTCGGCCACGACGGGACGAAACGCGCCGAGCGGGCGCTCGCGACGACCGGCGGCGAACTCGCCGTCGCCGACGGCGGCCGGTACCTGTTCGAACGTGGCGAGACCGTGGCTCGCGTGTCCGGGGTCGCACCGGACGGGAGCGAACGCTGGGCGCGCGAGGCAGACTCGCACCACCATCTCGCCGTGGGCGACGTGCTCTACCTCGACCGGCCGACGGTGAGCGCGGTCGGTGCCGACGGGTCCATCCACTGGCAGGCCGAGTTCCGCGGCGGTGACTTCCTGGCGGGTCCCGACGGGGACCGGCTGTACGCCCGGGCGGGTCGGCACGCGGACGCCGTCACGGCCTTCGCGGCCGCCGACGGCACGCCACAGTGGACGTTCGACCCGCCGTACGACAACGCCTGGCCGGCGGCCGCCACGGCCGGGACCGCCGTCGTCGAGGCCCTGGCCGGACACGGCTACTCGCTGTACGCCGTCGACGCCGGCACTGGCGACCTGCTGGCACGGCTCGAGGGCGTCCAGTCGTTCGCCATCGAGGGCGTGGGTGACCGGGTGCTCGTCGCCGACGGGTCCGGCGGCCTCAGGGCCCTGCCCGCCCGTCCCTGAGTTTCACTGGCGTCCTCGTTTCGACCGACACAGCCCGTCTCGACGACCTCCGTACGGGTCGGCCGACATCGCCCCGGACGAGTCGACAGACGTGTTTCTCTGCCGTCAGGACCGCCGAAGAAAAATTGGCTTTTTATTTTCATAATTTGGTTGATTATACATAATCGGCCGACGGGTCGGCCACAACGGTTAATACATAGACTGGGTTGTACGTTTTATTTTCCTAAAATTAGCCGTGGGTGTCGTTGAAGGATTTATTATAAATGGGGGATAGATTCGCGTGTGGGCATGTCGACTCATATCGAAGTGCGGAACAAGCTGTTCGGGTTGTACGAACAATACGTGGGTGAGCCAGAGTCTGCTCGCGAGGTCTACGGCTACTGGCTGTTCATCGCAGGCTATCTCATCGGGTTCGGTGGTATCCTCTTCTACCTGCTCGGGCCAGGATTGATGGCCGGTGAGCAGTTCGGCCTGCAAGAGATCGCCTGGTCTATCGCGGCCGTCGGGCTCTCACTCGGGCTGTTCGGTATCGTGTTGCTGCTACCGGTACGCAGGCGGGCGATACAGGCCTCGGTGGTGGGACTCGCCATCGCGTTCGTGGGCGTGATACTGTTCACCACCGTCTACCCCGAGTACTGGGGGCCGGACGGCATCAGCGACCGCAGTCCGATGGTCATCGTGACGTACCTGACGGGCAACGCGATACTGGCGGGCGTGACCGCGCTGGTTCCGGTGTTGACGGGCCGCAAGGGCTTCCTCGTCGAAGAGGAGGGCTACGGCGACCAGCCCCCCGTGATGGTCGGGGAGGCGATGCGGGGCGCGCTCTTTGCAGTGTTCCGCAACGCGACCGACGACTGGACCTGGCGTATCATCCAGCAGGACGCACTGGCCAGCAGTGAGGCGACGGCCGCGACCCGGCCCGACGCCGAGGCGGCCATCGACGGCGTGAAGACACAGATAGACGAGGCCGGTCTGCTGGAGATTACGACGGCTGCGTTCCGACTGTACGAGAACGACGATGGCGAGTGGCGCTGGGTACTCATGCGTGACGACGGGAGCGTCGTCGCCGAGGGCACGGACCTCTACCCGAATCGCGACACGACCGAGGAGTCGGTCAGTTTCGTCAAGGAGGCCGGTGCCGGTGCCGACATCCTCGACATCGACGGGGCCGCGTTCAACTACACCGAGCGCGACAACCGCTGGACGTGGCAGTTGCTCGACGCGGACCGGAACGCCCTCGCGAACGGGGTCGGCGACTTCCCGGACCACGACGGCGCAGAGAGCGCCGCGATGCGTATGGCCGAGGAGTTCGGCGACGCCCGCGCGCTCGCCGTCGAGTCCATCGGTGTCGAACTCGCCAACGAGGACGGCCTGTGGGACTGGCGGTTCGTCGACGGCGACGACGACCTGCTGGCGACCAGTACGGCCGACTTCGACACGCGGCGGCAGGCCGAGTCCGCCGTCGAGGACGTGCTCCCGGCGGTCGGTGACTCTTCCGTGACCGTCGCCGGAACGCCGACCTACGAACTCCACGAGACCGACGAGGGCTGGCGCTGGCGGCTGGTCGACGCGACCGAGAGCGTCGTCGCCCGGAGTCACGACGCGTACGACGACCGCGGCGCGACCGAGCGCTCGACCGGCGACGTCGCCCGGAACGTCTCCACGGCCGACCTCGTCGACATCGACGGGGCCGAGTACGAGGTGTACCCCGGCGATTCGACCGAGGAGGCCTGGCACTGGCGGCTCGTCACCGAGGACCGGACCGTCCTCGCGGACTCGACGTTCGACCACATGTCCGAGAACGCCGCCACCGAGGCCATCCATCGGGTTCGTGAGCAGGCCGCAGAGGCAGACCTCATCGAGTTCGAGAACGCCGCCTTCCAGGTGTACGAGGCGGACGACGGTGAGTGGCGCTGGCGGCTCATCGACGAGGACGGCGGCGTGATGGCCGACTCCGGCGCGGAACACGACTCCCGTTCGGAGGCGACGGAGGCCATGATGACGCTGAAGCAGAAGGCACCCGACGCCGAGATGCTGGAGATCGACACCGCCGCGTTCGAACTGTTCCGCAACGACGACGACATGTGGGGCTGGCGGCTCATCGACGAAGCCGGCCACATGGTCGCCGAGGGGCCGAAGCTCCACGACACCCGTGGCGGCGCGCGCACCTACCTCTCACAGCTGAAGGACAACCTCGACGCCGACGTGCGGACGATGTCGGATGCCATCTTCCAGGCGTACACGGCAGACGGTGACTGGCGCTGGCGGTTCGTCCTCACGGACGGCAGAGTCGTCGCCGACGGCGAGTCGGAACACGCCACGCGCGACGACCTGAAACAGACGGTCGAACGCATCCGCACTGTCGCTTCGGAGGCAGACTCCTACGCAATCGGGCAGTTCGTCGTCCAGCTCGTCGGCGAGGACGACGACTGGCGCTGGCGGCTGCTCGACCGCGACCGCGACACCGTCGCCGAGGGCGCCCGTGCCTACGAGACCGAACAGGCCGTCAAAGACGTGGTCATGACCATCCAGAACCACGCGGCCGATGCGCCCGTCTTCTCCATCGAGTCGGCGGTCATCTGGCTCACCCGGGAGGACTCTGGCTGGCGCTGGACCCTCAGCGACGAGGACCGCGAGGTGCTCGCACAGGGGACGAACTTCTTCGGGCGCAAGAGCGACCTGGAAGACCACGTCGAGGACCTCCGTCGGCTCGCTCCGCAGGCTGGTCGCGTCGACTTCGGGGACGCCTCCTACGAGTTGTTCCGTGAGGGCGACAGCTGGTACTGGCAGCTGCTCGACTCGTCCCAGCAGGTCGTCTCGACCGGCGCTGGCGCGTTCGAAAGCCGCGACGAAGCACGGGAGACAGTCGAGAGCGTGCGCGACCTCGTCAGCGCGGCGAGCGTCATCGAAATCGACGACGCCGCTTTCGAACTGCACATGCAGGACGGCGGCTGGATCTGGCGGCTCGTCGACGAGGGCGGCGAGTCCCTCGCCGAGAGCATCGAACCGCACGAGACCCGCAGCGAGGCCCGCGAGCAGATGAACCTCGTGAAGGAGCACGCCCCCGAGGGCTGGGTCTCCTTTACGGAGTAAGTCGGCACGGCACGCCGCAGGTTCAGGAACTATTTTTTCGTCCGTCACGTATCGCGCAGCATGAGCGACCACGTCGAGGTACCGGAGAGCCATCCGCGGTACCTCTCGTTGCTGACGCGACACCGCATCGAGGCGGGCGTCGACAAGGGCATCACGAGCAAGCAGGGACTCATCGCCGAGGGGCGCGGCGAGGCGTTCGACTACCTGCTGGGCGAGGAGACCATCGAGAGCGCCGACGCCGCCGAGCGCGCCGCCGCCGCCCACCTCCTGCTCGCCGAGCACCCGGTGCTCTCGGTGAACGGGAACGTCGCCGCGCTCTGTCCCGAAGAGATAGTCGAACTGGCCGAAGTGACGGGTGCAGACATCGAGGTGAACCTGTTCAACCGCACCCCGGAACGGATGCAGGCTATCGCCGACCACCTGCGCGAGCACGGTGCCGAGGACGTAAAGGGCCTGACGGCGGACGCCAGCATCCCCGGCCTCGAACACGAGCGCGGCAAGGTGGATGCCGATGGCATCTACGACGCCGACGTGGTGCTGGTCCCGCTCGAAGACGGCGACCGCGCCGAGGCGCTGGCCGAGATGGGCAAGACCGAGATCGTCATCGACCTCAACCCCGGGTCGCGTTCGCCCCGGATGGCTGCCGTCCCGGTCGTCGACAACATCATGCGGGCGATTCCGAACATCACCGCACACGCTCGCGACCTCGCGGATGCGAGCGAGGATGAACTGCGAGACATCGTCGAATCCTTCGACCGCGAGGCGGCGCTGGACGAAGCAGAGAAGGCGATTCGGAACGGGCGTTTCGACTGACGTTTCCCATAGGGTGGGGGAGCCCGAACCGACCGATAGCCGAGTGACACATTCCCCATCGTTGTTGTGGAAATTGTATTACTGCTGTATCGCACTCAGCGGCGGGTTTTATCAGTTGTTAACTATAATTTTCCTCCATGGACTCCGTCGAAGCGATTTTGATGTACGAAGAGGACAAAAGAAAGCCGCTTGACAGCAGTCGCGAACGCACATTCCACCGTGGCTGGGAGGACGCTCTGGAAGATGGACCATACGGCGAGGGAACGTTCGAGTCGCTAAGCTGGCAAAACCTTGGCAACCGTCTCGGCTGTTTGTTCGGTGACGTGCCGGACGAAATGCGGGACGAACTAATGTTCTGGGCAGAGCGCCAGCGCCGACTCGATTGAGTTCCGGTCAATCTTCCGTTCTCTTCTATCGCTGGCTGGGGAGGATGTCGACCCAGACAGAGACTGTTGACAGCACACACTCTCAACCCAGGATATCTACCCCCAAAAGAGGCATTGATACCAACACCCGCCCAGTTTCGGCGAACGTTCTTGTCCTCCGAGTGCCAACCATTCCCATGGTCCGATACACGGCTGGCAACGACCACGGCGCGGCGGTGCTCTCACGCGCCGGCTACGAAGTGGATGCCGACGATGGGCCGCCCCTCGCAACGCCGACGACCGTCAGCACCCAGTTCTACCGAACCGACCGACCGGTGGTCGTCGAATCACTCGCACCCGAGGAGGTCGGTGCGAAAACGCTGGTGCCCCGCTTTGCGAACGCACTCGCCGGGGACCAGAACGTCCTGTTCGTCGTCCCGAACGAATCGAACGTCGGGGCGGCACTGCACGTCCTCGACAGGCCCTACTGTGTCGCGAACGAGACCGAGACCCGGTGTCGGACGTTCTTCAACGGGCCGGACCGCGTCCCACTGTCGAACGGCCGCTACGCGCTCGCGCGGGCCGACGAGTACGTCTGGCGGGAAGTCGACCCCCGAGAGTCCGAACTCGACGGCAGAACCGGCTCCGACCGCAAGGAGGTCGTCCTGACTGGCGACGGCGAGACCGTCGCGCTGTTCACCGACGTCGACGGGCTCTCGTGTCCGTCGCCCTCCGCGTTCCCGTTCTCCTACGGGCGCGGCCACGACAAGCAGTTCCACGTCCACGACCGTGACGGCCGCGAGGTCGGCCGGTTCGGGACTATCCGGGCGATGCGCGAGCAGGGATACGAACCCGTCCCGATGCCGCTCGTCCCCGAGCACCTGTTCGAGCGTGGCTCGCTGGCCGGCTCCTGGGCGGTCGTCGCCGAGGACTCGTTCCGCGTGCACACCACCGACGGCTCACACACCGTGTAGATGGCGGTGACACTGCCAGAGTCACGACTCGACGGTGAGTGGCGACTCGTCGAGCAGGTGACCGAGACCGTGTTCAAACTGCCGACGGCGGAGGTCGTCGGGGACACCCACCTGTACGAGGATGGGCACCTTCGTGACTCGGTTCGAGAGGCGACCGACGGGACGCACGACCTGCCGTGGCGGTTCTTCTTCTCGACGGACCTGACGTTCAGGCCACCGCTGTCGCCCGGGTTCGGGACCGCGTCGGTGTTCCCGACGGTCGTCTCGTCGGCCCGCCGGGAGTTCGCGGACGACCTGCGAGAGCGCGGGTTTACCGAGGTCGAGCGCCAGCGAAGCGAACGCATGCGGCTGTCGAGCGGGAGCCGCGCACGCCTCAACCGGTACACCGCGCACTACCCACTGACGGACACGGCGATCCACGTCGAGGGCTGGCTGGCGGTGTGGGCCGACAGCGGGTCGTTCGCGCTGGCTGGGGGTGTGTACCCGGTCGAGGGACTGGAGGATGTGGCACCGTCGGTGGTGTCGTCCCCCGGTTCGTACCGAAGCGAACTGCTCGACATGATACAGTCGGTCGGCTGACCAGGGTCAGAGCCAGCCCCGGTGCCAGTCGCCGGGGTCCACGTACAGTCCGAGGACGACCAGCGGGAGCAACAGCACGAGCGTCCCCACGAACACGCCGACCAGCACCAGCGCGAACCTCCCGCCCTGTGGGCCGACGCGAGCCACTCTGAGCGCGACGTACCCGACGGCTGCGCCACAGAGGCCGACGGCGAGGCCCACGAGCACGAGTCGCCACCGGACGAGCCTGTCGCTGACCATACCGTCGCGTCGATTCTCTGTCGCTTCGTTCTTTCGGCAGTCCGACCGAAACAGCTATTAAACACTTGGTGGTACCACTAGGTAGTATGCGAGACTTCGACCAGTTCAGCGACGTCGGCGAAGCGGACGTGACACGAGCCATCGGCCAGGAGTGGAGCGAGGAGTTCCTCGAATACTCGGACACCGAGGTCATCATCGTCGGCGGTGGACCCTCCGGCCTGATGGCCGCGAAAGAACTCGCCGACCGCGATGTCGAGGTGATGGTCGTCGAAAAGAACAACTACCTCGGCGGCGGCTTCTGGCTCGGCGGCTTCCTGATGAACAAGGTGACGGTGCGCGACCCCGCCCAGAAGGTCTTCGACGACCTCGAGGTACCCTACCGCGAGGCCCGCGACACCGAGGACCTGTTCGTGGCGAACGGCCCGCACGCCTGCTCCGCGCTCATCAAGGCGGCCTGTGACGCCGGCGCGAAGATGCAGAACATGACCGAGTTCACGGACATCGTCGTCCGCGAGGACCACCGCGTCTCCGGCATCGTGATGAACTACACACCGGTCCACGCGCTGCCCCGCGAGATCACCTGCGTCGATCCGGTCGCCGTCGAGGCCGACCTCGTCATCGACTCGACGGGTCACGACGCGATGGCCATCAACAAGCTCGACGAGCGGGGCGTGCTGGATGCGCCGGGTATCGAGGCCGCCAGGGAGCGCGGGACGGTCATGGACCAGACCGGCGACGACAGCTACGGCGCACCCGGCCACGACTCGCCCGGCCACGACTCGATGTGGGTCGGCCGCAGCGAGGACGAAGTCGTCGAACACACCGGCCTCGTTCACGACGGCCTCGTCGCCAGCGGGATGGCGGTCGCGACGGCCTACGGCCTGCCGCGGATGGGCCCGACCTTCGGGGCCATGCTCGTCTCGGGGAAGAAGGCCGCACAGGTCGCCCTCGACGAACTCAGCGTCGAGGCCGAGCCGGTGTCGCTCTCGGCGACGACGCCCGCGCCTGCTGACGACTGAGTTGGCCCCCTACTGCTCCGGCTTCCCGAACGCGAACAGTGTCATCGGCGTCTGATTTTCCGCCCGCGGCGAGAGGTGGTCGGTCACGAGGTCGTCGTAGAACGTGAACCCGCGTCCGCCGAGTGCCCGGTGGGCGTAGGTCGCGAGGTAGAGCCGCCCCAGGGCGATGCCGCCCTCCAGCTGGGCGAGACGGTAGCCGCGGTTCCCGGTCTGTTCGACCACCGAATCCACGTCGGCCATGGCGTAGACGTTCACGGCCGCGTCGCCGACGACGCCCTGGCCGACCGCGAGGTGGCCCGCAGTCTGGCGGTCGACGTACCCGACGGATTCGAGCGTCGACTCCCGTGGGTGGTACTGGTACGCGCCCGGTGGAATCCCCTCGACCGCGTGGACGAGGACGTAGTAGTCGAGCAGCGAGTCCGGTGCGTCGCTGCCGAGGCAATCGATGGGAGCCCCGCCGAGCGCCCGGTCCAGAATCGTCGCGAGCTTCCTGTCGCTGATGGGTTCGTGGCTGTACTCGCGCAGGGAGCCGCGGCGCTCGATGGTGTTCCCGACAGGGCGAGCCGAGGCGGTCGCGTCGTCGACCGGGTCGAGGTCGACAACCTCGCCGTCGCCTGACGCGTGCCTGCCGCAGTCGGCCAGGGAGACGCCCTCGAAACCCTCGCGCCACGCCTCGGCGGTGTCGCCGTCCGGGAGGGTCGACTGGGCCCACGCCTCGTGGACGAGAGGGAACTCGACTGGCTCGGAGTCCAGGTCGATTCCGGGGTCGATGTGTTCGACCGAACCGGGCGCGGGTGCGGGGTCGTCCTCACCCAGCGCGACGAGTTCGAGTGGTGCCTCCCACTCGGGGTCGATACCCAGCAGGTCGACGACCGGCTCGTCCGCGAACCCGGCGACCACCTCGGCCCGGTAACCCGCCCCGTGCGCCACTGCGAGGAGGTTCGCGAGGATGGTCCCGGAGTCCCAGAACGCGTGACGGTAGGTCCGGTCGCGGTACTTCCACGAGTTGCGCCACCACGTCGACGTGGCGACCATCGTGACGGGGGCGTTCGCGACGCCCTCGTGCCCACCGCTGGCGGCCGCGAGGACCCCCCGGAAGTCGCCCTCGCGGAGGACGTGGAACTCGTCGGATTCGGGGTCGTAGTGGTAGACGCCGGCGTCGACGCGGTCGAGGTCGCCCGTTACGGCATAGAGGTCGATATGGTAGAGCTTGCCCGTGCAGGAGGCGGCGCGGAAGGCGGCCTGCTCGCCACGAACCCGAATCGTCTTCGTGATGCCTGCAGCGTAGTGGCAGAGGGTCGGGAGACCGACGCCCTCCGCCGGGTCTCCGAAGCGGTCCGGCATCGGCGTGTTCGTCGCCAACGCGGACAGGACCGGTGCCTCGGCTGGCTCCCCCGGCTCACCAAGCGACACGCGGGGCAGGTCCGTGTACACCTTCGAGGGGCGCGGTCGGTTGTCGAAGTCGAGCGACCAGTCGGTCTCGCGGACGCTCTGCGGGGAGTGCTTCGTGCGCTCGTGGTACTCGCGGGCGTCGACCATGGTGGTCGGTTCGCCGGAACGCGACAAAGGAGTTGGGCCCGTGTGCCAGGTGTTCAGATTCGCCCACCGGTCACCCGGACGATGCCCAGGACGTGCTCCTCGTGGTGGGTCGCTCGCGCCCGGGAACGAAGTGCCTCGCCGGCCTCGGTCACGCGCTCTAAGAGCTTGTCGTGCATCGACTCCTCGTAGCGGAACTTGAACGTCGGCGGCGTCGAGAGAATCGTCAGCGCCCGGAACAGGGCGTTGACGGGTTTCGCCACGGGACGCTCCGAGAGCGCGGCGTCGACGAGGACGACCGTCCCGTCCGCACCGACGAGGTCACACCACTTCCCGACCTCGCCGGCAGGGTCCGACAGCATCCCCGAGACGAACGTCGAGAGCACAGCGTCGATATCACCACAGAACGGTGCCCGGGTCGCGTCGCCGTGGACGAGATGGACGTTGTCCCAGCCGTTCGAGTCGACGAGTCGCTGGGCCCGGACCAGCATCCCGCGCGTGTAATCCAGCCCGACGACGGTGCCTTCGGGCCCAACGCGCTCGCGGAGGTACGGGAGGTTCGCGCCCGTCCCACAGCCCATCTCGACCACGGTGTCACCGCGTTCGAGGTCCAGCGCAGCCGCCGCCCGGTCGCGCAGGCCGCCGATGCCCGGCGTGTATCGCGCCAGCCAGTCGTACAGCCGCGCCCAGCGCCCATAGAACGCCTGGGCGGTCGCCGCACCCCCGCTCATACCAGTTTCCGAACGGTCTCCGCGACGGCGACGGCGTCGTCGCCGAGGATGTAGATGATGGGTTCGATGCCGTAGCTCCCGGTCTGGTACAGGACCGTCGCGGTGGGGTCCTCGGCGATGGCCGCCGCGACAGAGGCGTCGAGGCCGTCCTCGCTCTCGAACTCGGCGGTCTCGTAGCCCAGTTCTTCCAGCCGAGCCAGCAACGCGGCGTCGTACCGGATGTTCGCCGCCGCGCTCACGTCCGCCCCAGCCTCGCGGGCCGCGAGCAACACGGAGGCGACGTACTCGCTCACGCCGAACTCCGGTTCGGCCGGGACCGTCGCCCGCCCCTTGATGTCGACGATGCGGCCCGGAACGCCCGCCACGTCGTCGATGCTCGTGGCTTCCGGGGTACACGCGACGAGGTTCGAGCCGACGTTCGGGATGAGGCCCGCGAAGCCACTCGCGTTCTCCAGCACGCGCAGCCCCCGACGGAGCGAGGACAGCACGCGCTCTGCGGTCCGGAACTCGCTGTCGGCGTCGTGGATGTCGAACTCCGAGCCGTACTCGGCGAGTTCGGGCATCTCGCGCTGGTGGATGGTCGCGAGCAGGTCACCGCGCTCGAGCTTGCGGATGAGGACCTCGGTCTCGACGAGCCCCTGGACGGGCTTCATCGTCCCGTCGGCGAGTCCCTCACCGACGCGGGAGACAAGTTCTTTGACGCGCTCGTCTTCGAGGAACTCCTCGCGCTGGCCCACGTCACCGTGGGCGTACTTCGAGACCGCAGACTGGCTGATTCCCAGCGCCTCTGCGACCTCGCTCTGTGTGAACCCGCGGTCGCGCAGGTCCGCGGCGAGCATGGACCGGAACGTCGGGAGGAACTCCTCGACGACGATCTCTTCGATGAACCTCATTCTTTCTGGTTCCCACTAAACTCGTGGTCACCTTGAATCTTCGAGGCCTGGGGCCCGGCCTGGTCCTGGTACTTCGACCCGCGCTCGGAGCCGTAGGGGCGCTCGGCGGGCGTTTTGAGCTCCGTGAACGTCAACTGGGAGATGCGCATCCCGGGGTTCAGCGCGACCGGTGCGCGACCGAGATTCGAGAGTTCGAGCGTTATCTGACCGCGGTAGCCGGGGTCACACAGCCCGGCGGTCGCGTGGACGACGACCGCGAGCCGACCGAGGGAAGAGCGCCCTTCGACGTGTGCGATGAGGTCAGCAGGAATCTCGACGCGTTCTTTCGTCGTCCCGAGGACGAAGTCGCCAGGGTGGAGGATGAACTCCCCGTCTTCGGGAACGACCGTCTCGCTCACGTACTCCGAGACCTCCGATTCCGACCCCGGGTGGATACACGGGATGTTCGCGTGCTCGAACTCCAGGAACTCGCGTCCCAGCCGCAGGTCCACGCTCGCGGGCTGTACCTGCAACTCGATGTCGTCCAGTGGTTCGATGGCGAGGTCGCCAGCCTCCAGTCGGCGGAGGATATCGCCGTCCGACAGTATCATGGCCGGAGAATGCCGGTGGGTCAGGTAAAAGCTCCCGGTCCGGGCTGGCAGGCGTCAGAGCGAACTCAGGAACACCCCGCCAGCGACGAGCGCGGCCGCGGCAAAGCCCGCAGTCCGGGAGACGTTCCGGGCGCGTTCGAGGCCGTACCCCCAGATGACGGCCTGCCAGGCGGCTGTCCCCAGTCGGAGCACGAGCAACACGACACCGACGGGACCACCGAACACCGCCCGGAACTCACCGATGAACGACTGCGGGTCGGACAACTGGAAGGTCATCCCGGCGAGTACGACCGAGATGGCGAGGGCACCAATCACCGCGCCGATGGCGGTCGGGACGAACCCCCATCCCGTGACCGCGAGCGTCTGGCCGAGGCTCCCGTCGCCGCCGCCGAACGCGGAGAGCACGTGCAACACGACGCCGAGTATCGGCCACGCGAGCAGGAGGCCGACGAAGACGACCGGGAGTTGGCCGGCAGCGACCTCCCAGAACAGCGCGCCTGCGTCCCGTTCGATAGTCTCGGGCTGGTCACAGCCGTCGGTGACCGACCCATCCTCACCGGCCGGCGAGTCGTCGGAGCAGAAGAACTCGGGCGGGCGCTCGGGGTTGTCGACGGTGACGGTCCCGGTGATAGAGGTTGAGGCAGTGTACAGCATCGCGCCGGCGGCTCCGGTCACCACGAGCGAGACGAGGACGACGACGAGGACTGCGGTGCCGAGGCTGCGGCCGGGACCGTCCGGTTCGAAGAAGCCAGCGGGGTCGACCAGCAGGTCGCGGAGGGACATACGCAAACCCGACACTATTGTTACAAATATTTTCTGATGAGAATCGGTGTCGACGGTCGACTCACGGTTCGATACGCTGCGAACCATTAAGCGGCCGAGGCGACGAGAATCACCCGATGCGACGACGACGCTTCGTGCAAGCGGTGGCCGCAGCCCTGACCGCAAGCGTCGCCGGTTGTTCGGACCTCGAAAGCGAACTCCGTGGGAGCACCGAGACATCGAACGGCGGCGTCGCCCTGAAACCGAACGAGGACGACCCACCGCGGGCCGTCCTCCCGAAACCGCCGGGCCACCTCGACATCACGGAACTCAGGAGCACCGGCTCCAGCGTCGGCGCGAACGCCGGTCAGCTCGCGACGTACGAGGGTGAGGAGTCCAGATTCCAGGTCGGCGTGTTCCGGATGGAGAACGACTCACAGGCGAGCAAGCTGGCCGACCGAATCGCCGACCAGGGCCGCTTCTATCGCTTCGACATCGCGGCCCGCCACGGCGTGTTCGTCATCGGCGGTGGTGCCGAGGCTGGAACGCGTGAGGGACTCGTCTCCTTGCTCATCCGGTCCGAGGCGCTCTCGCGCCCGTACCTCGCAGAACACGACCTCTTGGCCGCGGAATAGCCACCGTTTTATCCGAACCGGCCGACGCTACGGCCATGAAGCAGGCCATCGTCGCGCGGACCGACATCGGAATGGGGAAAGGCAAGCTCGCCGCACAGGTCGCCCACGCGTCGCTGTCGGCCTACGAGGACGCCGGCCGCAAAGCCCGGAACGAGTGGAAGGGCTCGGGTCAGAAGAAGGTCGTCCTCAAGGCCAGCGGCGAGCGCGAACTGTTCGAACTCGCCGACAGGGCCGAACGCGAGGGCATCCCCCACGCCATCATCCGCGACGCGGGCCACACGCAACTCGACCCCGGAACGGTCACGGCGCTCGCTGTCGGGCCGGCCGACGACGACCTCGTCGACCGCGTGACCGGCGACCTCTCGCTGTACTGAGTTCGACGGACGCCGAACGAAATCCCTTATTCCCGGCCGGGCGAACACCCGCTCGTGACGCGATTCATCGCGGGTGGTGCCTGATGCGAGACGCACACCCACGCGAACGAGCGGTCGGCATGGAGTACTACGTGAGCGACGCCGACGGGGTCGGCGGGCACCTGCGCGACCGCGACCGCGACTTCCGGGTCCGCGAGGTCGAGGCGTTCGACGCCGAACCGGTCGACGCCCCGTCCAGCGACTACCCGTACCTCGTGGTGCGGGCGACGCTGCACGGCTGGGACACCAACGACTTCGCGCGCCAGCTCGCGAACGACCTGGAGATGAGCCGCGGCCGGGTCTCGTGGGCCGGCACGAAGGACAAACACGCCGTGACGACGCAGCTGTTCACGCTGCAGGACGTCGACCCGGCCGACCTGCCCGACCTGAACGGGGTCGACCTGGAGGTCGTCGGTCGCGCCGGGCGGGCGCTCATGTTCGGTGACCTCGTCGGCAACGAGTTCGAGATAACCGTCTCGGACGCCGATACGCCCGAGAACGCCGCGACCATCACCGACGAACTGCGCGAGTTCGGCGACGGTGACGTGGCGGTCCCGAACTTCTTCGGCCAGCAACGCTTCGGCAGCAAGCGGCCGGTGACCCACGAGGTCGGGCTGGCAATCGCTCGCGACGACTGGAAGGGAGCGGTGATGGCGTACCTCGGGAGTCCCGACGACGAAGAGCCCGAGGGGACACAGGAGGCGCGCCGGCTCGTCGACGAGACCGAGGACTGGCAGGCCGCACTGGACGCCTTCCCGCATCGGCTGCGCTACGAGCGCTCGATGCTCCACGTGCTCGTCGAGAACGGTGGGAGCGAGCCCGAGGATTTCCGCGAAGCCCTCGAAGTACTCCCCGAGAACCTGCAGGCGCTGTTCGTCCACGCCGCGCAGTCGTACGCGTACAACCTGATGCTGAGCACGCGCCTCGAACGTGGACTCCCGTTCACGAAGCCGGTGGCTGGCGACGTGGTCTGCTTCGCGGACCGCGACGGCCCGGCAGACCTGGCGCTCCCGGACACCGACCGACTCCAGCGGGTGACCGAGAAGCGCGTGGACACCATCGCGCGCCACTGCGAGCGCGGCCGGGCGTTCGTGACCGCGCCGCTGGTCGGGACGGAGACGGAACTCGGCGAGGGAGAACCAGGCGAAATCGAGCGCGAAGTCCTCGACGACCTCGACCTCGAACCGGGCGACTTCGACCTGCCGGGGGAGTTCTACAGCGCCGGGACGCGGCGGGCCATCCTCGTCGGGACGGATCTGTCCGTCGACAGCGAACCGCTCACGTTCTCGTTCACGTTGCCGAAGGGGTCCTACGCGACCGTCGTGCTCCGGGAGTACCTCAAGGCCGACCCGCTGGACCTGGGCTGAGCCAGCAGTCCGACAGACGGCTGTTGCAAGGGCAAGCAGGCGACGCGCTGCGGTCCGACGGGCGCTGCGTCGCACGACCGCGGGACGCCTGCCGGTGCTACTCAGAGCACACCCGTCGTGGTCCCGTCCTGGCACTTCAACTCGTGGACTGCGAGAACCGCACCGCTTTTCCCCGGCTACTCGATAGCTACGTCCATGCAATGCGGGCAGTGTGCGACGGCGCTCGAGAAGCCGGGAGACTACTGTCTCACCTGCCACACTGCCAACTGCGACGCAGTCGTGGCCGACTGCGCCCGCGAACGGACGACGCTGACTTTCCTCGACGGCGAGGACGTCGTCGGCGAGACGACCGTGACGACCGTGCCCGAAGACGGCGACGAGACGGGTGTCGTCGAGTTGCGCAACTACGCCGGCAAGGTGGCCGACGAGATTCGTCGCAAACGACCGGAGACGGTGTACGCCGCCGGGGAGCGGTCGGTCATCCGTGAGGCCCGTGCCCAGCTCCACCACGAGTTCTATCGCGTCAGCGACGAGGACCCCGTCTCGGCGGTCCTCGACCGCCTCGGTGAACCTGCACTGGAGGTCGTCGACCTCGCGCCACGCGAGAAGATCGGCGGGTCGCACTCGACGCTCATCGGCGGGCGAACCGGCCAGCGGACCATCCGAACGGTCGCCGAACACCCCCACGTCAAGAAGGTCGTCCCCGGCCCTATCGAGGCCGGCGGCTCCAGTTCGCAGGCGAGCGTCGGGGCGAAGGTGACTCGTGCGGACGGGAACGGGAACGTCCGCCTGCTGATTCGTGACGGCTCCAGCGTCCAGGAGAACCGGGTCGTGACGACGGCGGGAGACCGCGAGATGGGCGAGCGCGTCCGCGACGACCTGAACGCGGCACTGGTGGACGCCGAACTGCAGTGAAGAGCCACGGTCACGGGTGCGCGACCAACTGCCGCCAGCGAGACCTCCGAACCGCCGGGTAGGCGTGCTACCACCCCGTTCGAGACGACCTATGCCCTCCGGGACGAATCAGTAAACTGGGGACTATGGCAGCGATTCAGCGACGGCAGTATCTGGCGGCGGTCGGGAGCGGCCTCGTGGCGCTCTCCGTCGGTGTCATCGGTGGGAACGTCGGACGGAACGAGCTGAGTCGACCGGGGAGTCGACCGACGGGAGCAGGCGCGAACCAGGTCGGGAACGGCGTGGTGGAACCGCTACAGTTCAACACGACAGGCATGGTCAGACTGGATTTCGAGCGCGACGCGGACGGAAACGTCGAGTTCGACGACCCCGTCTCCGGCACCAGCTTCGAGACGAACGGCGACGAGGTCGAGTTCGACGACCCGTTCACCCGCTGCCGGGAACGACCGAGTGAGGCCTTCTTCGAACTCGAACGTATCGGCCGCCCCGGGAGCGACCTCGACTACCTCGAACTCGAACGCGACGGCGACGCCATCGACTTCCGGCTCGCTCTCGCCGGGGAGTACATCGAGGCGGAGTTCGACGACGGTCACTACGAACTGACCGTCGACGCGGCACCGCTCGACTTCGAGGACGACGGTGGAAACGACGTCGAGTACCGCGGCGAGTTCTTCGACTTCGAGACGAAGGGACGAGCGGTCGAGGTCCGTGGGTCGCTCCGACTCGATTTCGACGGCGTCGACGACCTGGAGTTGCGCGACTTCGGTATCGACTTCCAGTCAGACGCGAACGAGTTCCGCAGTTCCTCGGCCGAAATCGGACTCGACTTCGACCGTGGTACGGGCGAGTTCGAGGCGGGTCGGTTCGTCTGAGCACCGGGCTGTACCGCCGCGACTGTTTCGAGCCCCGCGATATTCTCGCCATGTTTTCTTAGATTTTAAATACTATTCTGATGCAATTATTTTGCATGACCGACGCCCCGGCGCTCGAACTCCCCGACGGACCGGGGGCGACGGCGTCGCACGACGACAGCGGGACCGTCCCGCCGCCGATTCCCCCGGGGGACGCCGACGCCTGGTACGCACCCGACGTCCGGGCACAGTACTCACTCGGCCCCGAGACCGTCGCGACGATTCGCGAGACGGACGAGGGATTCCACTACCGGGTCCGCGAGCCGTCGCTGACCGAGACGGACGACGCGGTGCTCGACCGGATTCGAACCCACTTCGGTGGTGCGAACCTGCGCCTCCCCCGGACCCGTGAAGGGACCGCGAGCCGGATGCGGACAGGCTTTCGCGAGAAGTACGAGCGTGTCCTCGACCGGCTACTGACCGGCACCGCCGCCGCTGAACGTCGGCTCCGGTACCACGTTCGGCGAGACGTCGCCTGTCTGGGCGAACTCACCCCGCTGGCGATGGACGACAGTATCGAGGTCGCCGACCCCAGCGGCGACTGGTTGGCGGTTCACACGACCGACTTCGCCCCGGCGACGACAGACCTGCCGTCGTCTGTCCCGCACCTCGACCGGTTCGCGAGTGAGCGTCTCGCGACCTACACCGTGGACTTCCGCGGGTTCGAGGTTCCCGTGGTGCTCTACCGGGAGAACCTCATCGGCTCCGACGTGTTCGCGACGAAGTACGCCGTCCTCGAGCCGGGCCTCCTGCCGGGTGACGAAGCACTCATCCAGGCCTGCAAGGACCGTATCTGGGAGACGAACGTCTCGCAGGTCGTCGACGACAGCGCGGTCGTCGTGCGCGACCAGGCCGAACGGTTCCTCTCCCGACAGCTCACGGCCGCGAACGCGAGCGCCTGGCTCGACGCGACCGGTCACCGCGTCCGCGAGGCGCTGGCGGATGCGGGGGTCGGCGTGCCACCGGTCGACGGGCGCTACGACGAGGCGCGACTGGCCGACCTCGTCTACTACGTGCTGCGCGACTACGTCGGGCAGGGCCAGCTCACCGTGCCCATCCGGGACCCGAACCTCGAAGACATCGAGGCGAACCGGGTCGGTGAGCGCGTGAAGGTCGTCCCGCGAACCGAACTCGGCCACGACGGCCGTGTCCCCACGAACCTCGTCTTCGAGGAGGAGGCCGCGTTCGTCAACGTCGTCACGCAACTGGCGGCCGCCGACGGCGTCGAACTCAGCGCGTCGAACCCGTCCGCGAAGGTGAACCTGCGACCACGAGAGGTCGACGAGGACGTGACCATCCGGTGTGCGGTCGCGCTGCCGGTCATCTCCGAGGACGGCCCACACATCTCCATCCGAAAACAGGCTCCCGATGCCCTCACGCCGGTCGACCTCGTCTCCGGCGGGTCGATGACCGCCGACCTGGTCACCCTGCTCTGGATGCTGTACGAACACCACGGCGTCGTGCTCTTCGCGGGTCCGACCGGGGTCGGAAAGACGACCCTCATGAACGCGCACATGCCCTTCGTCGCCTACGACGACCGCCCCATCAGCATCGACGAGGGGTCCCGGGAGGTCAGACTCCCGCACGAGACGGGCGTCTCGCTGACCACGCGGGACCACGAGGACGAGTTCAAGGCGGTCACGATGGCCGACCTGATGACCGAGGCGAACTACCTGAATCCGGACGTGGAGGTCATCGCCGAGATCAACACCCCCGCCTCGTTCGCGACCTTCGCCGAGAGTCTGGCGACTGGCCACGGCCTGCTGGGGACCGTCCACGCCCAGAACGTCGAGAAACTCGTCAACCGCGTCGTCGAGCAGGGCCTGCCGCCGTATCTCCTCCGTGAACTCGACCTCGTCGTCTTCCCGAGACACGTCGAGGGCGAGCGGTACGTCGGCGAGGCTATCGAGTTCGTCACCGCCGAGCAGTACGAGGACTGCCGGGGGCGCTGTGGCGTGGTCGAGAAGACCGGAACCGCGGTGTACTGGAACAGCGTGTTCGAGCGAACCGTCGAGGGCGGGTTCGAGTTCGGCTACAGTCACCCGGACCTGCACGACGGTGACGCCGAGCGGACCGACCTCTGCACTTTCGACGCACTGGCCGACCGCACCGACCGACCTCCGCAAGCGGTCGAGGACGAGTTCCACCGGAAGCATCGCTACGTCCAATACCTCGTCAGGGCGGGCATCGACGACTTCGACGACCTGTTCGGGTTTCTCTGTGACCTCCAGACGGACGAGGCTGCGACGGTCGAACGCATCCGCGGGCGGAGGGAGACGTGAGCCAGTCGAGCGTCGCGGAAACGGTGTCCTCCAGACCGTCCACGGACGCGACCACGACAGACACCGAGCGACCGGCCCTCGTCGGCGACCGTGACTCCCTCCTCGACCGTCTCTGTTACGCGCTGTTCTCCCGGCACGCCGACCGGCGACGGCACGACGCCGACCGGAAACACTACCGTGCGACGGCTATCGACGTGCCGTTCGACCTCTACGTCTCTCGGGTGTACGCGCTGTCGTGGCTGGTCGGCATCGCCGGTGCGGTCTTCGGCGGCTGGCTCACCCTGACACTGGGCGAGCACCCCGTGACGACCGTCGTCGACTTCCTCGCCGCAGGGGCCCCGATACTCGCCCCGGGCGCGGTCCCGACGTTGCCGCCACTCGTGCTGGCAGCCGGTGTCGGTGGCGCACTCGGGCTCACCGGCAAGTGGACCACGCGACTGGTGGGCGGCCGCTACCTCCGGTGGGTCGCCGCGGCCCGCCGGAGCGACATCGAGCGCACGTTGCCCGGCGCGGTCCGGTACCTCCGGGCGCTCTCGACGGGGAGCGACGACCAGCGTGCGATGCTCCGGAAGGTCGCCGACAATCGGGAAGCATACGGGGAAACGGCCGTCGCCGCCCGCACCGTGCTGAACAAGACGGCGCTCACCGGGAGCCTCGACGCCGGGTTGCGACTCGTCGCCCGGGACACGCCCTCTCGCGACGCGCTGGCTCCCTTCCTGTTGAAGTTTCGTGAGCACGCCGACCAGGGGACCGCCGAGTTGACCAGTTACCTCCGGATGGAAGCCCGGATGCTCGGCCATCGCCAGACCCGTGACCGTGACCGGGCGGAGGGCTTTCTCGAACTCCTCGCGGAGCTGTTCATCGTCCTGCTCGTCCTCCCCGCGTTGCTCGTCATCGTCCTGACCGTGATGAGCGTGCTGACGCCCGGGTTGAACCAGCCGACACCGACGCCGCTGGGACCGGTGACGCCGCGCCAGCTCATCGTCTACGGGTCGGCCCTGTTCGTCCTGGTCGTGGGCTGGTGTGCGGCCAGTCTCGTCGGCCACCTTCGCCCGCCGAACGGTGTCCCGTCCTACTGCCGACCGCCGGGGGTCATCGGGACACTCGCGACCGCGACGTCGAACCCCGCCAGCGCCGCAGTCGTCTGGCTACTCCCCTCGCTCCTGTTCGCCCTGGTCGTCTTCGTCGCGGGTGAACACCCGCTGTCGGCCGTGCTCCTCGGCTACGTCGCCTACGCCCTCCCGGTCGGTTCGGTCGCGATGCGCCGCGCCGGGGTCGACGACGCCAAAGACCGTGAGATAAAGGACTTCGTCCACGCCATCTCGGGCCACATCGCACTCGGGCGACCGTTCGCCGAATCGGTGACACTCGTCGCCCGTGACGTGGACCTGGGTGCACTCGACGCCGACGTGGCCGACCTCGCGTTCAACGCGAACCTCACCACCAGACACGGCGACCTCCGGGCGCAGGCGCTGGCGCGATTCGTCGACCGCGTCGGCACACCGCTGGCCGAGCAGACCATGGGGCTCGTCACGGGCGCGCTCGACGCCGGCAGCGACGTGGAGACCGTCTTCGACACGCTCCAGACCGAGGTCGGCCGACTCTACCACGAGAAGAAGGCGCTTCAGAACGCGATGCTCGTGTACGTCGCGGTCGGCTGGACCGTCGCGCTCCTCATCGTCGGTATCATGATCGCCGTCAACAGCTACGTGCTGGACAGCTTCGCCCAGCTCTCGGCCGTCTCGACGCCGGGTACCGGATTCGCACTCGACCCGAACGCGGTGCAGGTCGACCGCGAGCACTTCCGCTTTTACGTCGTCACCCAGGCGACGATGCTCGCCAGCGGCTGGTTCGCCGGGATGGCGAACCGCGGCTGGTACGACGCCTTGCTCCACTCCGGCGGCCTCGTCCTCGTCGCCCACGTCGTGTTCCGCGGGGTTGGGATGGTATGAGAGGTACGGAACGGACGACGCGGGCCCAGTCCTCGGTCATCGGCGTCGCGCTCTTGCTCGGTATCACCGTCCTCGCGCTCGGTGCCCTCACCGCGAGTATCGGACTCGCCGTCGAGAACGGCGCGGCGGCAGCCGACGCCAGTCGGGTCAGCGACGGGATGGATAGCGCACTCCGGCCGGTCGAGGTCACGGGGAGCCACGTCGGGCGCATCCGGGCGACCGACGGCACCCTCCGGACCGTGCCACGGACCGTCCGCGTGCTGAACGACTCGGCGACCGTCGCCACCGTCGAAGCGGACGCACTGGTGTACGAGACCGGCAGTCACCGCGTCGCGTTTCTAGCCGGTGCCATCGTCCGCGGGGACGGCCCCGGTGCTCGGCTGGCCCGCGACCCACCTGTGGTCGCGAGCGCAGGTGGCAACGTCCTCGTCGTCGGCGTCGCCACGCTCGACGAGACCGCCGCGATGAGCCTCGCGGGCCACCCCGTCGACCTCCGGACGAACGTCTCGCACGACCGGCGGCAACTCCGCGACGACGAGTACCGCCTCGCCATCGAGACCACGACACCGGCCGCGTGGCGCGACTACTTCGAGTCCCTCGGCGCGACCGTGACCAGTCGCGACCTCGACGGTGACGGCACCGAGAGCGTCGTCGCGACGTTCCCCGGCGAGCGGACGCTCTACCTCGTCGTCCACGACATGAAACTGGAGGTGGGCGAATGAGGGACCTGTTCGGCACCACCAGCACCCGCGGAACCGGCCGCGGCCTGTCGCCCGTCGTCGGGAAGGTGATGGAGACCAGCGTCGTCCTGTTGTACCTCGGTTTGCTCACCACGACCCTCTATGCGGGCGTCGTCCCGGACTACCGGGCGGCGACCGGCGACGAGGTCGCAGACCGGACCCTCTCGGGGGTCGCCCAGCGGGTCGAGGCCGCGGTTCCGCCGAACGCGTCGCACGTCGCGGTCCACAGGACCGTCGACCTCCCGCGGACGATTCGCGGGAAACCGTACGAGGTCCAGACCGATGGAAGTCGCCTCGTGCTGATTCATCCCGACCATCGAGTGACGAGCGCGGTGACGCTCGCCCTCCCCGACCACGTTGCCCGGGTGGAGGGAAACTGGTCGAGTTCGGCCCCCACCGTGGTGGTGGTCGTGCCCGCCCCCGACTCCGACGGCGTTCTCGTTCGTCTCGAACGAGGTGACGAGCGATGAGGGCACTGCCACCGCGGAGTCGCACCCGTGCCCAGGCCAACCTCGTCGCCCTCGGTATCGCACTGCTCGCCCTCACGGCGGTCCTCGGCGTGGCCCTCGTCGTCGCCGACGGTGCGCTCTCGGGCGCGGACCGCGACCCGGGCGAGCGCCGCCTCGCCGTCTCGCTGTCGAACCGACTCGTCGCCGCCGACGGTGCACTCACGACCCGGGCGAACGTGCTGGACGCGGCCGCCGTCCACTCGCTCGACACGGCCGCGCTCTCCCGTCAGTTTCCCGCCACCGACGGCCACGACGTCCGGGTTCGACTGGGCGACCGAACCCTCGTCGAGACGGGTGACGTGACAGGCGGAACGACCATGCGCCGTATCGTCCTCGTCGAGCGCGAGACGAGCGTGGCGATGACACCGAACCTGACCGCTGACGGGGCAGTTACGCTCCCACGGCGGACCGACCGCGTCACCCTGCAGGTCACGCCACCGACGGGGGTGACCGTCACGACGGTCCGGGCGAACGACCGCGTGGTCCTCCACGACCCCGGCGGGATTCGCGGGACCGTCACAGTCCCCGTCTCTCGCTTCGAGACGACGACCGTCGCGTTCGACGCCACGGGGGCGCTCCAGCCCGGGAGCGTCGACCTGACCTACTACCCGACCCAGACCACGAAGGCCGTGCTGGTGGTGACCGTCGATGCGTGAGGGAGAGCGGGGCTGTCGTAACGGGCGCGGCCAACTCTCGTTACCGGCCATCGAGGCCGGTATCGGCGTGTTGCTCGTCCTCGGCGTCGTGACCATGTTCGCGTTTCCCCTCGCGGACGCGAACGCCGGACAGGCACAGCTCGACGCGTACGCCAGCGACGCGGCGAGCGTGCTGGCTGGTGAGCCACCCCGTCACGGCGGGTCGACGCGGCTCTCCGAGGTCGCTGCGTCCGCAGCGTCGTTCACCCGGGAGAGGGACGCGCTCGACCGCCGCGTCGACCGCATCCTCCCCGAGAACCTGCTCTACCGGGTCGAGACACCACACGGAGCCGTCGGCTATCGCGCACCAGCCGGTGTTCCGGTGGGCGTCGCGACGGTCCCAACTGGCAACGGCGACGTGACGATACGGGTGTGGTACGTGTGAGGCGGGGCGGAACCGGAGAGGGACACGGTCGCGGTCAACTCGTGCTGGCAGCCGCAGGCGTCCTCGCCATCGCCCTGCTCCCACTCGCACTCGCGTACCTGCAACTCGGGGCCCACCCCGACGTCGTCGCGACCGCCGAGTCCGGCACGCCGGTCCACGACGGCGTGGGCGTGCTGGAACGCGCCGTCCACGAGGCTGGCAGCGACGCGACCGGACGACCGTGGGCAGACCGCGAGGCCGCCGTTGCGCAGGTTCGGAGCGACCTCCAGCCGCGGTTCGAGACGCTCGAAGCCTCGCAAGTGGCCGACGTTATCGCCTACGAGGTCGCCTACAACCGGACCGCGGCGACCGCGTGGGCCGCGACCGGGTGTCCGTCTGGCCCACGGCGGCAGTTCGGCGACTGTGCCGCGTCCGACGGCGTCGTCGTCCAGGAACGTGCCGGCGAGACGACCGTCCTCGCGGTCGCGGTCGACCTGACCGTGACGACCCGGGACGGGGTTTCGGACGTCACGGTCGTGGTACCGGTGGTAGGTCACGGCTAACGGATGGCTCACCGGAACCGGCTTCTCAGCTGGTCGCGCTGGACCGGGGTCGACTCGCGGTCCGGTCCCGGGCGGCCCGTGCACGACACCCGAACCCGGCAGTACCTCTATGTGGGTTCGACCTGAATACGGAATCAAGAAATTCCCCTATGGAAGGTGAGGAGACTCCGATTCCACCGTACGCCGAGGATTCTCTCGACGTCCTCGCCGACGCGATTCCCGACGACCGACCCGGAATACACGAAGCCGACGCCCGTGACGTGCTCGTAGACGAGGGATTCTCGCGGGCCGACGCCGTCGACACGCTCGAACTGCTGGAGATGCGTGGATACGTCTACCGGGTCGAAAACGAGGTCAGAATCACCGACTGACTCCCCCTCGTCGGACTGGACTCGTCGTCGGGCCTCTCTCGGGGTGACGACCATCGCACGCCGAGTAAGCGCCGACTAGGGTCCATCACTACCCAGAAAGCGACGCGTTTCTCTCGCGAGCGCCAGCCGTAGGAGTCGAATAGTAAGAAGGGGTCGTCGAGTAGCCAGTCCCATGAACGTCGAGCAAACGGGCCGCGTCGCAGACGACGTCCTCGCGGAGGTATCACGTGCCGTCATCGCCGACCAGACCGTTCTCGAGACGATATTCACCGGTATCGTCTCCCGGGGGCACGTCCTCCTCGAAGACGTGCCGGGGACCGGAAAGACCCTCACCGCACAGAGTTTCGCCGCCGCGCTCGGCCTGTCGTTCTCCCGCGTGCAGTTCACGCCCGACCTCCTGCCCGCGGACGTGACGGGGACCTACGTGTACAACGAGCAGACGGGCGAGTTCGAGTTCAACGAGGGGCCCATCTTCGCGAACATCGTCCTCGCCGACGAGATCAACCGCGCCTCGCCCAAGACCCAGGCCGCGCTCCTCGAAGCGATGGAAGAGAAGCAGGTGACCGTCGACGGGGAGACGTGGGAACTCCCAGACCCGTTCTTCGTCATCGCGACCCAGAACCCCGTCGAACAGGGCGAGGGGACGTTCCCGCTCCCGGAGGCCCAGCAGGACCGCTTCCTCGTGAAGACGAGCCTCGGCTACCCCGAGACCGACGGTGGCGTGGAGATGCTCATGCGTCGCGGGGAACGAGACGAACAGGCACCGCAGGCACAGCAGGCCATCGCGGCCGACGATCTTCGAGCGATGCAGGCGGTGCCGGAGCAGGTCGACGTCACCGAAGACGTCGCCCGGTACGTCGTCGAACTGGTCGAAGCGACGCGGGACGACCCACGAGTGACCGTCGGCGTCTCCCCTCGCGGGTCGGTCCGGCTGTACGAGATGGCTCGTTCGTGGGCCGCACTCTCCGGACGGAACTACGTGATTCCCGACGACGTGAAGGCGGTCGCCCACCCCGTACTCGACCACCGACTCGTGCTCACGCCGGACGCGCGGGTGAACGACGTGACGAAGGCGGCTGTGGTCGAGGACGTGCTGGACGAGGTGCCCGTGCCGCGGGTGAATCGTGAGGAACGCGCCTCGGCAGGGACCAGGCACGGCGACTGACCGACCCAACGCGCGAACCCGGGGAGACGGTCAGCAGAGCATCGGTCGAATCCGTCAGCGGCGACGACGACTGTCTCTGTTCGGACCGCAGTGACGTGGTTTTCTTCGGTTCCACCGGCTCGAACAGACCGTCCATACACGAGGCGGGCACACGGACGGGAGCAACAGGTAGCCTCCGTTCCGGAACGGCGCGACGGGTCACTCGTGCAGTGCGGCCGTCAGCACGACGATCGCGACCAGCAAGAGCGCGAACTGCGTGAGCGGGAGACCGGGCGTCCCCAGTCCCCGGGCGACCCTCCCGACCCCGACCGTGATGGCACCGACCAGTGCGGTGCCGAGCAGGTGGACCGACTCGACCGGCCACGTGGTCGGCTCCTGACCGAGTTGTTCCCCGACGTTGACCGCGGTCTCGCCCGCGTCCCAGGCGAGAACGGCGGCCACGCCTGCGAGCAACAACGCGTCGAACGACGCCTGCCTGGTGACGCCAGCGACCAGCACGGCCAGGAAGACGAAACCGCTGCCGACCTTGAGGAGCGTCCGGGTGCGCCGGCCACGACCGGGCGCGAGCGCGATGGTGACGAGGAGCGCGCCGACGAGAGCCGGGACGACGGTCGCGAACACGGTCGCCCTGTCGACGCCAGTCCACGCGAACACGATGGCTGCACCGACGAGCAGGACGCCGAGACTGCCGACGACCAGGCCGAGCAGCCGGGTCCATCGCCACGCGACCCAGAGTCCAACAGTCACGAGGGCAACGCCGCCGGCCCCGAGCAGCATCGTCGAGTCGCGGGCCACGCCGAGCGACGAGAGGCTGCCGAGTGCGGCGACCACGGCCACGACCGTGCTCAAGAGCGTCGGGCGATACGTCACCGAAACCGGTGTCGTCGTCGTCGTGTCGCTCCTCACGCCGGGGCACCTCTCTGGACGCTGGCGGCCTGCTCGCTCGCGAGAGCGGCCTCGAGCGGTTCGTCGCTCTGCCACTCGATGGTCGGGATACCGGACCCCCGAAGCGTCCTGACTCGCGCCTCGCGTTGCACCGTCGCGAGCTGCTGACCGAGCGTCTCCCCAGCGGTCACGTCAGGCGTGACGACCGTGACAGCGTGCCCGTACTCGTCGAGCCGGCGCGCCGCCTCGACTATCTCGTCGTCACACAGCGGCGAGAGCAACACCAGCTGGGTCCGCTCGGTGAGCCGGTGGCGCAGGTCGGTCAGGAGGTCCGTCGTGTCGGACCCCGCCGTCGGCTGCTGGGACGAGAACGCTTCGTGGGTCGCCAGCAGCTGCTGGATGCTGGCACGGTGGTTCGGCCCCATCCCGGTCGGGTGCCAGACGAGGTCGTCGTAGAAGGCTGCGACGCCGACCTGGTTCCGGTCGGCGGCGAACGCCGAGACGAGCTGTTCGGCCGCGGACGTACACAGCGCGACGGCGTGGGGTTCGCCAGGGAGAGACCGGTACGACGACACTCGGGCGTCGACCAGACAGACGATGCTCGCGGCCTGTTCCGTTCGGAACTCGGTCGTCGAGAGCTCGCCCGTCCGCGCGTACCGGTTCCAGTCGATACGGTTCATCGGGTCACCGCGCTGGTACTCTCGCGTCCGGTGGAACTCGATACCGCTGCCGCCCCGGTCGGCGGTGACCTGCCCGTTTCGGGGGAGCGTCTGCGACCGGGCCGTCACGCCGTCGACACCACCCGTGCAGTCGATTTCGGTCGAGGCGGCGACCGTCGTCTCGGTCTCGTGCTCGCCGCTGAGGTCGCGCGACACGACGGTCGCCGGATCGAAGGGGTGTGTCCCGCGCTTGGCCTCGACGGTGTACGAGAACGTCGTCGAACCACCGGACCGGAGGCTCGCACCGTGGCGGGCCATCCCGTCGGTCACGGTCAGCATCGGGGGGACGCCGTCGACCAGCCGCAGGTCAGGGAGCGAGCGCTCCCCGGTGTTGGTGACCGTGACTGTCACCTCGACCGGGTCGCCGTGGTCCGGGTCGTCGTCGCTCAGCCGTCGCTCGATGTCGAGACTCGGCTCCGGCGGCGAGGTGAGCCGGGGATACGTCGCGTAGGCGACGCCGAGCAGCGACAACAGGAGTACGTCGGGCCGGTCGGCGACGACGCCCACGGCCGTCGCCACGAGCGCGATGGCGACGATTCCACGCCACCGTCGGGTCGTTCGGCGCTGGCTCATCGGGTGTTCCCTCCGGTGTCGGCGTGTTCGACGATGGTTCGAGCGGTCCGCCGGGCACGGTGCTGGAACAGTGAGTCACCTCGTGCAAGTGCGCGAACCCGGGCAGAAATCGAGTGACCGTCGCGGTCAGCGGCGAGGAACCTCGCGGCCGTCTGGTCGGTGGTCCACGTCCCCTCCTCGACGCGCACCGTCGCCTCGCGTCGACTCGACGCCGACGCGTTCGCGACCACGTCGACCGCGGTCTCTCGCAACTCCTCACGCACCGTCTCCCGACGCTCCGATTCGACGTGCGGAACGACGACGAATCGTGCATCGAGCAGGTCGTCGAACGCCTCTCCCGGCGCCGGCATCGCGAGCGACTCCTCCGGTGTCGGCATCGTCGCCTGGTCCAGCGTGCTCGCGCGAGCCGAGAGCAACACCGGGACGGCGACGAGGATGCCGAGGCCGGCGACGGCCGCCGCGACGAGGTAGTCGTTACCGAGCGCCTCGACCAGCGCGTCGGCGACGGGCGCACCGAGGTCGCTTCCGAGCGCGGTGGCCCCGGCGACGAGTGCGGCCAGGCCCAGGACGGCAGTGAGAAGCCGTCGTCGGTTCATCGGTCACCTCCGCCGTGGCCGACCCCGCGGTACTGGGTCCCGCGACGGTCCCCGTCGTGGCGCGCCCGGAATCGCTCGAGACCGCGTCTGGCTCGCTGTCGCCGGTCCTCGGTCACCGGCGCCTCACCATACCGGACCTCCTCGAACGGTTCCGTGAGCGCGTCGATGGTCTCCTCGTCGACGCCCTCGGCCCGGGCGACCTCGGCGCACTCCCGCGGTGCACACGAGCGAACGTCACCGAGCCCGAGTGTCTCGACGAACTCGTACCACGCCGCCGAGACCTGGTTCGTCGGTGCAGCTTCGGTCGGCGGCTCACCGGCCGCGTCGTCGCTCGCCGGGTCGAGCAGACCCCACCGTTCGAGTCGGTCGCGAAGCATCGCCACGAGTCGGTCGCGATGGCGAACGCCGAGCGCGACCAGTGCCAGTCCGACCAGCATCGGGGCGAGCGACCGGAGCAGGTCCAGAAGCGCCGCGAGCAGCGAGAGCAGTCGATCGAGTAGACTCTCGTTCGTCCCGGGCCCCTGCCGTGTCTCCTCGTCCGCACCGAGTCCCTGTTTCTGCGTCTGTGTCCCCCCACCTGCAGCCTGCTCGCTATCCGAACCGCTGGTGCCGCCCGAGGCGGTTGCATCCCCGTCGCCACCGTCAGCACTCGTCTGCTCCGTCCCATCGCCCGTCACCTTCGACTGCTGGGTCGCCTCCGCACCGTCACTCGAGGCAGTCGACGACGATTGCGAGGTATCGGGTGTCCCCTCCGACTGCACCTGCGACTTGAGGCTCACCACGCTGTCGGTGCCGATCGGAATCTCGGAGGTGTCGAGGTCGATGACCTCGTCCGGGTCGGTCGTCACCGACGACTCCAGCGACGTCGCCGCCGTGCTGATGGCGAAGACACAGCAGAGCGCGACGGCGAGTGTCAGGAGTGGCTCCCAGTTCATGTGTTCGCTAGGCGCCCACGCCACGCGCAGGGATTACTATGTGGAGAATAATCCAGACCAGGTCAAGTAGTGTCGAGACTGGACGGCGAACGCCTCGGACGACCGGCCGGAAAAATCGGAGGTGCCGCGAAGATGGGGTGTTTGGGAACCACGCCGACACGGAGATCCTCATCGTCCGGTGGGACGGAGCGTGGATGGTCGCCGACGGGAGGTGGGCAACTCCCGGGCGATGTCGGGTAATGCGGCGTGATGAGCGACGAATTCCACCTCGCCAGTGTGTAACACCGGCAGTACGTGCTTCGACCTGCGGTAGTATTACTACACGCCGCGTAACTCGCTTATCGCATCGTTATCAGACGGTTAGCCCGGCCGTAAACGTGGAGACATGCCGCACGCGGTAGGAACGGCCGGTCGTGGTGGCGGCCCGGTTTCCGAGCGACGAGAGAATCGTAACCCCGACTCGCCGAAACGGGCCGAAAATCAGTCCTGGGCCGGTGCCGCGGTCGTCGCGTTCATGACCAGCCGATGGGCCCGCTCGAACAGGTCGTCGGCGCGCTCGTCGCTCCGGGCCTCGGCCGTGATTCGAACGAGGGGCTGGGTCCCACTGGGGCGGACGAGGAACCAGCCGTCGTCGGTGTCGACGCGGATACCGTCGCGGTCGTCCACCTCGGCGTAGCGTTCACGGAGCGTCGTCTCGACGGCGTCCATGACCGCTGCCTTCTCGTCCGTCTCGACGCTGTCGCGGCGAATCGGGTACGTCTCGATGTCGTCGACGAGTCCCCGGAGCGACCCGGCCGTTGCCACGAGAGAGGCGAGTTTACACGCCGCGAGCGGGCCGTCGGGACACAGCGTTTCGTCCGGCCAGATCCACGCACCACTGGGTTCCCCACCGAAGGCGACCGCGGGAGCGGTCGCGGCCTCCGCGACGTACACGTCGCCCACTTTCGTGTGCTCGACCGTCGCACCGAGTGGCTCGAGGGCATCGTCGACGGCGAGGCTGGTGTTAAGTGGGGCTGCGACCCGGTCGCCCTCACCCACGGCCTCTCTGGCGAACAGCGCCCACAGCACGTCGCCGGGGACGAACTCGCCGTCCTCGGTGACCGCCATCATGCGGTCGGCGTCCCCGTCGTGGGCGATGCCGAGGTCGGCCGTCTGCGCGACCAGCCGGGTCAGACTCTCGCAGTTCTCGGCGGTCGGTTCACTGGGCCGGCCCGGGAAGCTGCCGTCGGGCTGGGCGTTGAGCGTCTGGACGTCACAGCCGAGGTCGTGAAGGACCGACGCCGTGAGGCCGCCGGTGCCGTTCCCGACGTCCACGACGACCGACAGGTCGCCGTCGATGTCGACGGCATCGCGGAGGGCCGCCTCGTGTGCGGCGACCGCCGTCTCGTCGGACGCGATACTGCCAACGCAGTCCCAGCGTGCATCGACGACCTCCCCCTCGCGGACCCGCCGGGTTATCTCTGCTCGCTGGTCGGTGTCGAACGCCTGGCCCGACGGGTTCCAGAGCTTGATACCGTTGTCCTGGGCCGGGTTGTGCGAGGCGGTGATGACGACTCCCGCGTCGGCGTCGTGGCGTTCGATCGACCGCGCCACGGTCGGTGTCGCCGCGAGGCCGACGTCGACGACGGCTGTGCCGCGTTCGCGGAGTCCCGCGACGAGTGCCTGCTGGAGCGGTTCCCCGCTCTCGCGGGCATCTCGGCCAACGACCACGTGCTCGTAGCCTGCAGACGCGACCGCGCGACCGACCGAGAGCGCGAGGTCACACGTCACTTCCGTGCCGAACTCACCGCGAATACCGCTCGTGCCGAACATGGCGGAACGAACGAGACCTCCGGGCATAAATATCTGGACGCTAATCGCTCCCCTGCGTCGGCCACCAGTCGCAGTCGGGGCAGTGTTCGATTCCGTTCACCAGTTCGGTCGTGCTGGCACAGTCCGGGCAGTCCGAAAGTAGGGTGTTGGGCATACACACAGCGTGTCATGGGAATGCTAATAGATACACCAGCCCATGGTCGGGGTGAACGACCGTCACCGTGAGTCGTCTCGTCGAACAGCCAGTGTCGTTATCACACTGTTTCGCCAAGGGGTCGTATGCGCGGTGGGGAAACGAGGAGGGACGACATCGTCCGGAGTGATGCACTCGAGCGGGTCTCAGATGGAGTGGTGGCGTTCGACGCCGACCTCCGGTACACGTACGTGAACGAGCAGGCAGCATCGTTACTCGAGAGAGACAGCGACGAACTCATCGGCGAGTACGTCTGGGACGTGTTTCCCGACGAGGAAGGCTCGGTCGCGGATGACCGCATCACCGAAGCCCTCGAAACCCAGCAACAGCGCTCGTACGAGCGATACAGCACCACCGCCGAACGGTGGTTCGAGGCGCGAATCTATCCCGACGAAGACGGACTCTTGATATACTTCACGGACATCTCCGACCGGAAATCGTACGAACAGGAACTCGAACGGGTGAACCAGCAACTCACCGCCCTCGTCGAGAACACCTCGGAAGCGGTCTACATCAAAGACGACGAGGGGCAGTACCAGCGGATGAACGAGGCCGCCGCCGCGTTCTTCGACCTGACACCGGAGGAGGTACTCGGGAAACGCGACGAGGAACTGTTCGACCCGGCGAGTGCGAGGACCGTTCGCGAGGTCGACGAACGTATCATGCGGTCGAACGAGAGCGACTCCTTCGAAGCGGTCCAGTACATCGACGGCGAACGACACGTCTTCCTCGACAACAAGTTCCCGTATCACGACGAGGACGGGGAAGTGGCCGGCGTCATGGGCATCAGCCGGGACATCACGGACCGCAAGCGACGTGAGCAGGAACTGAAGACGGTCAAGGAGGAGTACGAGACGGTCTTCGAGAACGCACAGGACTCGCTCTTCCTGGTCGACGTCGACACCGAGGAGTCAGACGACACTGCCGACCCCGACCGTTCGACGGCGTCACACGACGTGACGTTCCGGTTCGAACGCCTCAACCCACGACACCAGCACGTCAGCGGAATGTCGACGGATGAACTCCGCGGCCAGACGCCCCGGGAAGCGTTCGGTGAGGACGTCGGCGCGACCATCGAGGCGAACTACCGGCGCTGTTTCGAGACCAGAGCGCCGATCACCTACGAGGAGGAGTTGCCGATGCCTGCGGGGAACATCGTCTGGCAGACCAAACTCGCCCCGCTCGTAGTCGACGGCGAGGTGACACGCATCATCGGGACCGCCCGGGACGTGACCGAGCGGGTCGAGCGAGAACGCGAGCTGGAGCGACAGAACGAACGCCTCGACGAGTTCGCGGGCGTCATCACCCACGACCTCCGGAACCCACTCTCTATCGCCTGGTTGCACCTGGAGTTCCTCCGTGAGGAGTACGAGGACGACCATCTGGACGCCGTCGCCGACTCCCTCGACCGGATGCAGGCCATCATCGACGACACGTTGACGCTCGCCAGGCAGGGGAAGACGGTGGGAGAGACGACGCCGGTCCCGATAACGAGTCTCGTCGGCCAGTGCTGGCGGATGGTCGAGACGGATGGTGCGAAACTCGACCTCCGCGACGAATTCAGCCTCTGTGGCGACCGAGACCGGGTACAGAACGTCTTCGAGAACCTGTTCCGGAACAGCGTGGAGCACGGTGCTCCACGAGCCTCCGGCGAAGCCGGTGACAGCGTCGAGCACGGCTCGACGAGCAACCGAACACAGTCCGGTGACAGCGTCGAACAGAGTTCCACTGGAAACCGGACACAGTCCGGTGACAGCGTCAAGCACGGCGACGACGGCGTGACCATCGGTATCGGCCGCCTGGGCGACTGCGGGTTCTACGTCGAAGACGACGGCCCGGGTATCCCGGTAGACCAGCGAGAAGCGGTGTTCGAACCCGGGCACTCGACGGCCGAGAACGGGACCGGTTTCGGGTTGGCCATCGTCAACCGGGTGGCCGACGCACACGGCTGGGACCTCACCGTCACCACGGGGAGTGAGGGCGGTGCCCGGTTCGAGTTCACGGGTGTCGATATGGGACCCGACCTCGAGTGCTGAGCCGGGTCGCGTCTCAGAACGCCTCCACGTCGGCGGCCGGTGAGGTGACCGAGACCGCGCCCGTGAGTTCCGAGTGCGGGTACGGCATCGAGATACCCTCCGCGTCGAAGCGTTCTTTCACTGCCTGGACGAACTGGGCGCGGACGCCCGCGGCGCTCGTCTCCCGCGGGTTCACCCAGACGCGCCCGGAGAGCACGACCGCAGAGTCACCGAGGTCGGCGACCGGGGCCGACGGTTCGGGGTCGGGGAGGACACCCTCGATGCTTCGCCCCACGTCGGTGATGATGGACTGGGCGTGGCCGATGTCGTCGTCGTAGCTGATACCGAAGCCGTAGGAAACGCGCAGCGTCTCGTTCCCGACCGGGTTGACCAGCACCGCGTTGGCGAGTTGGCTGTTCGGGACCGTCATCATCTCGTTGTCGAAGGTGTCGAGCGTCGTCACCCGGAGCTGTATCTCGCGGACGACACCCTCGTTGCCGTCCCACTCGATCCAGTCGCCGGTCTGGAAGGGTTCGTCCTTCAGGATGAACACGCCCGCGACGAAGTTCGAGACGAGGTCCTGCGTCGCAAAGCCGATGGCGAGGACGAGCGCACCCGTGAGGGTCGCGAAGGCGACGAGGACGGTTCCGAACCCGGCGACGGTCGCGCCGAGCGCGAGCGCACCGACGAGCGCGACGATTCCCGCGAGACTGGCGCCGAGACTGACGATACCGGGTTTGAACCCGCGCGATTCGAGCGACCGCTCGGTCAACCGGACGAGAATGGACTTGCCGACGACGTAGAGCACCGCGAACGCGACGAGGAATATCGCGACGGTCGTCGCCACGTCGACGATACCGGGCCCGTACTGGTCGAGGAACGCGTCGGGCGTCGTTGGGAACCCATCCGCCTGCAGTGGAACGAACATACGAATAGTATCAACCCAGAGAGATATGGCTAATGAGTCGTGTCGGTCGACCCGGTCCGGCGATACCACAGTCCCGCGTCCACGGCGCGGAATCGTCCCACCGAACCGAGATAACGAGCCGTTCGGTCGGCCGTCACGTGGAACACCCTTAGGTAGCCACCCCCCGTAGTGTGCGCAGTCACACATGTACGACGACATCCTCCTCCCCGTCGACGACAGCACCGAGGCGACCGCAGTCGTCCACCACGCCGCCGAAATCGCCCACTGGGCCGACGCGAATCTCCGCGTGTTGAACGTCGCCGACACGGGCCGTGACAGCGTCACCGTGGTCGACACAGACGTGGTCGACACCCTGGTTCGCGAGGGCGAGACCGTCGTCTCGGAGGTGGCTGCGACGCTCGACACGCTCGGCGTCGACTACACGACCGACGTGGTCCAGGGCGACCCCGCACCCACCATCGTCGAGTACGCCGAGCGCTACGACTACGACCTCGTGGTGATGCCGACCCACGCGCGCCAAAACCTCTCGCGCTATCTCCTCGGGAGCGTCACGGAGAAGGTCGTCCGCCTCTCGTCCGTGCCGGTTCTCACGGCCCGTCTGCTAGAGGACGACTCGCTGCGGTTTCCCTACGAGTCCATCCTGCTCCCGACCGACGGGAGCGACACGGCGCTGCACGCGGCCGAACACGGCCTCGACCTCGCGGCTGCCCTCGACGCCCAGATACACGTCCTGTCGGTCGTCGACGACGACGCGCTCGGCCTCGACGTCAGGTCGACGGCCGCCGAGGACGAGAGCGAGGGGGCGGCGAGCGAGGCCATCGACGCGGTCGTCACGGCGGCCGAGGAGCGCGGTATCGAGGACGTCACCAGCCACGTGGAGCGGGGTAGCCCCGACGAGGTCATCGCGGCGTTCGTCGAATCGAACGACGTGGACGCGGTCGTGATGGGAACGACCGGCAGACGGGGCGTCGACCGCATCCTGCTGGGGAGCGTCGCGGAGAAGACCGTGCGGTCGGTGTCGGTCCCGGTCATCACGGTCGGGGAAAAATCGTAGTCGAACTGTGGAGTTCGGCGTCGGTCGACCTACTGCGTCGGCCCGACTTCCTCGTAGGGCTGGACGATGACGAAGCCGCCCGGCGACGCGAAGTCGAGCTGGTACGTCTCGCCCGAGGACTTCCCGAGGAAGCCCTTGATGCTGCGGTCGGTCTTCACGCCTGGTGAGACCGCACTGCTCCAGGCGACCGTCGCGTCGGGGTCCGTCGTGACCGGCGTCTCAAGCACCAGCGGTTCGCCGTGAGTCGTGATGGCGACGTTGCCCGGGCCTTCGAGGTAGACGTTGAACAGCCCGCCGGTGGCCGCTCCGGCGATGCTGTCGATGGTCTTGATGTCCCAGCCAACGCTGCTCTCGAACGCGAGCACGTCGTTGCCGTTCACGCTTATCTCCTCGCCGGGGTCGAGGCTGAGTATCTGGACCTTCTTACCCTGGTCTGCGAGGTAGAGGTTGCCTCTCCCTGTGGCCTCCATCATGACCGACCCCTCGCCGGTGGCCGCCTTCTTTATCATCCCCGTCAGTCCGCCCGCGGACTTCCGGTCGAACGAGATGTCTCCCTCGTAGGCGACCATCGACCCTGCTTTGGCCATGACACTGCCGTCGAGTGCCACGTCGAGCAGTTTGCCGTTCTCGAGCTGGAATCCGTCTCCGCCCTCTTTCGGTGCGTTCTCCCTGGTGAATTGTTCGAGATCCATGTCAGTCCCTGAGACGCGTCAGACGCGACTCTGCTACCCGTACACCAGACAAGTATAAGTATCTTGAGTAGAACGCGAGTCGCTCACCGGGGTCGCCTCGACCCAGCCACAGGGCGTCGAACGACGGTGGTTGGCTCCACAGTCACGGCATCTTGACGGGACGCTCCTCGAACCGCTCGCCTTCCTCGTCGGAGAGAACCGTCTCCTGAAGCACCGTTCGCATGCCTCGCCTGAGGCGTTCGGACGTCGCCTGACTGGACACGCCGAGTTCTCCGGCGATATCTTCGAGCGTGCTCTTCCGGGGCACCTCGTAGTACCCCGAATCGACACTCACCTCGAGTGCCTCTCGCTGAGCGGGCGTGAGTTCCGGGAAGGCCGTCTGCTGGCCGACGTCCTCGCTGGTCGGGTCTTCACGGAGGATTCGCTGGACGGTCAGGGGGATGTCCCGTCGCTCGCAGTACGATGCGAACTTCTGGAACGTCTCCTCGCTGGCGAACGTCGCCTGGATACGTGACTCGTCGGCGGTCGCCGTGTGCGTCTGGAAGAAGATGTCGTGGTCGACCACGAACGGGTATAGCGACTTCTCCCGGGTCTCCTCGGACATCGTCGTCCGGTACAGCCGCCGGTCCCTCGACTTCGAGAGGACACGGAACGCCTCGAGCGTCTCGTCGTCGGTCAGCCCTCTCTCGAACGCCTCGTAGTCACCACCATACGCCGAGAAGACGAGGACGACGGTCGTCTCGTCCTGCAACCGGAGGTCGTGGATCTGGAACGACATCCCCGGCGCTCTGTCTCGGGCTTCACGTAACATCGGTGATTTGATGGTGAACTCGACGAAGACGCTCATGAGAGTACACTTCTGCACAGAGAGTTGTAAAATTGTCCCAACATCTAGCCTCAACTGGCTTTTATATTAAGGGCAGTCTCGAATTACCAATAGTGATTTCCCATCCCGAACGCACGCCCAGATTCGGATTCGACACCGGCTCAGCCAGTCTCTGGAGCGTCCCAAACGCTGAATATTCGACGGAACCATCAGCAAACGTGTCAGATATTCATATTCGGTCGCTGCCCGCACCTGAACGCGAACCACACGACGGAGGAAGGGAGCAGAACGTGGAGTCGACGGTGGGATGGGTACGTGGTGCGCCGTCGGACGAGGGGTGAACTGGTGAGACGAGTTGCACTCGCGGACGTGGCCTCCGACGACCCCGGCGACGAGAGCGACCGTCACCACCTCGCCAGCGCACTCGGCACCGAGAGCCTCGCACTCACCCGCTACCGCATCGCTCCCGGTGACGGGCTTCCCGGCGGGGTGCACGCTCACACCGACCAGGAGGAAGTGTTCGTCGTCCTCGATGGGACCGTGACGTTCGAGACGCCCGCGGCGGCCGATGGCCGGGTGGCAGTGTCGGCCGGGGAGGCCATCAGGTTCGCCCCCGGCGAGTTCCAGTCCGGGTGGAACCGGGGCGAATCCGACTGCACCGTCCTCGCACTGGGCGCGCCGCGAGACAGCGACGATACACGAATCCCCGTCGCCTGCCCCGACTGCGACCATCCCGACCTGCGTCTCGACGTCGGCGGGGACGCACCGACGCTGGTCTGTCCGGCCTGTGCCGCCGAACACGTCCCCGAACCGTGCCCCGCCTGCGGGGACGGTGAGTTGGTCGCACGACTCGACGGCCACGAGGCAGTCGTCGTCTGCGAGTCGTGTGCCAGCGAGTTCGCGGACCCGCCGTTCCGGGGCCGAGTCGACTAGCCGCGGGCAGGGAGACGGTGCTTCGATGTCACGCCCACCGAGCCGGTCGCTCCCGTTCACTTTCACTTTCACTCCGCCCATGGCTCACCCCTTTTACGTGGGCACGTCTCCACCCGGGTATGTCACAGACGCACGAGACGCCGACGGACGACGAGATACGGAACGCCCTCGCGGCCGCCGAGCGTGCCATCGAGCAGGCCGACTACGACGGTGTCGAGCGAGCCAGCCTCCGGTTACTCAGTCTGGCACGCCGGGGGCGGCGTGAACGGGTGACCGAGACGGTCGGCGCGACTGCGGACTGACCGAAAAACAGGACTGCGAGTCACGACCGACGTCAGGGCGCGTCTTCGAACAGTTCGCTCATCACCTTCGCCAGCCCACCACGGAGGTGCTCGTGGAACGTCGGTGCCGAGATGTCGAACGACGCGGCGATGTTCCCGCCGTCCGTCGTCCGGGGCCACTCGAAGTAGCCCGCGTGGAACGACGCCTCGAGGATGGCGAGCTGTCGGTCCGTGAGTCGTGCTTCGAGCCGTTCCCAGTACGCGAGCGCGCTGTCGGCTTCGCGTTCGACCCGTTTTTTCGCGCGGAGGTCTACCCGGTCGAACGCCGACTGAAGGTGACCGACGAGGTCTCCGACGTCGGCCGTCGACGCGGCCTCGCAGACGAGTTCGTACCGGTCGCCAGTGACCGTCGCCACCCGGTTGCTCGCGCCACGTTCGGCCACCGCGAGCAGGGGCGACCCGCCGGTGACCACGCACTCGAACCGACAGCGGTCGTCGTGGTCCCCGAGGACGGCGACGTGGTCGACGGCCGCGTGTTCGTCCAGGGCGTCGGTGACGGTCTCGGCGGCCGCGTCCTCCGCCTCCACGTACAGCCGAAGCCCCGCGGCGGCGACCGTACTCGCGGTGACCGTGAGCACGCCGTCGACCGCCCGTGCGACCGTCGCGAGGGGTGCCGTCTCGTCTTCGACGTCCACGCGAAGTTCGGTCGCGTACTCACCGTGGAGGAGTTCGCGGGACTCGACGGCGTTCATCGCGTACCCGAGCGTGTTCCCGAGCACCGCGAACGCGTCGCGTTCTACCTCGCCGAAGGCGTCCGGCTGGTCGGTGTGGACGACGAGTGCGCCGTAGCGAGCGTTCTGGTACGAGAGCGGGACCGCCAGGTACGACCTGAACCCTTCGCTCGCCGCCCGTTCCTGTAGCGGGTCGCTCACGTCGCGCTGGACCACCGGGCCCTGGCCGTCGAGTGCCTCACCGACGGTCGTCTGCTCGATGGTTGCTGGCCCGAGTGCAGCCAGCTCGTCGAGGAGGTCGTCGTCACCGGCACCGTCGCGCGGCTGGATACGCCCATCCACGCTCCGGTCGACGACCCACGCGAGGCCGCAGAACCGGGCGTTCGCGAGTTGCCCGCACGCGATTGCTTCGATGTCCTCGCGCCGGGACACGTCCAGCAGCGAGCCGATGACCTCCCGGACGAGTCGGCCGACGCGGTTGACCTGTTCGAGCTGTCGGTTCCGGTGTTCGACCGCGGCCTCCGACTCCCGGCGTCCGGTGATGTCGAGGTGTAACACCAGCACGAACGTCTCGCCGCCGTGGTCGAACCGGCTGGCTCGCATGACGAACCAGCGCTTCGTCGTCGGGCTGTGACAGGGGTACTCGAGTGTGTGGGTGTCGCACTCGCGCTCGGCAACCGCCCGGATGCCGGTCGCCGCGTCGGTGCCGTCGGACGTGGCACTCTGGTCACAGACGGAGAGGTAGTTTGTGCCGACCATGCCGGGGTCGTCGTCGAAGCCGTTGTCGTGGGCGAACTCGCGCCAGGCGTCGTTGGTGTAGACGATGGTCCCATCCGTCTTCAGGACCGCGAACTGCGTCGGAATCGCATCGAGCGTGGCGTCGCCGAACGAGTCGTCGTGGTCGTCACCCCCCGGTCTCGGGCCGATGGTGGAGTCCCCCTCTGTCGTGTTGGTGTCACTCATTGGTTTCGGGCATGCACGCGCCGTCGTGGCTGCGTGCTATCGAAAGTCATCCAACCTACTGTTGATGTCCGTATAAGTCTACTCCCAAAACATCAGACGAGCAGGTTGGGGTTCGAGACCGCTCCGGAGCACTCTGGAGACCGCCGGAGCCACGACGCGGTTACCTGTCGCCCAGATAGTGTTTTAGCGCTCGACACCCTACATTCTGCGTGAAGGCGAAGGCGATATCCACACTCACCGTGGTCGTGCTCGTCGTCCTCGCCGGCTGTTTCGGACTCGGCGGCTCCGACGCCGGCGCGGGCGACGGCGACACCGGGCCGTTGGCCGACCCCGCGGTCGACACGCTCGGCTGGGAGAACGGCTACTGGTACAACGAAACGATAACCGTCGACCAGCGCGACGGGCTCAGCGACGCGGAGCAGACGGCGTACCTCGCCCGAGCGATGGCCCGCGTCGAGCTCCTGCGAGGGCTGGAGTTCACCGACCCGGTGACCGTCTCGGTCATCAGTCGGGACGAACAGCGCGCGAAGTCGGCCAACAGCAGCACCGATAGCGAGAGCAAGAACCGCTGGAACGACCAGGTCTGGGAGGCACTGTTCATCTCCGACGAGCAACAGCGCATCGAGGACGAGTTCGGGTCGGTCGCCGGCTCGGCGGTCCTCGGCTACTACGCGGCCGGGACGAACGCGATAGTCATGGTCAGCGACGACCCCGACCGGCTGGTCATCAACAACGCGACACTGATGCACGAACTCGTCCACGCGCTCCAGGACCAGCACTTCGACATCGAGCGCGTCCAGAACCAGGCGGAGACCCAGGACCAACAACTCGCCGCGAACGGTCTCATCGAAGGTGAAGCGGACTACATCGAGGCGCTGTACGTCGAACGCTGTACGAGCGGCGAGTGGGACTGCGTGAAGACTCCCTCACAGCAGTCCAGTTCCGGCAGCAGCGGCGTGAACCTCGGTATCCTCGTCACCATCTTCCAGCCGTACTCCGACGGGCCGCAGTACATCCACGAAGTGGTCAAGGAGCAGGGCTGGGGGCCGATCAACGCCCTCTGGGAGACCCCACCACAGTCTTCCAGTGTGTTCATCCACCCCGACTGGACGGTCACACCGGTGAACGTGACCGTCGACGACCGGTCTCGCAACGGCTGGCAGCCGTTCGAACACGGCTCCGACACCGTCGGGGAGGCGTCCATCTACTCGATGTTCTGGTACCAGTCCCGCCAGTACGACATCGCGGCGATCAACACCTCGACGTTCTCGACGCCGTCGAGCGTCTACGACCGGTTCGACTACCGGAGTCCACCCTCGGCAGGGTGGGTCGGTGACGCCGTCTTGCCCTACCAGAACGGCGACGAGTACGGCCACGTCTGGGTGACCGAGTGGGCCACCCCGGCCGATGCGATCGAGTTCCGACAGGCGTACGAGACCGTCCTGACCGGCCACGGCGGCAGCGAGCAGTCACCTGGTATCTGGGTCATCCCCGACGGCGGCTTCGCGGACGCCTTCCGCGTCCACCAGGAGGGCACGACCGTCACCATCGTCAACGGGCCGACGGTCGACGACCTCGACGATATCCGACCGTAACACGACCCAGTCCGTCCCCGATGGCAGGCCACAAGGTACTTATTTTCATCCCGACACCATCTCGGTACATCCCGACGACGTGCGGGTCGTCGGAGCGGCCGCAACACATGACACCGAACCAGAAGCGACACGACACGTCCCGACCGGAGGGGGCGAGATGACCAGCAGGTTCGACCGTCGTACCGTCCTCTCGCTCGCCAGCGGCACGCTCCTCGCTGGCTGCCTCGGGAGCGATACCACGTCCGACACCGAACCCGTTCCGACGACCGCCGCAACCACGCGGGGTCCGACGGAACCAGACTACGACATCGGAACGGTCCACGACATCGACACGTGGGCTCAGTACGACCCGAACTGGACTGCCCCCGCCGACTCACCCGAACTGGACCTCGAACTGGAGACCCTCGTGACGGGCCTCGAAATCCCGTGGGACCTCTCGTTCGCCCCGAACGGCGACCCGTTCGTCACCGAACGCGTCGGCCGGGTGAGTCGGTTCGCCGCTGGCGAGCTAGAGACCGTGGCGAACCCGACCGACGCCATCCGCGCCGAAGCCGTCGACAGGGGGAGCCGCGAGCGGAGTTGGTTCCTCGACGGCGGCGAGGGTGGGACGATGGGGACCGCCGTCCACCCGGCCTACCCCGAGGTACCGCTCGTCTACGTCTACTACACGTACAAACGAGACCGGCAGTTGTACAACAAGCTCGTCTACGTCGACGTCGCCGCCGACGACCCCGCCACGCACACGAAGACACTGCTCGACGAGGTGCCCGGGAACCGGTTCCACAACGGAGGCCGCATCGCGTTCGGCCCGGAGAACTATCTCTGGGTGACGACGGGCGACGCTGGCCAGAAGGAACGTTCTCGCGACCCGTCGTTCCTCGGAGGGAAGGTCCTCCGGCTGACCCCGGAGGGCGACCCTGCACCGGGCAACCCGGACCACGGGGGCGACCCCCGCGTCTACACGTTCGGCCACCGCAACCCGCAGTGTCTCGCGTGGCAACCGGACGGAACGCCGGTCGTCACCGAACACGGACCCGGTCCCGACGAGGTGAACGTCCTCGAACCGGGAGCCGACTACGGTTGGCCGACGGCTCGCGACCCGAAGGGCTACCGGAACACGACGGGTATCACCCCACCCGTCGCCAGCAGTCTCGGAGAGACCTGGGCCCCCGCTGGCGGCGTCTTCTACACCGGCGATGCCGTCGGGCCGTTGCGGAATCGGCTGGTGTTCGGGACACTCGGCGGCCAGCGCCTGAAGGTGGCGACGCTGACTCCAGTCGTCGATGGCGACCCCGTGACCGACCTGCCGCCGCTGGGTGAGACCGGCGTGCGCCACGACGGGGACTGGACAGACGACTCGTGGGTCGCGACGACACACGACCTGCTCGTCGACGAGGTGGGCCGTATTCGCCACGTCGAACAGGGACCGGACGGCGCGCTCTACGTCATCACGTCGAACCGTGACGGTCGCGCGAGCGGACCGTTCCCCGCCGGCGAAGACGACCGACTGCTACGTCTCTCACCGGTCTGAGAGGTGGCGTGAATCGCGCTCCTACCAGCAACGCGACTCACCCACGGCTACTCCAGCGCGTCCGTCAGCCCCCACTCCTCGGCGCGGCGTGCCGCCTCTGCCTCGGCCTCCTTCTGGATCGCCGCGATACGGTCCTCGTCGGCGAGGAACGCCGCGAGCGGGTCCTGTTCTTCCTCGACTCGCTCTTCACGCCGGTGGTCGGGGGCCGCCTCGCGTGTCCGGTCGGCCAGCGCGGGGTCGGCCGCGAGTCGGTCCGCCGGGAGTCCGGGTGGAACCCGCAGGTCTGTCGTCTCGTGGGCAGCGTCGAGCGCCCCGTCGTCGACCGTGTACAGGTCGACGCTGTAGGGGCCAGTCGCGGTGAGGTCCGCGAGCGCCTCGGGTCCGCCGCGGTCCGTCCCGACGTGGTACGCCAGCACGGGAATCCCAGCATCGAGCGTGAGGACGCCACTGCCGTCGTCACCGAGCAACAGCGCGTCCTGCGGTTCGAGGACGAGGTAGCCCGTCACTCCTTCGGCTAACACGTCTGCGAGAGCCGTCGCTGGCGACTGGACGACGCGCGACCGGACGAGGTCGCCACGCGGCAGTTTCACGGTTGCTGCGGGATGACGGCGCTCCGGAAGCGGTCGGCGACGGCACCCGGTGCCTCGTCGCGGATGTCGATACCAGCGGCGGCGGCGCGGAATGCGGCGGCCGCGGTACTCTCCGGAGCGTGCGCGAGCAGTGGTTCACCCGCGTCCCGGGCGGCCCGGGCGGCGTCCGAGTCGGGGACGCTCGCGAGCACGGGGCCGTCGAAGTAGCGTTCTGTCTGGTCCGTGATGCGGTCGACGGACTCGGGGTCGTGGACCCGGTTGAACAGCACGCCGGCGCCGCCGGTCCCGTACGACCGGCCGTACTCTTGCACCTTCAGGCCGTCAGAGAGCGCCGGAATCGTGGGCTGGAGGACGACCACCATCCGGTCCGCGAGGACGACCGGGAGGACGGCGCTGACACTGCCGATGGCAGCGGGCGAGTCGAGCAAGAGTACGTCGGTGTCCGCGGCGAGGTCGGCGACCACGTCCCTGAGTCGGGTCGGATCGGCCTGCCGGAAGTCCCCGAGCGAGGTGCCACAGGGGACGACGCGCATGCCGAACCGGTCGTACGTCGCGTCGGCGACCGACACGTCGGCGTCGCCCAGCAAGAGGTCGTGGAGCGTCACGTCGGCGTCTTCGAGGCCGGTGTGGAACAGCAGGTTCGCGAGGCCGGTGTCGGTGTCGACGACCGTCACGTCGTGGTCCGCGGCGAGGGCCATCCCGAGCGCGAGCGTCGCCGTCGTCTTGCCGGTCCCACCCTTCCCGCTGGCGACGGCGATTGCTTCGACCATTCGTGAATGACTGGGTCGACCAGCGATTTAAGTTTTCACATTATTCTGCCGTAAAATATGGTGTGCGGTTCGGCGGACTGCTGGTACGTGAGAGACAGTCCGACGGTCGCCACCCAGATACTCCCATACAGAACCAACCGCGTCGCCGTCGTCCCGAAAGGGGGGAAAGAGACAGCGTGTGACTGGCGTCGACTGGTCAGGGCGGATGCCCGTAACCAGATGGAGAAGGGAGAGTGTGGCTCCTATAATTTACGGCCGTCAACCGACCTGTTACCAGTGGCATCTGTCGCTGGGAAAACCCGGGGCAGGTCGACGGCGTCGGCCAGCAACGCGGCGGCCCGGTCGGCGGGGGTACCGTCGTCTCGGGCGTTCGTCGAGAGGCCAAGCTGGGCGAGGAACGCCGCCCGGGCCCGACGGTTCTCGAACAGGCCGTGAAGGTACGTCCCGCAGACGGCTGTGGTGGCCGCGCCGAGGGCCGCGCTCGCATCGCCCTCGGCTGCGAACGGTGTCTGGACCGGCCCGGTCGCGACGGTCTCACCGGCGTGAATCTCGTACCCCGAGACCGTCCCCGAGGCACCTGCGAACGGGCCGACACCGGCGAGTTCGTACGTGGCGGGCCGGACCAGCTTCTCGTGGTCGAACCGGGTCACGACGGGCAAGAGGCCGACACCATCGACGGTCGCCGCCTCCCCCGTCCCCTCGACGTGCGCGTTCTCGATTCGCTCACCGAGCAACTGGTAGCCGCCACAGAGGCCGACGATGGGGCCGTCGAAGCCCCGGAGTGCGTCGTCGAACCCGGCTTCCGCGAGCGCCAGCAAGTCGTCGACCGTGTTCTTCGTGCCGGGGACGACCACGGCGTCGAGCGCTGCCAGACTGTCGTCTAGCGGGAGGTAGACGACTCGAACACCGTGCTCACGGGCGAGCGGTCTGAGGTCGGTCGCGTTCGAGAGGTGCGGGAGGCGCGGGACCCCGATTCGGACCGGGTCGGGATGGTCGTCGTCGCCGTCGACCCGGCGCTCGCCGACCGGCGGGAGCGAGACGCTGTCCTCCTCGGGAAGTCCCGGGTCGTCGTACGGGACCACACCGAGGATCGGGACCCCGGTTCGCTCCTCGAAGGCGTCGAGGCCCGGCTGGAGGATGTCGAGGTCACCGCGGAACTTCGTGATGACCGCCCCGACCACCCGCTCGCGGACGTCGTCGGGGACGAGTTCGAGGCTCCCGACCAGCGAGGCGAACACGCCACCGCGCTCGATGTCCGCCACGAGTACCACGTCGGCGTCCGCGAACCGTGCCGTCTCGACGTTCGCCAGGTCGCGGTCGTGGAGGTTTATCTCGGCGATGCTTCCCGCACCCTCCGCGACGACCACGTCGTACTCGTCGGCCAGCCGGCGGTGCGCTTTCGCGGCGGCTTCTCGGGCCCGTTCCCAGTGTTCGTCGTAGTACGACCCGGCGGCGAAGTCGCCGACCGCCTGCCCGTCGATGACGAGCTGGGATTCGCCGTCGCCGCGGGGTTTGAGCAACACGGGGTTCACGTCGGTCGTCGGCTGGATGCGGGCCGCCCGTGCCTGCACGTACTGCGAGACGCCGATTTCGCCCCACTCGCCGTCCGGCGTCGGGGCGACGTGGGCGTTGTTGCTCATGTTCTGGGCCTTGAACGGGGCCACGGCGACTCCCCGGTCCGCGAGCAGCCGACAGAGGCCGGCGACGACCGTCGACTTCCCGACGTGACTGGCGGTCCCGGCGACGAGGACGGTCCGGGTCACGGCTGGAACACCTCGGCGCGAACGTCGGTCGAGACCCCGTAGGGTGCCTCCTCGACCCCGGCTGGCGGGGTCGTCTCGTCGTACCGGGCGGCGAGGGACGCCGTGACGGCCTCCCGGACGCAGGCACGGGCGGCCGCCCCGACCGGAGTAGCACTGCCGGAGAACTCGGCCGGCTCACCCCCGGGGTCCGACGCGACGACCACCGCGTCCGACGTCGTCCCGGGCACGCCGACCACATCCAGCAGGGTCGCAGCCTTCGCCTCGGCGGCGACCGCGACCAGGTTCGCAAGCGCGCCGGGAGCGAGGTCACGGGTGGTGCCGACGACGACGTTGACCGTGCCCGCGACGAGGTCGCCGGTCGGGAGCGCCCCTCCGACAGGGTCCATCGGGAGTTCGGCCGGGTTCGAGACGCCCGCCGTCACGTAGGCCTCGACCGGGCCACAGCGCGCGCCCCGGAGGTGTGCGAGGTCGACGCCAGTGAGGAGGACGGGGGCGGCTCCCGGCCCTTCGTCGTGGGTGGCGAACCCGGCCCGGTCGAGTCGGTCCGTCACGTACGCGTCGAGGTCGTTGCAGTGCCAGCCCTCGGGGACCGAGACGGTGTAGGCGGCGTCGCCCCGCGAGCGACCGCCCCGCCACCCCGTCGAGAGCCAGACGGTGTCGGGACGGGCGAGTCGGCACACGTCCTCGACGACCGTAGGTTCGAACATCGCTACGCCGCTCCATCGAGCGCTGCCAGCGCCCGGTCGGTCGCATCGCGGTCCTTCACGGCGATTCTGACGTGTGAATCGAGACCCCGGAACGTCCGGGCGTCACGAAAGACCACGCCCGACTCGCGTGCCCGGTCGAGCAGCGCGTCCACGTCGCGGTCGCCACAGTCCACGAGCAAGAACGGTGCGTCCGAAGGGGACACGTCGAACTCGGGTGAAAGCGCCTCCCGTAGCCGCGTCCGCTCACGGACGACGGTCTCGCGAGTCGATTCGACGAATCCCGTCTGTCGGAGGCAGTGTGCGCCGACGGCGGCCGCGGGCGTGCCGAGGTTCCACGCGCGGCGGGCCGTGTCGAGAGCGTCACGGTCCTCGCCGGTGGCCACGGCGTAGCCTGCCCGGAGGCCGGGCAAACCGAACAACTTCGTCAGCGAACGTGCCACCACGACCGCGTCGTGGCCAGCCAGTGAGCGCTGGTCGGTGTAGCCAAGGAACGCCTCGTCCGCGAGTAGTGTCGTGTCCGCGTCGGCACACCGGTCGGCGAGCGCGACCAGGTCCTCCCGGGGTGGGCACTCGCCGGTCGGGTTGTTCGGGGTGCAGACGACGACCATGGCGTGGTCGGTGGGGTCGGTATTCAAAATCTCGTCCTGCGGGACGAGCACCGGCTCGGCACCCTGAAGGCGGACCTCGCGGGCGTACTCGCCGAAACTGGGATACGGGACCGCGACGGTGTCGCCCTGGCGGACCGTCGTCTGGATGGCGAGGCGGATGGCGGCCAGTCCCCCGGGGGTCGGCACCATCTGCTCGGGGCGACAGCCGACGAAGTCGGCCGCCGCGGTCCTGAACTCGTCGTACCCGTCGTCGGGGTAGCGGTCCGCCTCGGCGAGTGCGGCACGGTAGACTGATTCGGTCTCCGGCGGCGTCTCCGGGTTCGTGTTCGCGCTCAGGTCGAGCACGGCCCGGTCGGTGGTCCCGCCGTGTGGCACGCGCTCGGCCGCCCGGACCGAGTCAGGGTCCATCCGCGTCCACCTCCGCGTCCCCTTCCGCACCGACGACCGAACCGTACACCCGGGGAATCGCCTCGCGGACCGCCGCCAGCGCGTCGGCCCGGTCGGCCAGTGCGAGCGCTCCACCGAGGCCCACACCCTCTTTCGCTTCGCCCGCGGTGTAGCGTCCCATCGCGACGTGGTCGCCGGACTCGAAACCGGGGTCGGTGACGGTCAGGTCGAGGTCGAGTCGGCGGGCGGCCGCGGGCAGGTCCCCCACGTCGTCGGCGACGAACGAGGTGGTCGCGAGTTCGAGTGGTTCGTCACACCCGGCGTGTCTGACGAGCGCGCCAGCGGTCAGCAACTGGGTGCCGCCTCCCAGCGTGACGCGGGTCCCCGACTCCAGCGCACCCATTGCCAGTCCGGCCACGACAGCCAGCACCGGGTCACCCATCCGGCGAACCGCCTCGCGGGGGTGACCGGCGCAATCCCCGGGCTCCAGCCCCGAGGCCGCGAGTCCCTCACGGACGACGTCGCGCTTCTGTTCGAGCGGGTTCTCCGGGAACGAGGACGAGACGGTGGCGTCCTCGCCCAGTGCCCGTAAGACACCGAGCGCGGTCGTCGTCCCGCCGGGGACCGTCTCGCCCACCACGACGTGGTCGTCGGGAAGTGCACGCCCGAACTCCCGGGCCGCTGTGAAGGCTCCCGGGGCGGTCGGGACCGGGTCTGCCGTACGGACGTCCGACCCTATCCGCGCCCCGACCGAGACTGTCGGCGCACCGGTCGGCTCTGCGAGTCCCGAATCCACGACGGTCACGTCGAAGTCGAGTACCTCCCGGACCGCCCGGGTCAGGATGGCCGGCGTCGGACAGCCCGACGGACTCACCGGGACCACGGGCGCACGGACCGGCTGCCCGTACACCAGAATCTCGGCGTCGGCACTGGGCGTCTGCCGCATCAGGTCGGGGTCGGCACCCGCCGCACTGATACCCTCGATACTGGCGGTTTCGGTCGACCCGGCACACAGTATCAGTCGCATAGTGCCTCCGCGAGGTCGGCGTCTGACTGGCGGTTCACGTTCACGGCGAGTCTGGCGTCGTAACTGGTGTACATGGTGTCTGTCTCGGAATCGGCGACGACGTTCACGCCCGTCGGGGCGAGGCCGTCGAATTCGGTGTCACAGCTCGCGCCGAGGGCGCGTTTGAGTTCGGTCGGGACGACGACCGTCAGCGAGTGGGTCTCGCCCCCCGCGTACCGGTCGAGCACGCGGTCGACCACGACCGGTGCGAGCAGGGGCAGGTCGGCCACGACCGTCAGCACCGGCGTCTGGACGAGGTCGAGGGCAGCCTGCAGGTCGGCGACGTAGCCGTCACCCGGTGTCTCGACGAGCGAGACGGCGGGGACGTCCCGGTCGGGGTCGCGGGAACCGTCGCCCCCGAGGTCGGTGAGGTGCTCCCGCGTGTCGGGTGCGTGTGGCGACACTGCCGCGTGGACGGTCTCTACCTGACTCCGCCCGAGGGCGGCCAGCACTCGGTCGACCATGGGCGTCCCGGCGACGGGGTACAGCGGCTTCTCGACGTCGGCGTCGAGGCGGGTCCCGCGACCACCGCACATCACGAGAGCGTCCACACGACCACCCCCACGTGCAGGCCCGTGACCCGGGCGACCTCGTTGGTCGCGCCGAAGACGTCGCCAGTGACGCCGCCGAGTCGGTCGGTCGCCCAGGAACGGGCGGCCAGGGCGACGATGAGTCCAGCGACGAGTGCCGCGGCCGCGACACCGACGAGCGTCGGCCAGGCCGGTGTCACCGCACCGATTGCGAGAACCGGCGTCGCGAACGCCACCCCGACGGCCGCCGTCCCACGGTTCGCGTCGCCGGTGAGGGCGCTCCCGAACCCGTCGTGTGCGGCCTCGCCCAGTCCGGCCAGCAGGACCATCCCCGCCTTCGCGCCGACCTCGCTGGCGACGACGACGGCGACGGCGGCCGCCAGCGGAAGCCCGGCGAGTGCGACCCCGCCGAGGGCGAGGCCGACGAGGACCAGCCCGACCGCGCCGAGCGCACCGACCCCCGTCGTCGTGTCTTTCAGGACCTCCCGACGCTCCGTGGGGGTGCCGTGGACCACCGCGGCATCGCCGCAGTCGGCGACCCCGTCGAGGTGATTGATTCCCGTCACGGCGTACACCGCGAGGAGGTACGCGAAGCCGACGGTCGCAGGTGGGAACGAGAGCGCGCCACCCACGACGACGGGGAGTGCGAGGAGGACACCGACGAGGTAGCCCACGGGAACCATCGCGACGGGGTTCTGCCGGTAGGCGTCCCAGGCAGCCTCGTCGTGGCCTGTGGGGAACCGAGTGAGGAAACCGAGTGCGCCACAGAGCGCAGGAATACTCAGAACCACGCGACCACCCCGGCGTAGAGCACGCCGACGAGCGCGGCCGAGCCGACCAGTTGCACACCCCGCCGAGCCTTCTGGGGGGACGGGAGGTCCGCGCCCGCGTTCAGGACGTACACGCCCGGTTTCTCCAGCCGGACGTCGAGCACCGCCGCGAGCACCCCCATCGGCCAGCCGGAGTTCGGTGACGGGACCTCGGCCAGCCAGTACCGCGCCCGGAGCACGGACCGCGGCTGCCGAGCGACCTGCGCGACGAGCAGCGCCGAGAGCCGCGCCGGGAGCCACATCACCACGTCGTCGAGGCGCGCCGGTGCCCACCCGACCGGCTTCGAGTGATACCCGAGCATCGAATCGAGCGTGTTCACCGCCTTCACCCACGCCGCTGCCGCGGCCGCGAGCGGGAGCGAGACGGGCGTACACAGTGTAAACGCGGCCAGTGGCGCGACGAACCCGTCGGCGAGGTTCTCGGCGACGCTCTCGACCGCGGCGCTCCGGAGTTCGCCCGCCGACAGCTCGCTGGCGTCCCGCCCGGCGAGCGACAGCAGCGCCTCGCGGGCCGCGTCCTCGTCGGCCTCCGACAGTCGAATCACCCTGAGGGCTTCGCTCAGGAGCATCCGGAGACTCGTCGCCAGGTACAGCGCGACCGCCGCCGCGCCGACGCCGGCCCACGTGTCGTACTGCCAGACGAGGAAGACCGACCCACCGACCACGCCCGCGGCGAGCATCGGCAGCGCGAGCGCCGCCACCGCCCCCACGACCCGCGGATGCGCCCACTCCCGGTCGACAGGCGCGACGAGTTTGCCGAACCACGCGACAGGATGCACATCCGTGGGCGGCTCGCCCGTCAACACGTCCAGGGCGAACCCCAGCCCGATCGCGGCCGCCGCCGCGACAGTCACCCGGACCACCCCAGTTCGGTCGGAAGTGTCGGGAGCTGCATCTCCGAGACGTTCACGAACTGGCCACCCACGTCCTCGATACCGCCGTCGGTCTGCGGGTCGTCCCCGACGTGTGTGAGGTCGACTACGTCACACGACATCTGCCGTGCGACCGTCTCGAAGATGTGCGGGTCGGGCTTTCGCCAGCCACAGGCGACGCTGGTGACGATGGTGTCGAAGTCGTCGCGCGAGAGTTCGGATCGGACGAGTGTCCGCCCGACCAGTTCTGGCACCGCACAGTTCGAACAGAGCGCGACCCGCCCCTGTTCGCGTGCTGCTTCGACCGCCTCGACCGCGCCCGCTCTGGTCCTGACCTCGGGGTCGAACGCCGAGACGACCGCCCGCCGCGGCGCGTTCCCCGGCGCATCGACACCCCGGCTCTGCAGGGCGGCGGAAACGTGCGCTGGCAAAGGCACTTCCGCGCCCGCAGGCGCGTCGATGTGCACCTCACGGTAGGCCTCGTCCCAGTCGTCGGGGACGGCCACGTCGCGGTCTCGCAATGCTCTGGCGACCGCTTCCGCCGGGTCAGCCGGTCGGTCCACGTCCACGAGCGTCCCGAAGAGGTCGAACGAAACTGCCACTATCGTGTGACTAGCGCAACTCTACTTGAATATCGCGGTCGCGGTCGGGCGGTCACCGAGGAACGAACGAAGCGAACCACAGTGACACCGTGCCCGATGTTCCGACGCCACCGCTCCGGGTCCTCAATTCCCGTCACTGGAGTACCGTTCGCCACCGTCGGAGCGAAAGCGGCTTCTGGACGACAATCCGAACGGACGAGAATTTCTACCGAACCGACACTGTCGAGTAGCCTGCCGAGTTTTCCGATTCCAACGAAACCAGGACCGTCGTCTCTGTGTGCGAAGACCTTCCCCGGCCCGCCCCAGGCGCGGTCGAATTCCTCGCCGTACTTCTGGAACGCACCACGAATCCGGGTCGTGCTGTGTCGACCGGGTTTAGTTTCGGCGGGAGTGTCGCGGTGATACGATTCGCGTGCGGGTTGCGCGAGCGCACGCACAGAGCAAATTAATGTCGCCCATGCTGGCAGGTCCGTTCACTTCCGGCCGCGGAAATCTGCGACGGATGACCAGCGACGACTCTCCCCGAGAACGGGATTCGAGAGCAATCCGCCCTCCCCGATTTGAACTCGCCGAGACGGTCCTGCTCGGCTCACTACGTTCGCCTGCGCGGGCTGGGACTCGTCTGCTCAAATCGGCTCGGGAGAACGTGCGTTCCGCTCACGGTCTCACTTCGTTCGACGGTTCGCGGAAAAGCAGTCCGCCCTCCCCGATTTGAACGGGGGACAAGTCGATCTACAGTCGACTGCTCTACCAGTCTGAGCTAAGGGCGGTCGTACTTACAGATAGACGCCGGATGCGACATAAGGGTTATTATCTGTTCCGAGTACGCCACTTCGTAGCAGGCCACCCTGGGACGAAACTAGCGTCAGACGAAGGTCTGACGAGCGGGGGTTACATTGAAGTGTCTGCTCTATAATGAGTTAGTCGGATTGCAGCAATGAGTAAGATTACCGTGCGTGCGGACGACGACCTGGTCGAGCAGTTAGAGGCCAGAGAGGAGTCCAAGAGCCAACTCGTCCGCGACGCACTGCGGGCCTATCTCGACGGCGACGACCGCGAGGATGGGGCGGGCGACGACGCCGACCACGCGGCAGGGCTGTCCGACGGTCACGGTAGTCTGGACGAACTCGTATCCTCGCGTGTCGACGAACTCGTCGACGCGCGACTGGACCAGCGTCTGGACGCGATGGTCGACGCGAGACTCGACGCGAAACTGGCACGCCGACAACAGGACCTGAACCTCACCATCTCGCTCGACGGTGTAAACTCGGGCGGAGGCGGCAGTGCGGACGTGTCCGACCCGGTGTCTGACACGGTGTCGGCCCCGGACGGAGCCGCGGTGTCGGACACGGGTCGCAGCGAGACCGAGACCACCTGCGGACAGTGTGGAGAGTCGGTCGACGACGACCACGTGTTCTGCCCGAACTGTGGCGAGAAGGCCGCACACCGGGCGTTCTGCGAGTGTGGCGACGAAGTTCGGTCGGACTGGGCGTTCTGCCCGAGCTGTGGTCGGCGGACGCCCGCTGCGGGCGTTCTGGACTCGTCGTAGGACACGTCGACGTATCGAGACCTGTTACCGGCGGTACCTTTATTATGTATGACACAGTGCATACAGTCGCGTAAGACAGTTGTCTTACACGGTGCGGAATCGGGAGGTTACGGGGCTCCCGTGCCCGTATTCACCGTGTAAGACGATGCGCGTGCGACCGACGCACACGCGCGACGTCTTACCAGGGGAATACAACCATGGAGCGTGTGACACTGCGAATACCGAAACAGCAGATAGAAGAGGTAGAACAGATGGTCGAGACGGGAGAGTTCCCGAATCGAAGCGAGGCCATTCGGTCGGCCGTTCGTGAGATGCTCAACGACCAACAGACCGAGCGCTCGAGTGCCAGCGAGAAACAGCGCACCTGGGCCAAGGTGTAACGATGCAGGATATCGTTCAAGACGCCCTCGAACACGAGGAACGGGAGAAACAGCAGAAACAGGACTTCGACGGCGACGAGTTCGGGGACCCCCGAATCGTCATCGTCGGCTGTGGTGGTGCCGGTAACAACACCGTCAATCGCCTGTACAACATCGGTGTCGACGGAGCCGACACGGTCGCAATCAACACCGACAAGCAACACCTCAAGATGATCGAAGCCGACACGAAGATACTCGTCGGCAAGTCCCTGACCAACGGGCTCGGCGCGGGCGGCGACCCCTCGATGGGGGAGCGCGCGACCGAGATGGCACAGGGCACGGTCAAGGAGGTCCTCGGCGACGCCGACCTCGTGTTCGTCACGGCGGGCATGGGCGGCGGGACGGGGACCGGTGCGGCACCGGTCGTCTCCAAGATCGCCAAAGAGCAGGGCGCAATCGTCGTCGGCATGGTGTCGACACCGTTCAACGTCGAGCGTGCCCGCACAGTCAAGGCCGAAGAGGGTCTGGAGAAGCTCCGCGAGGAGGCCGACTCCATCATCGTCCTCGACAACAACCGGCTGCTCGACTACGTGCCGAACCTGCCCATCGGCAAGGCGTTCTCGGTGATGGACCAGATCATCGCCGAGACGGTCAAGGGCATCTCAGAGACCATCACGCAACCGAGTCTCATCAACCTCGACTACGCCGACATGTGCGCCATCATGAATCAGGGTGGCGTCGCGGTGATGCTCGTCGGTGAGACACAGGACAAGAACAAGACGCGGGAGGTCGTCAACGACGCGATGAACCACCCGCTGCTGGACGTGGACTACCGCGGCGCATCGGGCGGACTCGTCCACATCACTGGCGGCCCCGACCTCACACTCAAGGAGGCCGAGGGCATCGCGAACAACATCACCGAACGCCTCGAGGCGAGCGCGAACGTCATCTGGGGCGCACGGATTCAGGAGAACTACAAGGGCAAGGTGCGCGTCATGGCCATCATGACGGGCGTCCAGAGCGCACAGGTACTCGGCCCGAGCACGCAAAAGCAGGCCGACCGGTCCCGGGAAGCCATCGACGGCGGCGGCAACTTCGACGCCAACGATGCAAACTTCGGCTCTGCGAGTTCGAGTTCCTCGAGCAACCAGAGCTTCGGAAGCACGCGTGGCGACGGCGGTCGCGACGAGGTCGAGCAGAACAACGGCCTCGACGTCATCCGCTGAGCACCCAACTGTCGTACCAGTCGTCCCCCTGACCGGGGGGCGTCACCGATTCACCTGACCGACCCCGAACTGGGTCGGTCTCTCTATTTTCGACCGGTCAGACACCGGTCTCGCGGTCGATCGTCTCGACGAGCGGCCGGAAGTTCGGTGCCTCGGTGAACGCTTCGGCGGCGATACGGAACACGTCGACTGTGGCCTGTCCGTCCCGTCCCTCGACGACGACCGCCCAGCTGTTCTTCCCAGTCCTCGTCCACTCGCCGTCGCGGTCCCGGACGAGCGTCTCGCCCACGTAGCTCCCGAGCGACTGCACGATACCGTAGAATGTTCGGGCCTCAGACCCACCGTCTGGGGCGGGCTCGACGCCCGCGAACGCGGCCGGTTCCCAGTTCTCCGCGACGAGGCTGTCGAGGTGCCCGAGCGACTCGACGGTGTAATCGAGCGGGTACTCGTGCCAGAAGTCGACGAACTCCTGTGCCTCGTACGCGAACGCGTCGGGCGGCTCCCGCGGTGGTTCCTCGCGCTCGTCCACTGGTTCGTCCGGGAGACCGAAGTCGTCGGTATCGTCGTCGTCCGGCGGCGTGGCGTACATCCGGTCCGGGTCTGACGCCGGCGTGGCTCGTTCCTCTGGTTCCGGTTCGCGGTCCGACGGCGGCGACCGGAACAGGTCACGGAGGCTATCGAGGAGTCCCATGACCGGTGGTACGACTGCCGCCGGAAAGCGGTTTCGGGGACCGGTCTCTGGTGGGAGCGTCCCCCGGTCACTCCACGAACCGGCGAACCTCCGCCTCGTGGTCGGAATCCACGTCGTCGGGGACCGACCCGAACCACCCGACAGCCTGGATGTCTTCGTCGGCGACACCCGGGTCGTCCGCAACCGCTCCGTCGTCACGCGGTGAGGCGGCGAAGAAGACGGCGTAGCCGTCGTCGAGAATCTCCCCGGTCTCGGCGTGTTCGAGTCGCCCCTGGTAGACGAGGTCCGGGCCGTCCAGTGTGACCGCAACACCCGTCTCCTCCTCTGCCTCGCGGCGCGCCGCAGCTTCCCAGTCCTCGCCGGGTTCGACCCCACCGCCGGGGAGTATCCAGCCGTCGCTCCAGTCGTTCTGAATCAGGAGGAGGCGTCCAGCCTCGTCGGTGACGCCGACGACCACGCCGCCGTCGATGGTCCCTGCGCGGTCACGGGCGTCCTCGAACTCCGCCGGGGGCAACACGTGAGTTCGTTCGACGTACTCGACGTCGCCACGGTCGAGGAGGGCCTCGGGATAGCTCATACCGGGGCGTTCTCGCCTCCGTATGGAATCCGTTCCGATTCGATGAGAGAACTCAGACCGTCTCGAGGGCGTCGAGCAGCGAGCACTTGCGACAGCGCTCGCGGGTCGTCGTGGACCCACACTCCTCACACGCTCGCAGGTCGGCTTTCGTCCCGTCGTCGCGGTATCGCTCGGCGACGATGCCAGCGAGTTCCTCGTACCCGGCCATGATGGAGTGACGGGTGCCAGGGTGATTCTCTTCGAGGCCGAACAGCAGGCGCTGAATCTCACCGCGGTAGGCCTCGCTGGAGTGCGGACACTCGGTGATGTGTGCCGGGAGGTCCTGCAGGTGACAGTAGAGTGCGACCTCCTTCTCGGGCACGTCACGCAGTGGTTTGGCGCGGGGGACGAACTCGTCCTGTTCTTCCCGCTGGTCGAAGGCTCCGATGCTCGCGTCGAAATGCTTGGCTATCTGGGAGACGTCGCCTTCGAGGAAGTTCATCAGGGCGGTCTGGGCCTCGTCGTCGAGGTTGTGGCCCGTCAGCAGTTTGGTCGCGCCGAACTCGTCGGCATACGTCTCGAGCAGGTCCCGGCGGAACACGCCGCAGTAGGCGCAGGCGGCCATGTTCTCGGGGTCGTCCTCGACGACGTCGTCCATGCGGACGCCGAACTCGTCCTCGTAGGTGACGAGTTCGTGGCGCATCTCCAGGTCGGCGGCGAGTTCGACGCAGGCCTCGACGCTCTCGTCGCGGTAGCCCTCGATGCCCTCGTGGATAGTCAGTGCGACCATCTCGATGCGGGGGTCGGGCGCGAAGATGTCGTCGAGGATGCGGGTGAGCACCACGCTGTCTTTCCCGCCAGAGAGGCCGATGACCCACGTCTCCGGGTCCTCGGGGGTGGCGTCACGTGGCACGAGACCGTCCTCGCGAATCCGTCGGCGCACCCGTTTCTCGACGGATGCACAGAAGTGCGTCTCGCAGAGGTGTGCGCCGGAGTACGCGGCGTGCATCACCGCCTCGCGGTCGCACTTGGTGCACTCGGTCATCGGGCCGTAGTTGCCGCCACGTCGGGATACGGGTTTCGTCTTCGGGCGTCGCTCGAAGCCGGCTTGCCGTCTTACGCCTCTTCGACGGCGGCCAGGCCACCGTCGACGGCCGCGAGTACCTCGTCGACGTACGCGTCACGGCGCTCCGAGGAGAACAGTTCGTGCCCGCCGTCGTACAGGACCACCTGTTCCTCCGGGACCGCCTCGCCGATGGCTCGCGTGCTGACGATCTGGTCTCGAAGCGTGCAGAAGACGACCGCGTCCTCGTCGATGTCGGGGCGCTCACGGTGCCCGCGGCGCGTCTCGCGAACGAACCGGGGCGAGACGTTGTCCGGCCCGTCGGCCAGTTGTGCCTCGGTCGCCAGTGACCCGATAGCCTCGCGGGTGCTCACCCCTGACGGGATGAATTTGTGTCGGACACCGAGTTTGCCGACGATGTCGAGGAGCCACCCCGGCATATCGTCCGTGTACCCCCACCAGGGGCTGAGGTAGGTCGTCGTCTCGGCACCGTCGAGGTAGGCCACGATGAGTCCACCCGTGCTGTGGCCGACAAGCCGGTACGAATCGAGGTCTGTCACGTACGCCTTCGCAGGACGAACGTACTCTCCAAAGAAGTCGGCCGGGAAGTCGGGGATCTGGAGCGTATGGACGCGATAGCCCGAGTCGGCGAAGCGCTCTTCGAGCCACTCGACGTTCTCGTGGTGGAGCCGGTTCCCCCAGCCGAGCACCCAGACCAGGTCCTCGTCCCCCTCGTCGTTCGTGACGCGGTGTTTCATATCCCACTCCCAGGGCTGCCGGGCGCATAAAGCTCCGAGAACGCCGAGCACGATGCCGTCCGTTGTGTTCGACGGCCGAGACCGAAACTTTTCGGCGGTGGCGAGGATACGGACGGGCATGCCGTCGTCTCCGTCCCGTCGTGTCCTGCTCGTCGCGTGCTCGGGAGCCGTCGCCGCCGGGAGCGCGGGCTGTCTGGAAGGCATCAGGGACGTCGTCGACCCGTCACGGAGTCGGACCCACCGCCCGAGCGCCGAACTCCGGCTCGCCATCGACACGGCAGGCGACCAGGAACGTGTGTTCATCCGGAACGAGGGAGACGACGTCGTCCAGTTACGGGGCTACACGCTCGAGTACGACGGACTGGGCATCTACCAGCTCGACACCATCCCACTCGAACCCGGTGGCTTCGTCGAGGTGACGACGACCGGTGACGTCGACGGCGTCAAGGGCGGCAGTCCACGACAGTTCCTCCGCGGCGCGAGCTTCGACGCGCCGCTCTGTCCAGACGGCTCCGTGACGCTCCGCGGCCCGCAGGGGACGGTCGTCACGCGGGCCGAGTGCGCCGAGCCGACGACCGCGGGGTCGAACGAATCGCGGGCCGACAACCCGAGACGACGCACCGCCCGTTCCACCCGGTTCGACGCGTCCGCGGTTCCACAGCAGTAAGGTGGACTGGGCACGCGAGTCCATCCTATGACCGAGTCCTGGCGCACGCGACTGTTCCGCCTCGGGTTCAACCTGTGGCCCTCGTACCGGGGGACCGGCGGCCGCGTCCGGTACATCGCCGACGACTGGCAGGAGATACGCATCCGGATTCCACAGAGCTGGCGCACCCGTAACTACATGGGCACTACCTTCGGCGGGAGCATCTACGGTGCCTGTGACCCGATGTTCGCGATGATGCTCATCAAGACGCTCCCCGACGAGTACGTGGTCTGGGACAAGTCCGCCGAGGTCCGGTTCAAGAAGCCCGGGACCGAGGACCTCTACGCCCGGTTCCGTATCTCGGACGAGGAACTGGCGGCTATCCAGTCAGCCCTCGAAGAACAGGACTCCATCGACCGGGAGTACACCGCCGACGTGGTCGCGGCCGACGGGACCGTCCACGCGACCGTCGAGAAGACTGTCCACGTCTCGACTGACAAGAGCAAGCTGGCGTGACCCGGACAGTCAACCGGGTTCGGAACCGCGGACGTTTTTCCCTTCCGGTGGCTACGACCGAGCGATGAGTCTCGAACGCGACGCGGCGCTCGACCGGGTCGAAGCCATCCTGGACGCGGTCGAGTCCGGGCCGATGCCGGTTCCGGTGCGAGAGGTGTGGGTGTACGGAGACGTGGCCCTCGGTCTCGACCCCGTCGACCGGCTCGACGTCTATCTCACGAAGGACATCCTGCTCGGCGGCGATGCCTCGCGTGCCGACGAGTTCGAAGCCGAGTACGGCGTCAAGGGCGTCGGCCAGACCGTCCGGACCGAGTGGGCAGACGAGTACCCGGAACACCTTCGGGCGAACGCGAACGGCCACGCCGCCCCGGAGAAGTGTCTCGCGGCGCACCTGCTCGACGACGACGAACCCGTCCATCTGGAGGTGTGCAACGCCAGCTTCGAGGACAACGTCACCCAGCGCCTCGCGGGGGCGAAACGCCGCGAGGACTGGACGACGCTGCTCGACCCCCGTGGTGTCTGCCTGTGGGTCGACGGCCAGCGCAGCGAGGAGGCGATGCGCAAGCTCCGCGAGTCGGAACTGGCCCTGCCGACGCTCTCGCGAGCGCTCGGCATGCTCGGGCTGGAGGAAGGACAGGCGGCCGAGGCCGCAAAAGAACTCCACGCCTGGCGCGACCAGCAGGAGGGCGCGACGGTTCGCGGCGACGTGGTGTAGCGACTGGAATCGATTGCGGACAGGCGACGCGATTCTCCTCGCGAGGCGTCGCGTCGCGCGACCGCTGCCCGCCCCGCGGTGCTTCTCAGACCACGTCGGTCGTGGCCGCGGCATCGTACAAAAACAGTTACCAGCGGCCGGTTACTTCTGGAAGCCCTCTTCGAACCAGAACTTGCCGTCCCGCTGGATGACCTCGCCGTCGACCTCGATGGAGGAGTCCTCGCTCATGTCGACGATCATGTCCATGTGCACGGCTGAATCGTTGCGCTCGTTGTCCTCGCCGACGGTCTCCTCGTAGGCGCGGCCCAGCGCGAGGTGGATAGTGTCGCCCATCTTCTCGTCGAACAGCATGTTGTACGTGAACCGGTCGATGTCGCGGTTCATCCCGATACCCAGTTCCCCGAGACGCTTTGCGCCGTCGTCGGTGTTCAGGGTGGCGGCGAGCACCTCTTCGTTCTTCTCGGCCTCGTACTCGACGACCTCGCCCGCCTCGAAGACGAGTCGGACGCCCGTGACTTCGCGGCCCTGGGCCATCAGCGGCTTGTCGAACAGCACCTCGCCCTCCACGGAGTCGGGCACGGGCGCGGTGAACACCTCGCCGCCGGGGAGGTTGTGCTCGGCGTAGTCGTTCTTCGTGGGGTTGCCGAGGATGGACATTGAGATGTCGGTGGTCTCGCCGGAGACGATACGAACCTCGTCGGCGTCGTCCAGCCGGTCGACGACCTGCTGTTGCAGTTCGCGCTGGGCGTCCCAGTCCTTGTTGATGGCGCCGTAGACGAACTCCTCGTATGCAGGGGTACTCATCTCGGCCTTCTGGGCGTCGCCGGTGGCGGGGAACTGCGTCCCGACCCAGCGTTTCTCCATCACGGCCTCGCTGATGGGTTTGTTCAGCTTCGCGAGCGCCATCGTCTTCTCGGGCGGCACGTCACTCGTCTCGTTCTTGTTCGAGTTCGCCCGGATGCCGATGAGAACGTCGGTCTCGTCGATGAGCGCCTGGAGGTGTTCGGGCAGGTCGAGTTCGTCGGGGTCGACCGCGAGGACGTACTCTCGCATCGCCCGGGGGTCCTGTGTGAGCTGGACCGGCTTCGCACCGACCTTCCCGAGTTTGCCGTAGACGGCCGCGACGAGGTCGCGGGCCTCCGGTGGGCCGGAGACGACGACCGTGTCACCCGGCTGGACGTCCGTGGAGTGTTCGACGATGATTTCTGCGTGTTCCTCGATTCGTGGGTCCATACCGGAGCCGACGGCCGTCGGCGGATTAACGGTTTGCAGAACGACGATTCTGCCTAGGAACTGATATTTTACTCGTGGAAACCGTCCTCGAACCTGAACGTCCCGTTACGCTGTACCACCTCCCCGTCGACCTCGATGTACGAGTCCTCGCTCATGTCGACGATCATGTCCATGTGCATCGCGCTCTCGTTGAGCGGCTGGCCCTCGGGGACGGTGTGGGCGATGGCCTTCCCGATGGCGAGGTGGATGGTGTCGCCCATCTTCTCGTCGAACAGCATGTTGTACGTGAACCGGTCGATGTCACGGTTCATGCCGATGCCGAGTTCACCGAGGCGACGGGCACCCTCGTCTGTGTCGAGAACCGCGGTCAGCACTTCCTCGTTCTTCGCTGCCGAATGGTCGACGACCTCGCCGCCCTCGAACTCGAGCCACACGTCGGTCATCTCACGGCCCTGGGCCATCAGCGGCTTGTCGAACAGCACCTCGCCCTCGACCGAATCGGGCACCGGGGCGGTGTACACCTCGCCGCCGGGGAGGTTGAGTTCGCCGTAGTCGTTAGCGGTGACCATCCCGTCGACGCTCATCCGGATGTCCGTGGTGTCGCCGGAGACGATGTGGACCTCGTCGGCGGGGTCGAGAATCTCGACCATGTTCTCCTGGAACTCGCGCTGTTCGTCCCAGTCCTTGTCGATGGCGCTCCAGACGAACTCCTCGTAGGCGGGCGTACTCATCTCGGCTTCCTGTGCGTTCCCGACGGCCGGGTACTGGGTGCCGACCCAGCGCTTGCCCATGCGCTCCTCGCCGATGGGCTGGTGAGCTTTCCCGAACGCGCTCATGGTCTCTGGCGAGACGTCGCTGCGCTCGTTCGTGTTCTCGTCACCGCGGACGATGATGACGACGTCCGTCTCCTCCATCTGGGCGAGTTGATGCTCGGCGAGTTCGAAGTCGTCAGGGTCTGACGCCCGGAGGTAGGCACGGGTCGCCCGGCCGGACTGCATCGAGAGCGTGGGTTTCGCGCCGATTTCACCCAGTCGCTCGTAGATGGCGACGACGAGGTCCTCGGCGGCGGGCGGTGCGTTGACGATGACGTTGTCGCCGGGTTCGACCGCGACGGAGTGTTCGACGATGATATCGGCGTGACGTTCGATTCGGGGATCCATACCGGACCCGTCTCGGGGTGTGTAAAAAAGCGTTCCCAGAAAGAGTGTTCTGTCCTCACGCTGATGTGTCGAGGCGCTCGGTCGAGACGACCGACCCAGTAGCGTCGAGCGTCGCCCGGAACGTCTCGTCACCCTCCCGTATCTCGATTCGGTACCGGGCCGGGTCCTCGGCGACCTGTTCGGCCGGGGTCTGCATCACCGCCAGCAACCACGGGTACGTCTCGGCCACGTCGATATCGTGGTCGCGGTAGAACCCGACGAGGGTCGGATGCTGGAGGAGACAGATACCGAGTGACGCCTGCGACTGTGCGCCGCACTGCCGGCAGGTCCAAAAGAGCGCGTGGAAGGCGACGTCGTTGGCCTCCTGGTACCGGACCTCGCTCGCGACGTGGCCGTAGCACTCCGGGCAGATGCCCCGGGCGTTCAACAGCACGCGACTGTGGATGAGGTCGACCGAGAACGAGAGCAGTTCCTCGACGGTCCGTCCCCGTGCCGCGGCGGGCGGGACGGTGGTCCGGTAGAGCTGGTGGCCCTCCTCGCAACTGGCGCTGAGCGTTCCCGCATCGAACCGGGCGGTCATCGGCGCGTCACAGATGGGACAGTCGTGGTCGAGATCGACCGGGTCACGCGTCTCGTGTTCGTCGAGGGTTCCCGCGAGGATGGCCGAGGCGACCTGCCGCCCGGCGTAGTTCAACTCGTAGCCGCCGTCGGTCCGTTCGACGAACCGACCACGGAGCTTGCCGAGGTGGTAGTTGAACCGTCCCGAATCGGAGACGCCGACGCGGTCGCGCAGGTCCGAGAACGTGAGCCCGGGGGATTCCGGGTTCTCGCGGCGGGCGGCGACGAGGGCTTCCACGATGGCGACCCGGGTCGGGTCGCTCAGTGCGTCGAACGCCTCGGAGCGGTCACGTTCCCCGGTCACACACGGTCGTCCCGCGGGGACGGACAAAAGGGTACCGTCGACCGGTCGCTCACCGCATCTCGTCGAGTCGGCACTGGCGGTCGGACTGGACCCACGCCTCCGTGTGTCGTGTGTCGTAGATGATGGTCTCCGTCGTCGAGATGTCGAACGCGCGGTATACGGCTTCGTCGGCGGGGTCACCGTGGGAATCCAACGCCATAGACGGAGGTCGGGACGGTATCGACCTGAGTGCTCGTCCTAACCGGTTCGGGTTCGAAAACGAACCGCGACAGGACGCTACGTTTCCCCGACGGTGACGAAGAACGGGACCGTCTCGGTTCGTTCGTACTCGCCAGCCTGCATCTGCTCGATGACGGTGCGGCCCATCTCTCGCCACGCCGACCGGAGGTCGTCGTACTCGGCCGCCGAGAGCGTCTTTCTGAGTTCTCCCTCGTCACTCGCCAGGCCGGCTCCGCTGGCTTTGCGGGTCGCGGCGTCGAGTGCCGTCTGGTCGTAGGGTGGTTCGACCCGCCGGGCGTGGTCGTACCGCCGCGTCCGAACGTCGGTGAGCCCCACCGTGGTGAACAGGTCGCGGGCGTCCGCCCCGAGTGCCACGTCGGTGTCGACGCCCGCCAGGTACGCCTCCCGTGCTCGTGCGGCCAGGTCGGACTCCGCGTCGACCGACGACTCGACCGTGACCAGCCCGTTGTCCGGTTCGACCGCGGCGACTGCACCCCGGGAGACCCGGGCGAACTCGCGGACCGCCGCGGTCGGGTCGGGGAGGTTGATGAGCAGCGCCTGACACACCACGAGGTCGAAACTGTCGTCCGGGAACGGAAGGCGGGTCGCGTCGCCGGCGACGACCGGCGCGACCTCGCAGGCGTAGGTGAGTAGTTCGGTGTCGGCGTCGAGTCCGACGACCTCACCGCTGGTCTCCTCGGCGAGGACCGCCGTCAGCTTCCCCGTCCCACAGCCGACGTCCAGCACCCGCTCTCTGGTGTCGAGTTCGAGCGGGGCGAGGGCGTCGCGGGAATCGGCCCACATCCCTTCCCGGGTCGCATCGAGGTAGTCGGCGTCGAATCTGCGCACGCAACAGTTTGGGGAAGGGATGGCAAAAGCGGGTCGATGTGAGCGTGTCGGTCGGAAAGAACGCGGGTCACGAGACCGGCACGAACGAGATGCCGACCGCGAGGATGGCGAGCATGGAGGCGAGTAACAACAGGGTGGTTCTGAAGGTGAGCATACACAGGGCTACTCTCGACGGTACTAAAGCCGCTCTGCTGGCTGAAAGAACGATTTCAGTCGTCGAATCGACCGGTCAGTCCGCGCGAAGTTCTCTGACGCGCTCGATGTTCCAGGCGAAGCCCTTCCCGTCCTCGGTCGGGGTCTCGAGGACCAGGGGAACGTCTCGAATCAGCTCGTGGTTGATGAACGCGCGCATGCCGTCCTCGCCGATGTAGCCCTCGCCGATGAGGGCGTGTTCGTCCTTGTTGGTCCCGCACTCGTGCTTCGAGTCGTTGAGGTGGACACACTGGAGGTGTTCGATACCGACCACGTCGTCGAATTCCTGCATCGTCTCCTCGACGGCCTCGGGCGAGGACAGGTCGTAGCCAGCCGCGAACATGTGGGCCGTGTCGAGGCACACGTCGAGGTCCTGTTCGGACCGGTCCAGTACTTCCGCGAGGTGCTCGAAGTCGCCGCCGAGTTTGGTCCCGGAACCCGCGTCGGACTCGATGAGGACGGTCACGCCGTCGGGGATGTCGAGTTCGTCGAGCGCGCTCGCGGCGTTGTCGAGGCCACCCTCGACACCGGCCCCGGTGTGCGCGCCGAGGTGGACGTTCACGTACGGGATGTCGAGTTTGTCGGCCGCGTCGACCTCCTTTTGCATGGAGTCGATGGACTTCTCTCGGAGACCGTCCTTGGGGGTACAGAGGTTCACGAGGTACGAGGAGTGGATGACCCACGGCCCCACGTCGTTCTCGTCGGAGAGCTGACGGAACTGCTCGGCCTCCTCGTCGCCGATGTTCGGGTCCTGCCACACCTGCGGGGAGTGCGTGAATATCTGCCCGCAGTTACCGCCGTCTTCGACCTGACTGTCGACTGCATTGTACACACCGCCCGCGATGGACTCGTGGGCACCGACTCGTAGCATACCACAGCGCTAGGACGGATGGAGGAAAGGCGTATCGAAGCAGGACAGTCGGTCGACCGGACCGATTGCGCCCCGGTGACGTGTCGTGTGCCGCGACCGGGCTACTCTGGCGACCCCATCTCGGGGTCCGACACCGCATCGCCGAGACCGTCTTCTCTGGCCTCGTCGAAGTACGCCTCGTCTTCGGCGGTCGCCGCGTCGTGGCTCACGCTGTCCTCCTGTTCGTCGACGATTTCCGTCTCGCCCGTGACCTTCTCGAACAGTGCTGCGGCGTCGGGGGACTCTGATTTCGACATACCCATGCGTACCTGTGCCGCGGTTTTGACCGCACCCCCTACCTAGCTAGGGTCCGTTCGCTCACGGTTCCACGTGTCGCGTCTGTACTTCGCGTCGGCGAGGTCTGCGGCGGCCGCGAGTTCGTCCGCTGTCCACGCGCCCTCGTCCGCCCTCGCCCAATCCTGTAAGGTGTCTTCGAGCGTTCCAACCGCCTCTCCACGGTCGATTCCCGACTGGGCGTGGATGCTGGTCACCCGCTCCTCGAAGCGGTCCCGGTCCGGTTCGCCCGAGAACACCCCGCAGTGCTTCGCGGTCGCGAGGTCGAACGAGAGCGAGCCGTGCTGGATGACGGCCTCGCGCTGGCGGTACTGGGCGTTGCCCGATATCTTCTGGCCGCCCGCGAGCACGTCGTGGGCCGGGTGGATGTCCCGCAGGTAGCACGCCGGCTGGTGGATACTCGGGTAGGTCTGGTCGGCGAAGTCGGCGTCGACGCCCATGTTCGCGAAGGCGTCGAGGATGGGGTCACACAGCAGTTCGTAGCACTCCATCAGGTCGCCCGGCAACTCCTCGGCGGGGGCGACGATGGAGTAGGAGATGTCGGCGTGGTAGTCGTGGTAGATGCCGCCACCACCGGTCTGGCGGCGGGTCACGTCGATGCCCTCCTGCTCGCAGAACGCCCAGTCGACGCTCTCGGGAGCCTGCCCGTAGCCAAGCGAGAGACAACTCGGGTCCCACTGGTACACCCGGATGGTTCGAACGCCGTCCTCCGTCGCCGACTTCGCAGCGATTTCGTCCAGCGCCATGTTGGTCGGGCCGTCCCGCGATTCCTCTCTGATGAGTCGCCACTCCCGTGCCGCGACGTCTGCCATGCGCCGGAGTTCGGCCCCGAGAGGCAAGGCGGTTCCGGGACGACGGGCCCCTGAATCGTGGCGGAGTCAGTAGCGTGGACAGCAGAGTTAGGGTCCTGGCGGTCCCACCCAGCGTCATGCACCTCTCGGTCCTCGGTGGCTCGTTCGAGATAGACGAGACACTCTTCGACGCTCCGCCAGCGACCATCCGCGAGCAAGTCGCCGAGTACGGCCGGGGCGAACGCGACACCTTCGACCTCACCGTCGCCTTCCCCGACACCTTCACCGGCGACGTGATGCGCGCCATGGCGGCGATTCCCTGCGGTGAGACGCGAACCTACGGCGACCTCGCCGCCGAACTCGACTCCAGCCCGGTCGCCGTCGGCCAGGCCTGCGGCCGGAACCCCGTCCCGGTGATCGTCCCCTGTCACCGCGTCGTCGGGACGGACTGGCTCGGTGGCTTCTCGGGCGAGACCGAGGGGGACCGCGTCGACCTGAAACGACGGCTGCTCGAACACGAGGGCGCGATACGTTCGAGGCAGGCTCGGCTGTCAGACGCCTTCTGAGAACCGAACGACACGTCTACGGGCGAAAGTCGAGCGATTGAATACCGTCGCCGCCCCGCTCGGGAGCATGACCGCCGACCGTGAACTCCTCCGCGCCACGCTCGACGTCTGGCACCCGGACTGCTGGGGTATCGAGTCCAGCGAGCAGACGGGTGCGAGCGTGGTCGGCCACGGCGCGGCCACCGACGGCCGGCGCGCCTACGAGCGCTGCACCATCTACGGCGAGTCGTCTGTCCACCTCACCCAGGCGGTCGACGTCGCCCACGAATCCACCTTCATCACGGCCATCGACGACCTCGGCGACAGCCGACGCGCGACACCAGACGCGCCCGCCATGGGACAGGCCGCCCGCGACGTGTTCATCGAGTACGAGGCGACCGACGGTGTCGGCGCGGCGTTCGTCTCCCGCGGCTTCGTCCTCGACAGCCACTACGAGGTCCGGGACGGCCGCGAGACGTGGAACCTGCTCGTCAGGACCAGCCGCGACGAGTTCGGGTGTACCCTCGACTCGATTCGCGAGTCCCTCGACGCCGACATCACCCTCGACCGCCTCGCTCCCGCAGAACAGGCGCCACCGCCGGAGTGCCCGGACACGCACGCACAGGCACTCACCCCGCGCCAGCAGGAAGCCCTCGCGCTGGCCCGACGGCGCGGCTACTACTCGTGGCCCCGCGAAGTGACGGCACGCGAACTCGCGACAGACCTCGGCGTCTCGAAGACGACGTTTCTGGAACACCTGCGCCGGGCCGAGGCGACGTTGCTGGGGCCCGGCGGGCGCCTGGAGTGAAATTCTGCCGAGGGGGTGTTCAGCGCGAGTCGTCGAAATCGCGGCCAGGCCGACTCCCGAGACACGAGACGACGACTGACATCGTCAACATCGAACGACTACCAGCAAACCCGCCCATGGGAGGGCGACCTTGACCACCCTCTCCAGTCACCACCCCGTATGGACGAGCCGACCCCCGACACCGCCCGCCCCGACCTCCAGACCATCGGCATCCTCGGCGGCATGAGCAGCGCATCGACCGTGACCTACTACCAGCGCCTGAACTCGGGTGTCAACGACGCCCTCGGCGGCCACCACTCCGCCGACGTGCTCCTCAGCAGCGTCGACTTCGGTGTGGTCGAAAGCTGCATCCGCGAGGACCGCTGGGACGACGCCGGGGCCTACCTCGCCGAGAAAGCACGCGGCCTCGAAGCGGGTGGTGCGGACTTCGTCATCATGGCGACGAACACGATGCACCGGGTCGTCCCGGCCATCACCGACGCGCTGTCGATTCCCTTCCACCACATCGTCGACGCGACCGCCCACGCGGCCAAAACCGACGGCGTCCACACCGTCGGCGTCCTCGGGACGAAACCCGTCACGGAAGAGCCGTTCTACCGCGAGCGCTTCGACGAGAACGGACTCGACGTGGTGATGCCCGACGCCGAAGGGAGGCAGCTGGTCCACGACGTCATCTTCGACGAACTCACGAAGGGTATCGTCAGCGACGAGGCCCGCGAGGCGTACCTCACCGTCATGGACGACCTGGTCGACCGCGGAGCAGACGGCATCGTCCTCGGCTGTACCGAAATCGAGCTGCTGGTCTCCGACTCTGACTTCGACCGGGTCCCGCTGTTCGACACGACCGACCTGCACGTCCAGCGAGCGTTAGAACTGAGTCTCCCCGAAGAAGCGCCAGTGCCGACGCCCTGAGAAAGGGACGCCCTGATTTTCGGGGTGCTATTCCACGCCGAGTTCGTGCGCCGGCGCGTCGACCACAGCGACGTCGTAGCCGCCGATGCGCTCGCTGCCCACGAGGAATGCCGCACCATCGGGCGCGACGATTTCCACGTCGTCGGGGCCGAAGTTCGTCACCCACGCGTAGCCGTCGCGCTCGGCGACCCGGACCGAGTCGGGGAGCCGGCCGGTGCGGGCGACACCGGCCGCGTCGAGCACGTCGGCCACGAGCGCGTCTGCCAGGTCCGTCTCCGGCCAGACACCGCAGTAGGTGACTCGACCGTCGCCACGGTCGGTCGCGGTGACCGCAGAGCGACCGTCGGCAGTTCCAGTCGTGAACTCGCCCAGGGACTCGGTGTCCCCCGGTTCGAGCCACTCCGCCCAGGTCCGGTAGTCGTACCGTTCGCCCTCGTACCGGAGTTCGGTCGGCACCTGGTCGGGAAGACTCTCGTGCTGGTCGACCGTCGCGCCGGCGAGGTCGGCCAGCGGGCCGGGAGCGGGCGCGTCGTGGAGCTTGTTGTACCGGTCCTTCAGGCCGGTTCGGGCGCCGAGCAGGAGGTGGCCGCCGGACTCGACGTACTCCGTGAGGTGGGTCGCGAGCTCGTCGTCGACGAGGTGGAGCGCGGGCGCGAGGACGGCCTCGTACCCCGAGAGGTCGGTCTCCGGGTGGACCACGTCGGCCTGTACGCCGTGGCGGCGCACGGCTGCGTAGTAGCTCCTGAGGTGCGACCAGTAGTCCCAGTCGGGGCTGTGCGGCTGAATCTCGGTCGCCCAGAGGTTCTCGTAGTCGTGGAGTATGGCAACGGGAGCATCCACGGGGTCGAGGTCGAACAGTTCCTCGGCGGTCTGGACGGCGTCGTGATACCCGCGGTCGGCCGAGCCGTCGGCCTTCCGCAGCCCGGCGTGGTACTGCTCCTGTCCCTCGCGGCAGCGCCGCCAGCGGAAGTAACAGACTGCATCTGCGCCGTGAGCGACCGCGTGGTGCGCCCAGAGCCGCATCGCGCCCTCGCCCGGCTGCGGGGCGTAGGGGGGCCAGTTCACGTCGCCGGGTTGCTGTTCGAGCACCCAGAACGGGGCCTGCTTCGCGCCACGGTAGATGTCGTGGTTCATGCTCACCTCGTCGGGGTCGCCGGCCCGGAGTTCGGGCACGGTGGCCTCGCCCTGCCGGCGGTCCTGGACGAACCCGGTCGGGTACGAATCCCAGCCGAGGAAATCGAGGTCGGGCGCGAGCGAGTAGGCGTCGAGGCTGGCGAAGTCGCCCATGAAGTTGTGCGTGACGAACCAGTCGTCGTTCACCTCTCGAATCAGGTCCGCGTGAAGCCGGTTGTACTCGACCACGCTGTCGTTCGCGAACCGGTAGTAGTCCAGCAGGCGCGAGGGGTGCCGTTCTGCCGGTGAAGGGCGGGGCGGGTCGACAGCCTCGAAGGAGCCGTACTGCTGGCTCCAGAAGGTGTTGCCCCACGACTCGTTGAGGTGGTCGATGTCGGCGTACTTCTCGCGGAGCCAGTCCCGGAACGCGTCGGCGCAGTCGTCGCAGTAACAGCGCACGGTGTCGTGACAGCCGAACTCGTTGTCGGTCTGCCAGCCCGCGACGTGTGGGTTGTCGGCGTATCTCTCTGTGAATTTCCGGACGATGCGCCGCGTCTCGTTCCTGTAGGTCTCCGAGTTGAAGCAGGTGAACCGCCGGCTGCCCCACTCGCGCGAGGTGCCGTCCTCGTCGGCCTGCAGTATCTCGGGATGTTCGTCGACCAGCCACTTCGGTGGCGTGGCGGTCGGGGTACAGAGCACGGCCTGCATGCCGTGCTCACCGACGAGTTCGACCGCCTCGTCCAGCCACGCGAAGTCGAACTCGCCGCGTTCGGGCTCGACGCGACCCCACGAGAACTCCGCCATGCGGACGTACTCGAGGCCGGCGTCGGCCATCTGTGCCACGTCGTTCTCCCAGTTCTCACTGGGCCAGTGTTCGGGGAAGTAACAGACGCCGATGCTCATGTGTTGGAAGTAGAAGTGAATCGCAGTGCGTTCTCGCCGGGCGTGAGGGTGACTCGCGCCACGTCGTCGGTACTAGAATCACACCCGTCGACTCGCCAGCTCTCGGGAGTGGCGACCACGGCGGACTGTGGCTGCTCGGCGGTCAGGTCGACCGTCAGCGTCACGTCGTCGTCCCACTCGACCGCCTCGACCTGCGAGGCCAGCCCAGCCAGATGGTCGGTCCCGAGCAGGTGCGGCCTGTCGTGTGTGGGCGCGAAGTGCACCAGCAGACAGCCGTGTGCCGGGACCTCGCGCCCGACCGGGCCCACGGACGCCTCCTCTCGGAATGCGTCCCACGCTCTCGCGTCGGCTAGCCCGTAATCCGCTGGGTCGACCCGCAGCCGTCGCGGCTCGTCGCTCCAGTTGAAGACGGCCACGGCCCGGCCGCCGTCAGCGTCCCGCTCCGTGACGATTCGGGTCGGGACCTCGGTCTCACCGACGCCCTCGACCCGGCCCGTCTTCACCGGCGGGAGCGAGCGCTCGACCAGTTCACGACCCACGTCTTCGATTTCAGCGACCCGGTCGCTCACGAAGTTCGAGCCGCCGAGCAGTGAGACGATGGCGGCGAAGCTCCGTCGCTCGGCCAGCGAGAGGTCGGTCGTCTCGCGCACGAGCTGGCAGTCAGGGTCGTTCACCCACCAGCGCCGGTGGGTCCACTGCCGGTTGAGCACGTTGCGAATCGCGTTCTCGTGGGCCGGTTCGCTGGCGGGCGTGTTCGCCCAGTGGGGTGCAGTGTCGGGGCCGACACGCATCGCGTCGACCAGCCCGACACTGGGGCCCTGCGGGGCACCACAGCCGAGGACGAAGGTGTCGTCACCGACCGCCTCGCGGATGGTCGCCATACCTCGCCGGTAGGCCTCGGCGCGGGTCGCACCGTCGTCGTACCGGTCGCCGTCGAGGGCGGCCGCGTAGAGGAAATCGAGCTTGAGGTACGAGAAGCCCCAGTCGTCGACGATGGTCGTGAACGTCTCTTCGAGCCACGATTGCACCTCGGGATGGGTCGTGTCGAGGCCGTACATCGGCCCGTGTCGCGCCCCCGCGTCGACCGGCTCGCCGTCTTCGGTAACCAGCCAGTCCGGGTTCGACTGGGCGACCTCTGAGTTCGCCTGCACGTAGAACGGTGCGAGCCAGAGGCCGGGGTCGTATCCCGCCGCGTCCACGTCCTCGACGAGACCGGCCATGTCCTCGAACCCCTCTGCGAGGGTTCGCCAGTCGCCGAAGGCGGTCTGGTAGCCGTCGTCCAGTTGCACGAGGTCGAGCGGGACGCCCCAGTCGGAAATGGCCTCGACGTTCTCGTGGACGGCCGCCTCGGTGACCTCGGTGAAGTAGTGGTACCACGAGCACCACCCGGTGGGAACCCGGTCCGGAACTCGGGCATCCATCCGCGCTGCGGTCGCACCCGCGATGGATTCGATGGCGTCTGGAACCGGGTTCGTCGCGTCGATTCTGAGCGTCGGAAGGCGGAGGCGGCCATCGTGAGTGTCGCTGACGGTCGCCCCGTCGCCGGGACACACCGCCTCGACCCCGTGAACGCCCTCGGAATCACGGTCCACGTCGAACCGGGTGACGAATCGGGAGTGGTCGAGAAAGCCAAGCGTGCAGTCGGGCGACGCCTCGTCGCCGACCAGCGCCGTCAGGTAGTTCGAGGTATTCTCGGGCGCGACCGGGTCGAGCATCATCGGGACGTTGTCGGCCGGTTCCTCGGGGAACGATTCGCCCACGGGAAGCGTCCCGGTGGGGGTCCACGACTGGTAGCCGTGGCGGTAGACGGCCGACTCGGACCCGTAGGCCGGCGCGTCCGCGTCGGCCAGCACTCGGAGGTCACCGAGTTCGGCGGCGCTCCCCGGGAACAGTCGGACCGACACACGGACGTCGACGTGGCCGTCACCGGGCACGAGGTCGACAGTCGTCTGCCAGTCGTCGTCGTGGGCGATGCGGGCACCCTCGTCGGTGTCCGGCACCGGGTCGACCGTAGCCGGTGAGCCAGCGACCGGGGCGACGCCGTCGTCGAGCGACAGGCACAGCATGCCGGAGAGCAGAGTCGTCTCCCCGCCGGCGGTCTCGCGCTGGATGGTGAATCGTCGCACGGACGGGTCGTAGGTGACGGTCGTCTCGCCACCGGTCACGGTCACGCCCGGGCTCATTCGGGGCCTCGCTCGCGGCGCTCGCCATAGTCCGGCAGCATGTCGTCCTGCATCACCTGCGAGCGGCCGCCGTCGGCCAGCACCGACTCACCGGTCATGAAGGCGGCGTCGTCGCTGGCGAGGAAGGCCACCACGCCCGCGATGTCCTCCGGCCTGCCGACCCGGCCGACCGGGTGAATCGAGTTCAGGTGTTCGCGGTACTCGGGGTCCATATCGCCGGTGGTCCGGTCGATGGCGACCCAGCCCGGGTTCACGGTGTTGACCCGGACGTGGGGACCGAAGTCCAGCGCCATTGCTCGCGTCATCCCGTTGATTCCCGCCTTGACCGCGTTGTACGGGAACAGCTCGGGCATCGTCAGGAACGCGTGGTTCGAGGAGACGTTCACGATGGCCCCCTCGTCCATGTACTCGCGGGCGTGCTTCGCACAGAGCCAGTACGACCGGAAGTCCGTCTCCAGGACGAACTCCCAGTCGTCCATCGTCGCCTCGTCGGCCGCCGTGTTCGTCTCGACGCCGGCGTTGTTCACGAGCACGTCGAGGCCGTCGTACTCCTCGGCGGTGGCTTCCACGAGCGCCGCGATGTCGTCGGGGTCGCGCATGTCCGCGCGGACGAAGACGGCCTCGCCGCCCTCGCTCTCGATTTCGGCGACGGTCGCCTCGCCTGCCTCGACCGTTCTCCCAGTGACGACCACGTTCGCGCCCTCGCGGGCGAAGCGTTTCGCGATGCCCTCGCCGATACCGCGGGTGGACCCCGTCACGAGGACCGTGTCGTTCCCGAACCGGCCGCCACCGTCGGGGAGAGGTACGTCGAACGGCATCTCACCACTCCGCGACGCTGCCGTCCTCGTGGCGCCAGACGGGGTTGTGCCAGTTCACGTCGCCTGACTTGGCGCGCACGTGCTGTTCGTCTATCTCGATGCCCAGACCGGGGCCGTCGGGCAGGTCGACGTAGCCATCGTTGTACTCGAACACCGAGGGGTCCGCGAGGTAGTCGAGCACGTCCCCGCCCTCGTTGTAGTGGATGTCGAGGCTCTGCTCCTGGATGAGCGTGTTCGGCGAACAGGCGTCGACCTGGATGCAGGAGGCGAGCGCGATGGGTCCCAGCGGGCAGTGCGGGGCCATCGCCACGTCGTACGCCTCTGCCATGTCGGCGATCTTCTTCACCTCGGTGATGCCGCCGGCGTGGCTCAGGTCCGGCTGGATGACGTCGACCGCACCCGACTCGAACACCTCCTTGAAATCCCACCGGGAGAACATCCGCTCGCCCGTCGCGATGGGCGTCGTGGTGTGGCAGGCGATTTCGGGTAAGGCGTCGTTGTGCTCGGGCAGGACCGGTTCCTCGATGAAGAACGGGTCGTGCGGTTCGAGCGCCTTCGCCAGCCGCTTGGCCATCGACTTCGAGACCCGGCCGTGGAAGTCGACGCCGATGTCGACCTCCGGACCGACGGCCTCGCGGACCGCCGCGATTCTGGCCACCGCATCGTCGACCGCGGCCGGGTTGTCCACCCGGCGCATCTCGGCCGTGGCGTTCATCTTCAGCGCCGTAAATCCCTCGTCGACCTTCTCGGCGGCCGCTTCCGCGACACCCTCGGGCCGGTCGCCCCCGACCCACTGGTAGACGCGGACACGGTTTCGCGCCGCGCCGCCGAGCAGTTCGTACACTGGCGCGCCGAACTGCTTGCCCTTGATGTCCCAGAGCGCCTGGTCGATGCCGGCGATGGCGGACATGAGGATTGGCCCACCGCGATAGAAGCCACCGCGGTACATCGTCTGCCAGTGGTCCTCGATGGACGAGGGGTCTTTCCCAAGAAGATACGTATCCAGCAGTTCCTCGACCGCGGCCCGGACGGTGTGGGCCCGCCCTTCGACGACGGGTTCACCCCAGCCGACGGTCCCGTCGCTGGTCTCCAGTCGCAGGAACAGCCAGCGCGGCGGGACCTCGTACAGTTCGTAGTCGACGATGCGCATCTACCGACCACCCTCCGGGGCGTACTGCCCCACTTCGACGTCGGTCTCGTCCGTCTTCGTCTTCAGCGCGTCACCCGTGCGGGGGTCGAACAGGTACAGCGACTCCTCCTCGAAGTCGAGTGTCACCGTCTCGCCCGGACTCGGCCGGAGCGCGCTCGCGATACGTGCCGTCAGTTCGATGTCTGCCAGTTCCATGTACAGGAAGTTCTCGTTACCCATCGGTTCTACGACCGTCACCTCCGCGTCGTTGCCCGGTCCGTCCGTGAGCCGGAGGTCCTCGGGGCGGACGCCCAGCCGGACCTCGTCGTAGCCCTCGACCCACGAGTCGTCGTCCAGTTCGTAGGTGAAGCCGCCGGGACCGCGCAGAGTCGACCCGTCGACCTCGGCGGTGAGCAGGTTGATGCTCGGCGAGCCGATGAAGTCCGCGACGAACTCGTTCGTCGGACTGCGATACACCTCCTCGGCGCTCCCGACCTGCTGGAGGACGCCGTCGTTCATGATGGCGATGCGGTCACCCATCGCCATCGCCTCCGTCTGGTCGTGAGTGACGTACACCGTCGTCACGTCGAGGTCGTGTTGCAACTCCTGCAACTCGGTCCGCATCTGCGCCCGGAGCTTCGCGTCCAGGTTCGACAGCGGCTCGTCCATCAGGAACACCTCGGGCTCGCGGATGATGGCGCGCCCGAGAGCGACCCGCTGTTGCTGGCCGCCCGACAGCTCCTTGGGCTTCTTGTGCAACAGGTCGGAGATGCCGAGCATCTCCGCGACCCCGTCGACCTTCTGGCGAATCTCCGCCGAGGACAGCTCGGTCGAGAGCTTCAGGCCGAAGCCGATGTTCTGGCGGACGTTCATGTGCGGATAGAGCGCGTAGTTCTGGAACACCATCGCGACGTCGCGGTCGCGGGCGCGCTTCCCACTCACCTCCGTCTCGTCGAAGTATATCTCGCCGCTGGTCACGTCCTCCAGTCCGGCGATGGTTCGCAGCGTCGTCGTCTTGCCACAGCCCGAGGGGCCGACCAGCACGAGGAACTCACCGTCCTCGATGGTGAGGTCGATGTCCTCGACGGCCACGATGGTGCCCTCTTCGTCGTTCTCGAACTCTTTGCGTACCGTGTCGATATTGATCGTTGCCATGGTTACTCTTTCACCGAACCGGCCAGGATGCCGCTCACGAAGTACTTCTGTAAGAACAGGAACAGCAGGAATATCGGGATGATAGAGAGCCCTGCTGCGACCATTATCTGGTCGTAGTACACGCGCTGTGCGCCGACGAGGTCGCTGATGGCCACCGGGATAGTGTACTTCTCCTGTCCGAGGATGACCAGCGGGAACAGGAACAGGTTCCACTGGAACAGGAACAGGATGATGGCCAGGGCGGCCAGCGAGGACTTCATCGTCGGGAGTGCGATACGGTAGAACAGCTGGAACTCCGTCGCGCCGTCCATGCGTGCGGACTCCAGCAGTGCGTCCGGGATGGAGCGCATGTTCTGGCGCATCAGGAAGATGCCGAGGGGGTTCGCCGCCCAGGGCAGGATGATAGCCCAGTAGGTGTTGGTCATGCCGATGCGCGACATCAGCAGGAACAGCGGGATGACCAGCAACTGGATGGGCAGGATGAGCGTCGCCAGAATCGTATAGAAGATCGGTTCTTTGTACTTGAATTCGTACTTCGCGAAGGCGAACCCGCCCATCGAACAGATGACCAGCGACAGCAGCGTGTACACCACGCCGATGAAGACGCTGTTCCCGATGGCACCCACGAAACCGAGCTGGAACCCGTCGAATCCGGGGATTAACGTGACCCGAACAGGGGTTCCGCCGACGTTGAACGCCAGCACGAACTCCTTGAGCTTCAGGAAGTATATCTCGCTCGTGCGCTCCTGGAGGGCGGCGAAGTTGCTCAGGAACTCCCCGCCGGGAAGCAGACTCGGAGCGCTGCCCGCCGCGAGGAACGCCTCCTCCTTGAGGGTCGAGGCGACCACGATCCAGTACAGCGGGACGATGGTCACGACGACCGCCACGAGCAGGAACAGGTAGGTGACGACCTTCCAGGCGAACTCGCGCTGGGCTTCTTGCTCACTCATCGCTATCACCGCCGACTTTTATCTGGACGACCGAGAGGACGCTGACGACGGCGATGAGTACCCACGTCAACGCGCTCGCGTAGCCCAGCTGGAACTGTTTGAACGCCATCTGGTAGATGTACTGGACGATGGTCCGCGTGGCCTCCGCCGACGCCCCGGCCTGGCTCACGATGAGCGGCTCGGAGAACAGCTTGAACGTGCCGATGGTCGAGGTGACGACCACGAACAACAGCACGGGCTTGAGCTGTGGCAGGGTCACGTACCGGAACTTCTCGATGCGGTTCGCGCCGTCGATTTCGGCGGCCTCGTACAGCTGTCGCGGGACGTTCTGCAGGCCCGCGAGCAGGATGATCATGTTGTAGCCGGTCCAGCGCCAGGTGACCGCCCCGACGATGGTCATGCGCGACCAGAAGTCGTTCTGGAACCACGGGATTGGGTCGATGCCGACCGTCCCGAGCATGAAGTTCACCAGTCCGGTCTCCTGCATGAGCAGGACGAACACGGTCGCGTACGCGACGAGGTTCGCCGACACCGGCAGCGCCAGCAGCGTGCGGAACAGCCCGCGAGCCCTGACGAAGGCGGCGTCCAGTGCCACCGCGAGTGCGAGCGCGATGACTATCATCAGCGGGACCTGGACGACCAGGATGAACACCGTGTTGTACATCGCCTGGTGGAACTGCCCGTCAGAGAGCAACCGCCCGTAGTTCGCCAGGCCGACGAACTTCAGGTCGGCGATAGCGGTCAGGGTGAACTGGTAGAACCCGAAGTCGAACGTGAGCAACGCGTCCCCACCCACGCTCTGGAACTCGAAAAAGGAGAGGTAGAGCGTGTAGACGATGGGGAACGCGAGGAACACGCCGAACAGGAGGAAGAAGGGCAGCAGGAAGAAGTACGGCACCCCCGGCAGCTCCGGCAACGTGCGCGTCAGCTGCTGGCGGCGCTTCCTGAAGGCGTCCACGACGGTCTCCCGCCGCGATGCCTGCCGCTCGTCGACATTTGTTTCGAATGACATGAACGGTGGTGCGGTGTCAGGCCAGGTCGCGACCGGTACGGTCTGCAACCTGTTTCGCTGCCTTCTCGACCGCCTTCGTCGGGCTCACCTTGCCGTCCATCATGTCGCTGAAGTGCGTGTTGATGGCCTTGGTGACCTCTGGCGTGTCGACGCTGTAACGGTACGACGGGATGTTCGGGGCGACCTCGGCGAACATGCGACCGGCGCGCTGGCCGCCGAGGAACTCGTTCTTCGTGTCGAACTCGTCCGACTCGTACGCCGGCTTGTACGCCGGGAAGATGCCGAAGTTCTTGTACATCTTGATCTGCATCTCCTTCGAAGCGAGCGTGTACTGCATGTAGTCCCACGCACGCTTTGCCTTCGCTTCACTGACCTGGTCGGCGATGACGAGGTTCGAGCCACCCCAGTTCGTCGCGCGGCCACCGCCCTTCTCGTACGCCGGGGGCTTCATGACGCGCCACTTGCCGGACGTACTCGGGAGTTCTGCCTTGAGCGTGCCCTCCATCCACGCACCGCCGTTGAGGGAAGCGATGGTCCCGTCGCCGAACGACGAGAACCACGCGCTGGACCACGACGCCTTGTTGTCGGCGATGCCCGCGTCGTTGATGGCTTTGAGGTTCTGGGCCACGCGGACGCTGGTGTCGTTGTTGAACGCGATTTTGCCGTCCTTCGTGAACGGCTGGCCGCCGAGCTGGCGGTACTGCATCCGCCAGAGGCCGTCGTAGTCGTTCGACGGGAGGTTGATCATGTACTGGCCGTCGGGCAGCTTCTTGCCCTCCTCGATGAACTGATCCCACGTCTCGACCGTCGAGAGGTCGATGTCGTGCTCTGCGAGGACGTCTTGCCGGTAGAAGGTTCCGACCGGGCCGATGTCCCACGGCATCGCGTACACGCCACCGTCTTTCGTGAGCGGACCCCACTTGCCGGAGACGAACTTGCTCTTGACGTCGTCGTCGAGCCAGCCGGAGACATCGCGCAGGCCGCCCGTGTCGATCCAGGCCGCCGCGTCGACACTCTCCATCATCGCCGCGGCGGGTGCCCCGGAGCCGGCGAGCAGCTTCGACTTGAACTTGTCTTTCATGTCGGAGCGCCCGAACTGCTTGATGGCGACGTCCCCGCCGTTGGCTTCCTCGTACGGGTCGTCGGTGAGGTCGAGCGACTTCGCAGCGACGTCCCAGCCCCACGCTTCGATGCTCTGTGCCATCGAGGCACCGCCGCCACTGCTGGTGTCGTCGTCGGTGCCGCCGCCTCCGCCGCCACCGCCACCGCCACCGCCGCCACCGTTTGTGGTGTCGTCGCCGCCGCCGGTGCTGACGCAACCCGCGAGCGCGAAGAGGCTCGCTGCGCCGGTTCCTTTCAAGACCGTCCGCCTGTCGATGGACCGTTCCTTACCACTCATGCTGACCACTGTCATACAGCATGAAAAATAGAAACTTAATACTTTTGGTAAAATGTCGAGAGCTAAACTATCCCCGCGATGTGCTGCGTTTTTTGCCGAAAAAGCACCGCAACAATCCCCAATATTACCAGAAAAATTATCCTTCTTTTCATTCACCGATAGTGAACGACTTCGACCAGCCCGGAATCGGCGATTATCCGAAAAACACGCTCAATAGCCCCCAATACCGCTATATACGTCATCCCGAAGAACCGGTCCAACACCATTTATCACCGAGTATCGTTCAGCAGTCGTAAACGGCTTTATATGGAGGGGGTGTTTCGTGATGACCATGGGAGCGTATCCGGTGGGTGCGACCGAGACGACGTTCCGCGTCGTCGACGAACTCACGACGGTCGAACGGGCAGGCGTCACCGAACTCGCCGACAGGCTCGACCTGTCGAAAGGCGGTGTCCACAACCATCTCCGGACCCTCGAACAGCTGGGGTACGTGATTCGCGAGGACGGCGAGTACCGTCTCGGGTTGCGATTCCTCGACCTCGGCTCTCGCATACGTGCACGCGAGAAACTGTACCAGGTCGCCCGCCCCCACGTCGAACGGTTGGCCGAGTCCAGCGGGGAGACGGCGAGCCTCGTCGTCGAGGAGCAAGGCGAGGCCGTCTACGTGTTCAGCGCCGGCTCCGACGTGGACGACCCCATCCGTGACGGGGGTCGTGCCCCCCTGCACGCCTGTGCCGGCGGGAAGGCGATACTGGCCAACAAGCCGGAGCGAGAGCGCGACGAACTCCTCGGCGACGAACTCGCGCCGCGTACCGAGCGAACCACCACGGACCGGGACGAACTCGCCAGCCAGCTCCGGACCGCCCGGGACCAGCGGCTGGCGTTCGACCGGGGCGAACTCAGCCCGGACCGACGGGCCGTGGCCGCACCGATACTCACCGACGCCGACGTGGCGGTCGGGGCCGTGAGCGTCTCCGGCCCGACCGACCGGATGAGTGGGAAACGCCTCGACGAGGACATGCCGGGGCTGGTCATCAGCTGTGCGAACAGCGTGACCGTCGAGTTCGTGTCGAGTTGAGCACGTTCGTTCAGTATCGGTGAATATATCGTATTTCGGTGTGATACAGCCTCCTCGGGCAGAATCTAGTATCCCCTTACAGTGATTTCTGCTGACGTTTCGAGAGTAGGTTCACAGTGAGTGAACGAAGCCGTGAACGAGCGACTGGACCACATATGCAATTAATCATATAATTCTCGCCCAGAACTGAACTACGACGCCGGCCTGCCGTCGGGAGCCCCGCCCAGAACTCACAGAGCGTCGAGTGAGTATCCACCGGTGACCCTCTAGCTGGCAATAAATATCTACGATACTGTCCAAAACAGGTCAGGCAGTTATAACCGTCTTGCGCCCGTCTCGGTATCTAGTTCCAGGATGAATATCTCAGATATCCTTTCAACGAAATTCACTGAATTCGACATCGGGACGCCGCTGTCGAAGGTCGCCGGTGCGTTCGAGAATCAAGAACTCGACGCGGTCGTCGTCACAGACGGCGAGGAGTATCGTGGCGTCGTCAGCCGTCGGCAGCTGGCCTCGTCGTCGAACCAGCCCTCGGCGAAGGTCGGTTCGCAGGTCCAGCACGTCCCGACCGTCGACCGCACCGAGGACGTCCGTGAGGTCGCTCGACTCATGATCGGGAGCGACGCGAAGACGCTCCCGGTCCTCCGTGACGAACAGGTCGTTGGCGTCGTGACTGCCGACGCCGTCCTGAAGGCGGTACGCCCGTTCCTCGACGCCGCAACGGTCGAGGACGCCTACACGACGAAGCTCATCAGTGCGACTCCCGAGACCACGCTCGGAAAGGCACTCAACACACTTCGCGAAGCACGTATCGCACACCTCCCGGTCGTCGACGAGGGCGACCTCGTCGGGATGGTGAGTCTGTACGACGTCATCGACTTCACCACCCGCGGCGGCCGGAAGGCCCAGGGAGGAACGACGGGGGCCGGCGGTCGCGGTGGCCGCCGTGGTCGAACCGGCGGTGGCGGCTCACGAGGGGGGGACACCGAACGAATGCTCGACCTGCCCGTGCGAAACGTGATGTCCGACACGGTCGCCACGGTCCGACGAAACGCACCACTCGACGACGTGGTGGAGACGATGTTCGACCGGGAGATCTCTTCGCTGGTCGTCACCGACGACGACACCGACAAACCGGTCGGAATCATCACGAAGACCGACGTCATCGAGGCACTCACCTGGGAACGCGACGACCGGCAAGCTGTTCAGGTGTTCGGTCTCGACCTGCTCGAGGAGATGGACTACGACGACGTGGCCGCGCTCATCGAGGGCGTGACTGCGAAGTACGGCGAGATGACCGTCATCAAGGCCAGCATCGAACTCAAAGAGCACAAAGAGCAGAGTCGGGGGGTCCCGCTGGTGCTGGCTCGGATTCGACTGGTCACCGACCGGGGGTACTTCACCGCCGATGGAGAGGGGTACGGCGCTGCGCACGCACTCCGTCTCGCCGCGAACGCGATCGAGCGACAGCTCCTGAAGGGGAAGACCTACCACCACGGACGAAAGCGCCGCGACGACGACGAGCAGGAGAAGCTGTACGGGTGGTGGCTCGGAGCGTAACGGTCTCGTCCAGCACAGCGGTCTCCGATGGCAGTCCCTGCTGTCAGGAACGTGAGATACGTGGGCGGTACCTTCCAGAACAGGTATGCACTGATACGTGAGCCCAGCCTAGGTTACGGACGATGCCAACGTACCGCCACGGAACGAAGTCGTTTATCGACTTCATGAGTACCTATCTTCAGGACCACCCCAAACGCTGTCCTACGTGTGACAACCAGGCCCGTTCCCGGTCCGAGTGGCGGGTCGAAAAGCGCGACGAGGACGGTCTTCACTTCGTACACACCTGTCCAGTCTGTGGTGTCGAGGAAGACGTGTTTCTCGACCTCGCGCCGGAACACGAGCGAACCAGACAACAGTAGCCGAGGCGTCTGTCTCCGAGCGCCGACGGGCCACACGAATCCGTGGACTGGACGACGTCCTATCCCTGCTTTTCCCTCACGTACTCGTCGAGCCGCTCTTCGATGAGCGTCGAGACGCGCTCGCTGTACGTCCAGAGCGCTGCGTTGATCCGCTCTTCGGCGTCGTCGTCGATGCCGTCTGGGCCTCGGAGAACGGAGTCTTTCGTAATCTGTGGGTGATACACACAGACGACGCCGATAGAGCTGCTCGAACTCGACGTTCCAGCCGTGTGTATCCCGTACTGGTCGGTGCCCCAGACACCGTCGCCTCCCTGTCGTTCCAGTGCGGAGTCGATGGCGTCGAGGAGCTGCAGGTCTTCGGGAGCGAGAAGTGGCTCCTCGCCCTCGAACAGTTCGTCGTACGCCTGTGTCCGGGCACTGTTCGTCCAGTCGACCAGCTGAGCACGGGCTTCGATGACGAGCTGACGCTCGTCCGGGAACTCGACCATATCCCTGGTAGGTCGGCTACACCAATCAGCGTTCGCACCGGACGTCCAGCTGATGGAGTCCGAACAGAGGTGCCGGTATCCTGGACACCAGCCCGACCCACACTCGATACTCGACGAGAGCGGAAAAGCAGATTCTGTATCGCAAGATACGATTTATGTGGTGTATCGGCGGTGACGCGCGGGGCTTTTACCGCCCGCCCGGCTACACCCGCGGTATGGTACAGAACGTCGCCCCCCTGATGTCCGACCTCGAAGCTGAGGACTTCTATCTGCTCTCGGGCGTCGAGCAGGGGATGCGATTCTCCGAGTGGGTCCAGCGTGAGAAGATTCCGAAGTTCTCGCGGCTCACCATCGAGAACGTCGACTACCGGCTGGACCGCTGTCTCGACCGTGGCCTGCTGGAACGCAAGACCATCCAGTACGAGGGGTACAAACTCACCTTCGAGGGGTACGACGCACTCGCGTTACACACCTTCGCCGAGCGCGACACCATCCAGGGTTTCGGCTCTTCCCTCGGGGTCGGCAAAGAGTCCGACGTGTTCGAGGTCCAGTCGTACAAACCGCTGGCGCTGAAGTACCACCGCGAGGGGTTCACCAACTTCCGTGAGGTGATGCGCGAACGGGACTACACCAGCGACCGCGACCACGTCTCTTGGCTCTACACCGCGCGCAAGGCCGCCGAACGCGAGTACGAACGACTGGAGTCACTCTACCCCGACGTGTCCGTCCCGCGACCCATCGACCACAACCGCCACGCCATCGTGATGGAGAAGATGGATGGGGTCGAGCTCTCGCGCGCGAAACTCGAATCAGCGCAGGTCGTGGGCGTGCTCGACCTCGTGGTCCGCGAGATGGCGACCGCGTATCGGGAGGGGTTCGTCCACGCCGACATGAGCGAGTACAACGTCTTCGTCTCGGAGTCGGGCGTCACGGTCTTCGACTGGCCCCAGGCAGTCCCGACCGAACACGACAACGCCGAGGAGTTCCTCGAACGCGACCTGCGGAACATCGTCGGGTACTTCCGGCGTAAGTATCCCCAGGAGGTACCCGACATCGACGAAGGCGCCGTGGCCGACGCCATCGCGGCCGGTGAGTTCGAGTCTGTCCGGCAGCACGCAGGCTGAGAAACCTGTTTCTTGCGGGTTCGTGCCTACAGAACGGTGAGCAACGCACCCGTGCCGTGGCCAGAATAAACCCCAGGACGCGATATCAAATCGGGGCGTTGCGTGAAACCAGCGACACGACACCGCCATGCGCCGAAGCGACTGTCCTTCGGGTATCGGTCGGCCGCGAAACCGGGACACACCCGGCCATCGACGGTGGACCGACCGCCCAAACGACAACAGTATGATAGCTTTGTCGAGAGGATAGACACCACATAGCAGGCCTGATACGCCCGAATAATAAACTAAATCGTGAAAATTACTAACAGATGAAAAGTTATTAGGCAAAACTCACCGTCATCGTCAACCATGAACGACGGGGAGCACCCAAGCCGCTTCGAGACGCTCGCAGTCAGCCACGGTGAAGAGCCCACGCCCGGCGAACCCCAGGTCGGGGACGTGGTCTCGCCCATCCACCTCGCGTCGACGTTCGCACTACCCGGGCTCGACACCAGCATGAGCCTCGAGGACATCGACCCCGACAACGGCGAGTTCGTCTACTCGCGCCTGTCGAACCCGACGCGCCACGCCCTCGAGAAGCGCCTCGGTGCGCTCGAAGGCGGCAAGCACGCGTTCGCGTTCTCCTCCGGCACCGCCGCCATCGCCTCGGTCGTCATGTCGGTCGTCCGCCCCGGCGACCACGTCGTCGCGTTCGACGACCTCTACGCGGGCACCCGTCGGATGTTCGAAGACATGTTCGAGTCCCGCCTGAACGTCGACGTCTCGTTCGTCGACGCGACCGACACGGAGAACGTCGCCGACGCCATCACCGACGACACCACGATGGTCTGGATGGAGACCCCGACCAACCCGCGCATGAAGATGTGCGACATCGCGGCCATCGCCGAACTCGCCGACGACGCGGACGCGGTGTTCGGCGTCGACAACACCTTCATGAGCCCGTACTTCCAGAGTCCGCTGGACCTCGGTGCCGACGTGGTCGCCCACAGCACCACGAAGTACCTCAACGGTCACTCGGACTCCGTCGGCGGCGCGGTCATCATGAACGACGACGAACTCGCCGACCAGCTCACGTTCATCCAGCAGATCGGTCTCGGCGACATGCTCTCCCCGTTCGACAGCTACCTCCTCATGCGCGGCATCAAGACGCTCCCGCTCCGGATGCGCCAGCACGAGGCGAACGCGACGGTCATCGCGGAGTACCTCGAAGACCACGACCTCGTCGAGAACGTGTTCTACCCCGGGCTGGAGAGCCACCCACAACACGAGCTGGCGAGTGAACAGATGCACGGCTTCGGGGGGGTGTTGAGCTTCGAACTCGCCGGGGACATCGACGACGCGAAGGCGTTCCTCGAGTCGCTGGAAGAGTTCACGCTCGCAGTCTCCCTCGGCGGTGTCGAGTCGCTCATCGAACTGCCGGCCGGGATGACCCACGAACCGCTCCCGAGAGAAGAGCGCGAGGCCATCGGCATCACGGACACCCTCGTTCGCGTCTCCGTGGGCATCGAACACATCGACGACCTCATCGCCGACCTCGACCGTGGCTTCTCGGTGCTCGCGGACCGCTTCGCCGTGACGGCCTGACCGGAGCGTAGCCGGAATCGGAACCGACTTGTTTCGGACTGCCGGAGCCTCGGGCAGTGACCGACGACGACTCGCGCTTTTTCGCGTTGTACCTGACGCGGTTCGCGACCGGATTCGGGTTCGTCACCCTGGCGACACTCCTGCCGTTCTACATCAACCTCTTCGACCCGTCCGGGCTCGTCGTCGGGCTGTTCATCTCTGGGTTCACCATCGCCCAGACCGTAGCAGTCGTCCCGCTGGCGTGGGCCGGTGACCGCTACGACAAACGGGACGTGCTGGTTCTCAGTCTCGCCATCAGTATCGTCGCCTACGTCGGGTTCGCGGCCATCTCCATCTTCGACGGGGAGAGCCTGGAGTTCATCGTGGTGCGTGGGATACAGGGCTTCGCCGTCACCGGGTCGGGGCTCATGTCCCTCTCGATGGTCGGTGAACTCGCAGCCTACGACGAGCGCGCGAACTACATCGGGAAGGCGAACGCGTGGCGCTTCGCGGCTGCCATCCTCGGCGGACTCTCCGCAGGTATCCTCTACGAGCAGGTCGGGTTCACCCCGATTTACGCCCTCATCGTGGGCATGATGACCGTGGCGACGGTGGCGGTCTGGGTCCTCCTGCCGGCCGACGAGACGCGTATCGAGGGGTTTCCGTTCTCCGACCTCGCCCTCAACGAGCGAATCCTCACCCTGACGAGCTTCCGGGCGCAGTACGCCGTCGCCGTCACGCTCGTCCGGACGTGGGTCCCCATCTACGCCGGAGTCGCGGCGGCCCAGGGTGGGCTCGGCTACACCGAGGCCGGCCTCGCTGTGGCGGTCGTCCTCACGTCGGAGAAGCTGACGAACATGCTCTTACAACCCCACACCGGCAAACTCTCCGACCGGTTCGGCCGGTCCCTGTTCGTCCTCTTCGGTGGCTCGATGTACGCGGTCGTCGCCGTGCTCGTCCCGTTCTCGCCGGCCGTCGGGACGGCGCTCGGGTTGCCCGAGACGTACCCGATTCTCGGTGACCTCTCGTCGGCGTTCCCCGTCCTCGTTGGACTGAACATGCTGCTGGGTATCGCCGACTCCTTCCGCGAACCGGCCAGCATGGCGCTGTTCGCCGACGAGGGAACGGATGGAGCCGGGGTCGCGTCCAGCTTCGGCATCCGCGAACTCGTCTGGCGACCGGGCAGCGTCGGCGCGCCGATACTCGGCGGGTTCCTGATGACACAGGTCGGCATGCAGTGGGTGTTCTACGTGGGTGGTCTCTCCGCGATGACAGGTGTCCTCGCGTTCCTCGGATCGCTCTGGTACACGCAGGGCGCCGGTGCCCTGACCGAGTGGTGATACTGTCGGAATTCGCAAGATACTCTTTTGCGCCACTCAGAGCCTCGTGCGTGCGACAGTTGCCCTCCATCGAGCCATGGATAGCCCGTGCAGTCGTCCTCGCCCTCGTCCTGTTGCTCGTCTCCCCCGCCGTGGTCAGTGCGGTCACGTACGACCCGGCCGACCAGCCCTCCCTCCAGCGAGGGACGGTGACGAGTCCCGCGAACGACACGACCGTCGTGAGCGTGCAGGGATTTACGTTCCGCGGCACGACGAACGACAAGAAGCCCGCCCGACTCGTCGCCGCGGGTGAGCGTGGCGTCACGGAGTGGGTGTACAACAGCACGGAGGGGAAGAACGCGTGGTTCTTCGACGTTGACCCGCTCCCGAACGGGAACCTCCTCGTCGTCTCGCCACGGTCGGGTGAGACGCTCATCTACGAACTCGACCCACGGACGCGAGAACGGGTCTGGGAGCGCAAGTTCCCGTTCGAAGACACCCACGACGCGGACATGCTGAGCGAGGACGAACTCGTCATCTCGCACATGCGCGCGTGGGACAGCGAGAACGCGACCAGTGAAGACGAAATCGTGGTGTACAACCTGACCACCGACCAGGTAACGTGGCGGTGGGAGTACAAGGACCACTTCCCGGCCGAGACCGACGGCGGACACAACGCCGACTGGACTCACAGCAACGACGTCGACGCCATCGGCGACGGCCGATTGTTGCTCTCGCCGCGGAACTTCGACCAGGCGGTCGTCGTCGACATGGAGACGAAGAACGTCACCATGCAACTCGGCGAAGACGGCGACCACTCCATCCTCAACGAACAGCACAACCCCGACTTCATGGTCAGCGACAACGGCACCCCGACGATGCTGGTCGCCGACTCCGGGAACAACCGCATCGTCGAGTACGCCTACGAGAACGGCGAGTGGGTTCGCACGTGGACGGTCGGCAGGAACACGCTCAACTGGCCACGCGACGCCGACCGCCTCCCGAACGGGAACACGCTCGTCACCGACACACTCAATCACCGGATCCTGGAGATCACACCGAACGGAGAGGTCGTCTGGGAGTACTACGCGACCTGGGGCCCGTACGACGCGGAACGGCTGGGGACCGGCGACGAGTCGGTCCAGACAGGTCCGACCATCCGTGACATGAACGCCAGTGGCACGTACCCGATAACGGGTAGTGCCCGGCTCACCGCAGGGGGCGGCGACAGCGTCCCGTTCCGGACCTCGGTACAGGCCACCTTCGCGGGCACCCCGATGGAGGGGTACGCGATGGAATTCGCGACCATGTGGGGCCACTACGCGCCGTGGGTCAGCCCCATCTGGATGACGGGCTGGGACATGTTCTTTTGCATCCTGGGCGTTCTCGTGTTGCTCGGATGGCTGGGGACGGAAGGGTCGCTCGCGACCTACCGCTTCGCCCGTCGGTACCGCTGGTCGGGTGGGGAGTGAGGCCGCCGGCCACCCCGCGACGGCGAATCCTGCTTCTTACATGAACAATCAATAATATTTGGAGGCGGTTCGAATGGCACCTATGCGCAAGCCATTGCTTGTCACGGACTTCCTCGACCGCGCCCGACGACTGTACGGCGACGAAGAGGCGGTCGTCGCGACCGACGGCGAACGCTTCACCTACGACGACCTGGGGAATCGCGTCGACCGGTTCGCCGCGGCGCTCCAGGCACGGGGCATCGAGAAGGGCGACCGCGTGGCCGTCCTCGACCCGAACACGCACTACCACCTGGAGGCGGCGTACGCGACGATGCAACTCGGGGGCGTCCACACGCCGCTGAACTATCGGCTCACGCCCGACGACTTCGCGTACATCCTCACGGACGCGGAGGTCGACGCCGTGGTCGCCGACTACGAGTACGCCGAGAAGATAGAGGCGGTCCGCGACGAGGTGCCGACCGAGATATTCGTCTGCAACGACGCAGACGCGGTCAGCGGGGACTGGGAGGACTTCGAGGCCGTGCTCGACGAGTCCGACGGCGAGTACGACCGACCCGAGATGGACGAGGACGAGGTCGTCACCATCAACTACACCTCCGGGACGACCGGCGACCCGAAGGGCGTGATGCGGACCCACCGCAACGAGACGCTGCACGCCTACCTCATCACCATCCACCAGGACATCAGCGACGACGACGTCTACCTGTGGACCCTGCCGATGTTTCACGTCAACGGCTGGGGCCACATCTACGCCATCACCGGGATGGGCGCGAGGCACGTCTGCACCCGCGGCGTCGAACCCGCGGCCGTCTTCGACGCCATCCAGACCGAGGACGTCTCGTACTTCTGTGGCGCGCCGACGGTGCTCAACATCCTCGCGAACTACTACGACGAGCACGAGCCGACCACCACTGGCGCGAACGACGTCCGCGTCGCCACGGCCGGGGCGGCCCCGCCAGAAGCGACCATCCGTACCGTCGAGGACGAGTTCGGCTGGTACCTGATACACGTCTACGGCGCGACCGAGACCGGACCGCTCATCACGACCTCGGACTTCCGCCGGTTCTTCGACGACGACGACGGTGCCCGCTTCGCAGTCAAGAAACGACAGGGACTGGGCTACCTCGGCACCGACGTGCGCGTCGTCGACGAGGACGGCGAGGACGTCCCACACGACGACTCGACCATCGGCGAGGTCGTCGTGCGCGGGAACATGGTGATGGAGGGCTACTGGAACAAGCCCGAGGCGACGGCGGAAGCGTTCAACGACCGATTGGAGGGCTACTACCACATGGGCGACCTCGCCACCGTGGACGAGGACGGGATGATAGCCATCCGTGACCGCAAGAAAGACATCATCATCTCCGGCGGGGAGAACATCTCCAGCATCGAACTGGAGGACACACTGTTCGACCATCCCGCAGTCGCCGAGGTGGCCGTCATCCCCTCGCCCAGCGAGCAGTGGGGTGAGACGCCGAAGGCCTACGTCGTCCCCGAAAACGGCGACGTGCAAGACCCCGGTGTCGAACCCGAGGAACTCACGGCGTACACCCGCGAGCACCTCGCGAGCTACAAGGTCGTCCGCCGGTTCGAGTTCGTGAAACAGCTCCCGACCACCGCGACCGGAAAGGTCCAGAAGTACGAGCTCCGCCAGCGGGAGTGGGACGACGAGGAAGACATGGTCGGGCAGGGGTGACCCCACAGCCCTCGTATCGTACCGTTCTACACCCGCGGCTGGTACTCTAGCTCGTCCGCGACCGCCTCGCCGACGCCCGCCTCACAGTGCTGTCTGACCAGGTGCAACGCGAGGTCCAGCCCCGCCGTCACTCCGCCCGCGGTCAGCACGTCACCGTCGTCGACGATGCGGTCGTCCCGAACGTTCGCGAACACGCTCAGGTCCTCTCTGGCCGTGTGGTGGGTGGTCGCCGGGCGGTTGGTGAGGATGCCCGCCGCGGCGAGCAACATCGCACCGGTGCAGACGCTGGCGACCGTCGTCTCCTCGTGGATGTCGGCCAGGTAGTCGGGAATGGCCCCGTCCTCGAACTCGTGACGCGCACCCGGTTCGGCCGGGTCCGTGTTCCATCCCCCGCCCGGGACGAGTACGATGTCCGCATCGTACTCGTCGAGGTGACCGTCCGGTTCGACAACGAGGCCGTGGCTCGCGGTCACCGTGGCGACCGGCGAGAGGGTCCGCATCGACGCTTCCACGTCGCCGCCGAGCGCGCCGGCCGTCTGGAACACCTCGAAGGGACCGACTGCGTCGAGTTCGTCGAAGCCATCGTACAGCAAGATTCCAACGTCCATACTGCCGTGTAAGAGTGTAAGCCTCTTATCGGTCGGGGACGAGAACTCGGACATGAGCGACGACGACACCAAGGACAACGTCATTCCGGGCTCCGAGGAAGAGCTCGACACACCCGACGTGCGCGGCTACGACTTCACCGGCGAGTTCGACCTCACCGAGATGCTCGCCAGTTACGAGACGACCGGCTTCCAGGCGACCCACCTCGCCGAGGCCATCGACATCGTGAAACGGATGCGCGACGAGGGCGCGACGATATACCTCACGTACACCTCGAACATCGTCTCCTCGGGCCTGCGCGAGACGCTCGCGTACCTCTGCCGGGAGGACCTGGTCGACGTGATGATAACCACCTCCGGGTCCATCACCGAGGACGTCATCAAGACCGAGAAGCCGTTCAAGATGGGCGAGTGGGACGTCGACGAGGCCGCGATGCGCGAGCGCGGCATCAACCGCCTCGGCAACATCTTCGTCCCGTCGGACCGCTACGTCTGGCTGGAGGAGTACCTCAACGACTTCTTCGAGGACTTCTTCGCCGAGGAGAAGCTTCGTACGCCGGTGGAGTTCTCTCGCGAACTGGGGGCGACGCTGGACGACGAGCACTCCATCCTGAAAAACGCCGCCGACAACGACATCCCCATCTTCTGTCCGGCGCTCACCGACGCCGAGGTCGGGAACTTCCTCTACTACTACAGGCAGGGCTACGACTCCGACATCGGCATCGAAATCCTGCAGGACTACGACGACCTCATCGAGGAAGGGCTTCTCGCCGATAAGACCGGGCTCATCGTCCTCGGCGGTGGCATCCCCAAGCACCACGCCATCATGACGAACCTCTTCCGCGGCGGCGCGGACTACGCGGTGTACGTCTCGACCGGCGTCGAGGGCGACGGCTCGCTCTCCGGTGCGCCGCCGGACGAGGCCGTCTCGTGGGGGAAGATAAAGGAGGACGTGACGAACCACGTCGAGGTCAAATCCGAAGCGACTCTGACGGTGCCGCTGCTCGTCGCGGAAGCTTTCAAGAAGTACGACCCGCAGGTGAACGAAGAGGCAGAGGCGGTCGCGGACGACGACTGAGTCGCCGCCGCATCACATCTGAATTTACTCCTCTAACAGCGCGTCGTCACCGAACTCTTCCCGGAGCGCCTCCAGGTACGCCTGCTGTTCCCGAAGCTTGCGGGGCATCTCCGCGTACACGTGTTCGAAGATGTGGCGCGGGTCGGTCGTCGCCGCTTCGGCCTGGTCGACCGCCTCGTCGAGGCGCTCTTCGATGTCCTGTTCGATGGCGTCGACACCCTCCTGGTCGAGGCGACCGGTCTCCAGCATGAACCGTTCGAACCGCGGGACGGGGTCCATCTGTCGCCACTCCTCGGTGCGCGCTTCGTCTCGGTAGACGCCGGGGTCGTCGGAGGTAGAGTGCGCGCCGAGGCGATACTGGAACGCCTCGATGAGCGTCGGGGCGGGGTCGTCGCCCGGGTTCTTCGCCTTCTGGACCGCGTCGCGGGTGACCTCGTACACCGCGATGGGGTCCATCCCGTCGACGCGGACGCCGTCGAAGCCGTAGGCGATGGCCTTCTGGGCGATGGTCGCGCTGGCGGTCTGGTTCTCGCGGGGGACCGAGATGGCCCACTGGTTGTTGTTACAGAAGAAGACGACCGGAACGTCGAACACGCCCGCGAAGTTCATCCCCTCGTGGAAGTCGCCTTCCGAGGTCGCGCCGTCGCCGAAGTGGACGAGGGCGGCGCGGCTGTCACCTTTCAGTTTCGCGCCCCAGGCGAGACCGGTTGCGAGCGGTATCTGTGTCGCGATAGGGTTCGTGACGGTGAACACGTTCCGCTCGCGCAGGGCCGCGTTCCCGGCTTCCGACCCCATCCAGTACTCCAGGTTCTTCGACATGGAGACGCCACGAGCCAGCATCGCGCCGTTCTCCCGGTAGCTCGGGAACAGCCAGTCCTCGTCGTCGAGGGCGTGGACGCTCGCGACCTGTGCCCCCTCCTGGCCGTAGATGGGCGGGTAAGTCCCCATCCGGCCCTGTCGCTGGAGGGCGACGGCCTTCCGGTCGAACCGTCGCGCCAGTTTGAGGTCCTCGTACAGCGCCAGAAGCGTGTCGTCGGAGAGCGAGACGGATGCCCCGTCGACGACCGAACCGTCGCGGTCGATGACGCGATGCAGGTCGTCGGGTTGGTCCGAGACGAGTTGAGACATGGACTAGTCCAACCGAGGGCCGATTCCGCGATAAAGATGACGACAGACTCTCGCGCAGGGTCAGCGCCGCGCCGCGAGTCTGCGCACCTGTTCGTACCCCTGGCCTCGGAGTGGCTCGCCGTGGCCCATGCAGGCGATTTCGAACGCAGGTGCTCGCTCTGCGAACGACTCGATGCTCCGGCCTGCCCGTTCGCGGTCGGCGTCGACGAACCGCGACAGCCGTTCGAGGGTGCCGTCGTCGGTACCCTGCGCGAGGTCGCCCAACAAGCCGACCGAGAGGTCAGAACTGACGTAGCAGGTGTGCCCCGGTGTGTGGCCGGGCGTCGCGTAGGCCGTGAAGCTCCCCGTCTGCTCGCCGTCGGCGACTGCCTCGACCGGGAGGTCGGGCAGCGAAACGAAGCGGCTGAGGACGTGCTTCGTCAGGACGCCCTTGAATCCGGGTGCGTCGGGCCGGCGGTCGCCCCGGAGCACGCTGGCCGTGTGCTCGCTGGCGACGACGACCGCGTCGAGGTCGGGCGTCAGTTTCGCGAGCGAGCCGACGTGGTCCAGGTCGTAGTGCGTGACGACGACGCGGTCGACGTCGCCGAGAACGGACCCCGAATCGAGCACGCCAGCACGGATGCGTCCGGCGTCCCAGGGTGTCCCGGCGTCGACGAGTACGAGGTCGTCGCCGTCTTCGAGGAGGTACGCGTTCACGCCGCGGCAGGGTATCTGCCAGACGCCGTCGGCGAGTTCGGTTAGCATGGCCGTCACTTCGGGCGAGGGGCACAAAACCGTGGAGGCCGCACCACCGGTGTCCAGCGAGTACCTGAGGTTCCGCCAAAACCCGTGCAATCTTCATACCCGCACGCCCTACTGCCCCCCGTGACAACCCGTCGTGACCGCATCGCCCTCGCGAGCGTCGTCTTCACCGTGTTGCTCGCGCAGGTCTTGCTGTATCCCGGCATCGACACGCTGCTCGCCGTCTTCGACGGGGGTGCGGCGCTCCAGTCCGGGATGTGGTTCCTCGCCGCCGAGTTCGCCGCCTTCGTCGCCTTCGCGGGGGTCTGGGGTGCAGCCAGCGACGCGACCGGTCGCCGCGTGCCGTTCGTCGTCGCCGGGACCCTCGGCGGAGCCGTCGGCTACGGCGTCCTCGCCGTCTTGCCCGCAGTGACGACCGTTTCGTTCGGTGCAGTACTCGTGATTCGGGTGCTCCAGGGCGCAGCGACCATCGGCGCGTTCTCGCTCTCGATGACGATGTTGATGGACCTGGACGGCGGCCACGGCCGGAACATGGGCGCGGCCGGCATCGCCATCGGCTCCGGGACCGCCCTCGGCGCACCTCTCGGCGGGCAACTGTACGAGGTCGGTCCGCTGGTCCCGGTCGCCGCCGCGAGCGTCCTCCTGTTCGCCGTCGCCGTGCTCGCGACCGTCGCCATCGACGAACGCGACGACGGTGGCGAGGACACGCCGGCCGACACCGAGACAGCGTCGACCATCTGGAGTGCCATCGCCGGCGTCCGCGAGACGCCGATACTCCTGGTTCCGTACGCCTTCGGCTTCATCGACCGGCTGACCGCCGGCTTCTTCGCGCTGGTCGGCACCCTCTACTTCCGGGACGTGTTCGGCCTCAGCCCGGGGGCGACGGGGCTGATGCTCGCGCTCTTTTTCGCGCCCTTCGCCCTCCTCCAGTACCCCTTCGGCGTCGCCTCGGACAAGATCGGGCGAGTGATTCCGGTCGTCGCCGGGTCGGTGCTGTACGGCTTCGCGGTCGTCGCGGTCGGCTTCGCCCCGACGGTCGAACTGGCGGGCGCGGCGATGGTCGCCGTCGGCGTAGTCGGCGCGCTCATGTCCCCGGCGACGATGGCACTCGTCACGGACCTCGCCCGCGACGACCAGCGTGGCGTCGCGATGGCGGGGTTCAACATCTTCGGGAGCAGCGGCTTCCTCGCGGGCATCATCGTCGGGGGGTCGGTCGCGACCCGGTTCGGCTACGAGACCGCGTTCCTGACCGCGGGCGGGTTCGAGATACTCCTCGCGGTGGTCACCGTCCCGATCTTCTTGCGACTGCGGACCGGGCGAGAGGCAGGGCCAGTGGCAGGTCGATGAGTCACCCCGTGGCAGGCCGGTGCTGTGGGACAGAGAGACACCGTTCGGAACGGTTCGACACCCTTAAAGGCCGAGACGGGGAAGTACCGACAACTCGCTGGACGACGGGCACCAGTGGGCACCTGCCCCCGTGCAGGTCATCGGAATGTGGTTCGCCACCGCGAACTGAACCGGCCAACGCCCGTGGTGATACACCATGACAAAGAGCTTCTACTCCCACATCAAGGAAGCGTGGCAGGACCCGGACGACGGCAAACTCGCCGAACTCCAGTGGCAGCGAAAGCAGCAGTGGCGCAAGGAAGGCGCCATCGAGCGCGTCGAGCGCCCGACCCGCCTCGACAAGGCCCGCGAGCTCGGCTACAAGGCCAAGCAGGGCGTCGTCGTCGCACGCGTCTCCGTCCGCAAGGGTGGCGCACGCAAGAGCCGACACAAGGCCGGTCGCCGCTCGAAGCGCCAGGGTGTCAACCGACTCGGTCGGAACAAGAACATCCAGCGCATCGCCGAGGAGCGTGCCTCGCGCAAGTACGTCAACCTCCGTGTGCTGAACTCCTACTGGGTCGGTGAGGACGGCTCCCAGAAGTGGCACGAAGTGATTCTCGTGGACCCCGAGCACCCCGCCATCCAGAACGACGACGACCTCAACTGGATCTGCGACGACAGCCACAAGAACCGTGCGTTCCGTGGCCTCACGAGCGCAGGCGTCCAGAACCGCGGCATGACGTTCAAGGGCAAGGGTACCGAACACACCCGCCCGTCCACGAACGCCGGCCGCAAGCGGTAACGAAGCGACCAGCTTCTCTCATCTTTCACATCGCCCCCGAGCGACAGCGTTGGCTTCGAAACCGAACGAACGTTCCCGATATTCTTTGGGAATCGAACCGTTCTTCGGGCCAGGTCGTCGACGGTCAGACGTGAGTGGAATCGCGTACGCGCTGTTCGCCGCCGTCCTGTTCGGAACCTACCTGTTCGTCGTAAAGCGGTACTTCAGCGCGTACCCAGTTCCCGTCTACCTCTACTGGGTGTACGCGTCGGCGGTGGTGTGGTACCTCCCCATCGCGTTCTCGACGACCGACGGGCTTCCGGTCCCGACCGACCCGGTCGCGCTCGCGGCGACGGTCGCCGTCTCCCTCGGCGTCGTCGTCGCGCTGCTATCGTTCTTCCGGGCGCTGTCCATCGGTGAGGTGAGCTACGTCGCCCCCATCAGCAAGGTCGTACCCGCGTTCGTCCTCCCCATCGAGGTCCTCTTCTTGCAGGAGCGGCTCGCGCCGATGCAGGTCGCGGGTGTCGTCGTCGTCACCGCCGGCCTGTACCTCGTCAACTACGAACCCGGCGAGTTGCTGACCCCGCTTCGGCGGGCGGTCACCGCCCGCCCGGCCCAGTTGGCGCTCGTGAGCGCCGCCACCTTCGGTGTGGTCGACGTGGGCAAGCGCGTCCTCCTGCAGGAACTCGCCGTCACGCCGACCGAGTTCGTGGTCGTCATGCTGGTCACCATCCTCGTGTCGGTCGTCCCGCTCGCGCTCCCGAAACTGGCCATCGACGAGGTCGCCGACGACTGGTGGAAGTTCGTCGCCGTCGGAGCGCTCGTCGCCGGTGGCCAGCACATCATCGCCATCTCGTTCACCACTCTTCCCGCGAGCGTCGCCTCGCCCATCGTGAACGCACAGGCCGTCGTCGCGGTGCTCCTCGGCGGTGTCTTGCTGGAGGAACCGCAGTTCCGAATCCGGCTGGTTGCCGCGAGCATCGCCATCGCCGGCGTCGCCCTCATCACCCTCGGCTGAGCGCAGAATCAGGCCAGTAGTTCCGTGTAGAGCCCGGCGAGTTCGCCGCGAGTCCGTTCCGGGATGGCGTCGAGTTCGGCGTCGACGTCCAGTTCGTCGAGCGCGGCCCGGCAGGTGTGGGTGTGCGAACGCACGAGAAGCGTATCGAGATACGAGATTCGGAGCAACAGGAGGGCGTGGTCGACGTCGGCTGCGTCGGTGATGCGGAACGACGTCCACCCGGACCGTGGAGCGAGTGTGTGCTGTTCGGCCACCCCGTCCGCGATGACCGCATCGCGCACCGGCAGCCGGTACTCGACGTCGACCAGACCGGACCGGTGGACGTGTCCGAGCTCGTGTGCGCCGAGGTGGAACTCGCGGCCCCCGTCGCGATGGTCGGCGTCGGAGACGGCGGGCCACGCGGTCACCTCGGCGGCGATGGCGGTGATGAACTCTCCAGAATCACGTTCGGTGGTAGCATCCCTCATGCCGTATCAGAGGCGTTACTCAGGCTTTAGAGGCACGCAAGGGTTACCCTGGTTACTGGACAGTCAGCGCGGAGAGTAGGTCAGCAGGACTGTCAGGAGAGGGGAGACGGCACGAGTGGTTGGTCGAAACCGTCGACGACCGGTACAGCCCAGTGGCCGGTGACGTGTTTCGACGGCGGGAAAACGGGAGACGGCGGGTACTGTGACCGAGAACCGGGTCGGCTGAATCGGCGCGAATCGCGCACTCAGAGTTCGTCTTCGTCCGGGAAGCCGTCGAACTCCTCGATGTCGACGCCGTCTGCCGTAATCTCACAGAGGACCAGCCCGTTGCCGGAGCCGGTGTCACGCTCGGCCGCGGAGCGGACCGCACGGGCGGCGACGCGCCGGGCCTCGTCCATGGTGATGTCCTCGTGCCACTCGCCTTCGAGCAGGCCGTAGGCGACCATCATCCCGGAACCGGTGACGGTGTAGTCGTCTTCCATGACGCCGCCGGCCGGGTCGATGGAGTAGACGTGACTGCCCTCTTCGTCGACCCCACCGATGATGGGGTTGATGGCGAAGAACGGGCCACCGCGGGCGAAGTTGCCCGCGAGGGTCGCGAGCGCGGGGATGCTGATGTCCTCGCCGCGACGAGTCTCGTAGAGGTTGACCTCGGCGCGAAGCGACCGGATGAACGACTGGGCGCCGCCGACGCTGCCGACCAGCGTCATCGCAGCAGTCGGGTGAATCTGTTCGACCTTCACGACGTTCTTGTTTGAGACGAATCGGCCGCCGAGGCTGGCACGGCGGTCGGTCGCGATGACGACGCCGTCGTCGGTCGAGATGCCGATGGTGGTCGTCCCGGTCTTGTTGACCGTGTCTTCGTCTCGCTGCTGGTCTTTCCACTCGGCGTTGCCGAGTTCGGGTTCGTAGGGGTTCGTGTTATCGAGTTTCATTCGTCCTCACCCTCCGAGAGGAGGTCGAGTTCGGTTAGTCGGTCGGCGATCTCCTCGGTCTCCAGGGTCCGGTAGGTGCCGGTCTCGGCGTCGATGGTCGAGATGGCGAGCCCTTCCGCGGGGAAGCCCTCCTCGCTGGGCGACGCGAGCGCCTCGATGGCGAGGTCGATGCCGCCTTCCAGACCGAGTTCCTCGGAGTAGTTGTCTTCGAGGTGGCTCTGAATCTCTTCGCGGTTGCCACCGATGGCGATGGCCTTCCACTCGTAGGGGGTCCCGGAGGGGTCCGTCTCGAACAGCCGGGGCGTCCCGTTCTCGACACCACCGACGAGCAGCGCGACGCCGAACGGGCGTGCGCCACCGGTCTGGGTGTACTGCTGGATGTGGTCGGTGACCGCCTTGGTGAGCGTCTCGACACCGATGCTCTCGTTGTACCGGAGCTGGTTGACCTGTGCTTCACGGCGCGCGACGTCGATGAGCTGGCGAGCGTCGGCGACGTGGCCGGCCGACGCGAGGCCGATGTGTTCGTCGACCTTGTGGAGCTTCTCGACCGAGTCGCGCTCCATCAGGGGCGACCGGCTGCGTCGTTCGGCTGCCAGGACGACACCCTCGGGTGTTCGGACGCCGACGCTTGCACTCCCGCGCTTTACCGCTTCGCGGGCGTACTCGACTTGGTACAGACGACCGTCCGGGGAGAAGATGGTGATACCCCGGTCGTACGCCTGCTGCTGACTTTGGCCTTGCATAGTGAGCCCTTACCTGAGGTAAGTATCCGCTTTTTAAGTACCTTTTGTACTTACCCTCTAAATTCCGAGAGGAATGGAGGGTCAGCGCTGCGTACGCGCAACCAGAACGCCCAGACCCATAACGACTCCGCACTCGGCAGGCCAATCACGGTTCCGGGACGGACACCGGCGACAGGATAGTGCCCCTCGCTCAGGTGGGGTCGGCGGTCTCGCGTAACGCGACCGCGATGACGACGAGGCCGGCCGCGGTCGCCGCCGCCTGCGCACCGTAGCCGACGGCGGCCGCGGTCGGCGACACGCTCCAGACCACGCCAGCGACGACGGCACCGAGCGTGATGCAACCGAAGCCGATAGCGAGCGACCGGAGACTGGCAGCCCCGGTCCGCCGACCCGCACGCCGGGCGAGGGTGGTGAGGTACGTCCCGACGAGTATCGTGGTCGCTTGCACGCCCACGAGTACTGTTTCGAGTGGGGTCATCCCGGTCCCCGTCCGGATGGTACGGACCAACAGGGGGTAAAACACGGCCGGAGTTCTCAGTTCTCGAAAACTGGCCGGGCAGTTTCTCGTGATGGTCGGCGCTGGCGAACATGTTCACTGGGCTTGCAGCGGCCGGGAACCGGCTTTCCGGTTGATATGGGTCTGCCCTCAACGACCGAATGAGGAGAAGACCAATGACCGACGACCACACCAGACGACACGTGCTGCGGACGGCTGCAGTCGGTGGCATCGGCCTCGCCCTGGCAGGCTGCCTGGGTGGCAACAGTTCGGGGACGAAGACGGCGGCCGACGACGGAACCGGCGGTTCCGATGGGAGCGACGAGGACACGACCGCTGGCGACGACTCGAAGGAGTCCGGCGGAAGCAGTGGGAGTTCGGACGCCGCGGTCACCATCGAAGTCGGGCCCGGCGGCCAGTTCACGTACAAACCGGAGAACCCGACGGTGAAGAAAGGCGAGACGGTCGAGTGGGTCTGGAAGTCGAACCAGCACAACATCGTCGTCTCCAGCCAGCCCGACGGTGCGGGCTGGGAGGGCACGGAGGGCGGCGAGTCGAAACTCTACGACGAGGGCCACACCTACACCCACACGTTCGAGACGGCGGGCACCTACGAGTACTACTGCTCGCCCCACAAGAGCGTCGGGATGGAAGCGAAGGTGACGGTCGAATAACGCGGTCGTAATCGGAGGACACACCCATGTCAGAGCATACGTCCAGTGCCGACAGTACCGACCCGGAAACCGTGGTCGAACAGTACGAACGACAGCTCGAAGACGTACTCGCGGAGGTCGAGACGGAGACGCCTCGCGAGGACGAGGACGGCCTCGGCCTCGAACTCGCCGGCCTGGAACTCGACCGCCGCGACTTCATCAAGGCCGGAGCGGTCGCCGGCGCGATGTCTGCGACGGCCGGCTGTGCCGGCGGTATCCTGGACGACCGCGGCAGTGGCAGCCCGGGAACGTCCGCGAAGGCGGGGTCGGCTCCCGACCACCTCGTCCCGCCGGGCGAACACGACGAGTACTACGGGTTCTGGTCCGGCGGTCACTCCGGCGAGATTCGCGTCCTGGGCATCCCGTCGATGCGGGAGCTGACGCGCATCCCCGTGTTCAACACGGAGGGTGCCCGGGGCTACGGTTACGACGACCAGACGAGCGAGATGCTGGAGGCGGCCGGCGACTACACCTGGGGTGACAACCACCACCCGAACCTCTCCGAGACCGACGGCGACTACGACGGCGAGTACCTGTTCGTCAACGACAAGGCGAACGGGCGCATCGCGCGAGTGAACCTGAAGTACTTCGAGACGGACGCCATCACGGACGTGCCGAACGTTCAGTCCGTCCACGGCACCACGGTACTCAGCCCGGACACGAAGTACGTGTTCGGGAACGGCGAGTTCCGGACCCCGTTGCCCAACGACGGCCGGGACGTCCACGACCCGAAGAAGTACACCAGCCTGTTCAGCGCGGTCGACCCCGACTCGATGGAGACGAAGTGGCAGGTCAAAGTCGACGGCAACCTCGACATCTGTGACTCGGGCAAGGAAGGTCGGTGGGTCATCTCCTCGGCGTACAACTCCGAGGAGGCGGTCGGCATCAAGGGGATGACCCACGACGACCGCGACTTCGTGAAGGCGTTCGACATCCCGGCCATCGAGAAAGCGGTCGAACAGGGCACGTACGAGGAGGTCAACGGCATCCCAATCGTCGACGGGACGAAGAGCAGCTCGCTGAACTCGGGCGACCGTCCCATCGTGAAGTACATCCCGACGCCGAAGAGCCCACACTGCGTCGAGGTCGAACCGAACGGCAAGTACGCCATGATCGCCGGCAAGCTCTCGCCGACGGTCACCATCCTCGACCTCCAGAAACTCGGCGAGGTCTCGGACCCGGCGAAGGCGGTCGTCGGCCGGCCGAAGGTCGGTCTCGGGCCGCTGCACACCACCTTCGACGGCAACGGTCACGCCTACACCAGCCTGTTCATCGACTCGCAGGTCGCGAAGTGGGACATCGAGAAGGCCATCGAGGCCGAGAAGGGCTCTGCAGACCCCGTCCTCGAGAAGATAGACGTCCACTACAACCCCGGGCACATCCAGGCGCTGGAGGCGATGACGACCGACCCGGACGGCGAGTGGCTCGTCAGCCTGAACAAGCTCTCGAAAGACCGGTTCCTCCCGGTCGGGCCCATCCACCCCGACAACGACCAGCTCATCCACATCGGCCAGGGTGAAAAGGAGATGGAACTGGTCGCGGACCACCCGGCCTACCCCGAGCCACACGACTGCGTGTTCGCACACCGGGACAAGCTCGACCCCGCGACGACCTGGGACAAAGAGGACTACAAGGGTGAGAAGCCGTACATCAGCGAGAAACAGTCCGGCGTCGAGCGCACCGGCGACCGGCAGGTCCACGTGAAGTCCTCCGTGAAGCGCTCTGAGTACGGCCTGCAGGAGTTCACGGTGAAGGAGGGCGACGAGGTGCGGCTCACCCTCACCAACATCGAGGACGTCCGGGACGTCATCCACGGGGTCGCCATCCCCGAGCACGACGTGAACCTCGCCATCGCACCACAGGACACCCGCGAGGTCACCTTCACCGCCGACGAGCCCGGCGTCTACTGGATCTACTGTACGTACTTCTGCAGCGCGCTCCACCTGGAGATGCGCTCGCGGATGATCGTCGAACCGCGCGACTGACCACACACGGACGAGCAACACGCCAATCCCCCGTTTCCAGACGCCAACCCGGAAGTGAGAGACCATGCAACTACCCACGCCCGACGATTTTCGTGAACTCAGGCGCACGCTGCCGGCGATAGCCGCGGTGCTCCTGGTCGCCGCGCTGGCGTTCCCGATGTGGACCATCAGCGTCCAGGCCGTGCAGTACCCCGACACCGTGTTGCACCTGCAACTGTACGCCTACCCCCACATCAGCGGCGACTACGTCGAGATGGCCCGGCTCAACAAGTACATCGGGTTCTACTACCCGGACCCGGTGTACTGGAGCCCGAACTACCAGCCGAAGCCGACGGCGGTCGACGTCCCCGAGTGGTCGCTCGGGCCGCTGGCGTTCGTCGGTGTCGCGGCGGCCGGCGCGGTCGTCGCGCTCGCCCCCGACGAAGAACGCCTGCGCCGCGGCCTGCGCTGGCAGCTCGTCGGCACCATCGCGGTGTTCGGCGTGATGCTCGCCGACATCAAGTACCGGCTCTACCAGACCGGGCACAGCCTCGACCCGAACGCGCCCGTCATGGGCGTCTCCGGGTTCACCCCGCCGCTGTGGGGCACGTACGAGGTCGCGAACATCACGAGCTACTCCCGGCTCGGCCTCGGTGCCTACCTGGCGACGTGCTCGGTCGGCCTGCTGGTCGTGGCGTTCTACTACCGCGACGAGCCGGTGACGTTCGGCGACCTGCCGGGCCGGCTTCGGAGCCTGCCCGGGGGAATCCGGGAGAAACTTCCCGGCGGCAGCGAGGAGAACGAGCTGCTGGCGTCGGAGGACCAGGACGAGACGCCCGACCGCGACGACCGGAACCAGCCCCCCGGCCACGTCGGAGGTGACTGACCGTGCGCGAACGCCGGGAGTACGGCATCGTCGCGGTCGCGCTCGTGGTCGTGCTGGCGGCCGCCGGCATCGCGGTCGCCGGGCCGGCAGCCAGCGCCGCGAGCACTGCCGACGCCAGCGCTGGAAGCGCGACCGCCAGCGACGCCCGACAGGTCGCCTTCGACCCGTCGGTCCCGCGCGAACTCTCGTTCGAGGCACCCACCGAGGACGGCGTCGCCCGCGTCGGCGGCCAGGAGTTCGACACGCTCCGGGCGGCACTCGACGCGGCCGACCCGGGCGACGTGGTCCACGTCGAGGGCCGGTTCGACGAGACCGTCACGGTCACGACGCCGGACGTCACCATCCGCGGGGCCGGGCCGGACCGCACCCTGCTCCACGGTGACGGCGAGGGCGACGTACTCACCATCGAGGCACCGAACGTCACGGTGTCGGGCGTCTGGGTCCGTAACTCGGGCTGGCAGACCAGCGAGAACGACGCGGCCATCTGGGTCGACGGCCGGGGCGTCACCGTCCGGGACAGCCGGGTCACGGACACGACCTTCGGCATCTGGGTCGACGGGACCGAAGACGTGCGGGTCCTCGACAACACCATCGTCGGGCGCGAGTCAATCGAGTCGCTCACCGACCGGGGGAACGGCATCCAGCTCTACCGCGCGACCGGCGCGGTCGTCCGGGACAACCGCATCACGGACGTGCGTGACGGCGTCTACTACTCGTGGGCGTCGGAAGTCGTCGCCACCGGGAACACCATGTGGGACCTCCGGTACGGGGTCCACTACATGTACTCCGACCACTGCGTGTTGCGCAACAACACCGCGTTCGACAACGACGCGGGCTACGCGCTGATGATCTCGGAGTACCTGCACATCGAGAACAACACCGCGGTGAACAACACCGGCCAGAGCGGCCACGGTATCATGGTCAAGTCCATCGACCACAGCGTCTTGCGGGGGAACGAGGTGGTCGGGAACGGGCAGGGCCTGTTCGTGTACAACTCGCTGAACAACACCATCACCCACAACCTGGTGATGGAGAACCGGGTCGGCGTCCACCTCTCGGCCGGGAGCGTCCGCGAGCGCGTCCACCACAACAGCTTCGTCGAGAACGACCGGCCGGTGAAGGCGGTCGTCGGCGAGCAGGTCGCCTGGAACAGCTCGCGCGAGGGCAACTACTGGTCGGCCGCGACCGCCGCCGACACCGACCGGGACGGGGTGAGCGAGACGCGCTACCAGCCCGCCGGGCTGGTCGAACACCTCGTCGCACAGCACCCCGAAGCCGCAGTCTTCACCGACTCGCCAGCGTTCGCGGTGGTCCGCACGGCCGAGCGCTCGGTGCCCGTCATCGAGGCCCCGGGCGTCGTGGACCAGCACCCGCTCGTCCGGCCACCACACGACAACTGGAGGCGATACTATGACGACGATGATTGACGTGACCAACGTCCGGCAGACGTACGGTTCGGTGACCGCACTCGACGGCGTCTCGCTGTCGGTCGACCGCGGCGAGACCTTTGGACTGGTCGGGACCAATGGGGCGGGCAAGACCACCCTGTTCCGCCTGCTGGTCGGGCACGAGACGCCCGACGAGGGCGCGGTGCAGGTCGCTGGCTTCGGGGCCGACGCGGGCGTCGAGCGCCGCCGCCACGTCGGGTTCCTCCCCGAGGACGCCGGCTTCGAGCCGCGCCTGACCGGGCGCGAGGTGCTGACCTACTACGCCCGCCTCCGGGACGTCCCGGCCGACGAGCGCGAGCACCGGGTCCGCCGGGTGCTGGCGACGGTCGGGCTGGCCGACGCGGCGGACCGCGAGGTAGCGGGGTACTCCAACGGGATGACCCGCCGGCTCGGGCTCGGGACGACCCTGCTCACGCGACCCGACGTGCTCCTGCTGGACGAGCCGACCGCGGGCCTCGACCCGGAGGGCGTCGCGGACTTCCACGACGTGGTCCGGTCCATCGCCGAGACGGACATGACCGTCGTGCTGACGAGCCACGACCTGCGCGAGGTGGAGGCACTGTGCGACCGGGCGACCATCCTCCGCGACGGCCACGAGGTCGCCACCGGGCCAGTCGAAGAACTTCGCAACTCGGTCGCAGCCGAGACGACCGTGACCTGCCGGCTCGCGTCCGACGCCGACCCCGCGCCCGCGGTCGAGGCCGTCGCCGACCTCGAATCAGTCCCGTCGGCGTCGGTCGAGCAGGCGGACGACCCGCTGGTCGTCACCTGCCCACGGGGCGACGAGGGCGCAGTCCTCGACGCCATCCGCGAGGCGGTCGACGTGGCCGCGTTCGAGGTCAGCGCCCCCGAGTTCGCGGACGCCTTCCGCCAGCACGTCGCGGACGACCGGCCCGCGAACGAGGTCTTCGCGGAGAACAGGGGTGAGGCGGCATGACGGCCGACCGCGAGTACCTGGACGACCAGGGCGACCACCGGCCCGGCGACGGGGGCGACCACCGGCCCGGCGACGGGGGCGACCCCCGTCCCGACGACCAGGGAGACCCCCGTCCCGACGGCGGCACGACGACGGCGGTCGAAGGCGCGGCGAGACTCGGCCGGGCCACCCCGTCGCTCCCGGGTGTCGAGGGACTTCGCCACGTCCTGACGCTGGCCGACCGCGAGTACCGCACCCTGTCGCGGTCGCGCTGGCCGGTCGGGCTCGCAGCCCTGTTCGCGGTCGTCTCGCTCGCGGTCGCGGCCGCCAGCGGGTCGGGCGCGGGGACCGGGAGAGCCGGCGCGGTCGTCGTCTCGCTGGCCGAGTTCTCGGTGTACCTCGTCCCGCTCGCGGCGCTGGCGTTCGGCTACGCCGCCGTCGTCGAGCCGGCCGAGCGCGGCACGCTCGACATGCTGTTCGCGCTCCCGGTCCGACGGTCCCGGGTGCTGCTCGGGACGTACCTCGGGCGGGCGCTCGGGCTCGTCGCCGCGCTCGCCGTCGGCTTCGGGTTCGGCGGGGCGCTACTGTTCCGGTTCGTCGGTGTCGCTGGAACCGGCCCCTACGCGAGGTTCCTGCTCGCGGCGGTCGGTGCCGGGCTCGCGTTCCTCGCCATCGCGGTGCTGGTCTCGACGCTGGCCCGCGAGAAGACCCACGCGCTGGGCGGCGTCTTGCTGGCGTGGGTCTGGTTCGTCTTCGCGCACGACCTGCTCGCGCTCTCGGCGGTCGTGTTCGCGGACCCGCCCGAGGTCGTCGTCACCGCGCTCGTGCTGGCGAACCCGGCGGACTGCTTCCGGGTGCTCGTCCTCTCGGGCGTCCAGACGACCGGGGGCGGCGTCGGCGCGGCGCTCGCGAGTTCGTCGCTCTCGCCCGGACTGGCCGCGGTCGGGCTGCTGGCGTGGATTGCGCTACCGCTGGCCGGTGCGGTGAGAGCCGCAGACAGGGTCCACGGGCGGCGATAATCGGGAAGAAATATTTTCAGCAGCAGTAGATGAACGGGTACATCAGCGCGACCCTGTCACCCGCTTCCAGTTCCGTATCGAGCCCGTCGAGGTGCTCGTTGAACCGACCGTTCACGCAGATTCGGGCGTAGCGCCGGCTCTGTTCGCCTTCCGGGTTCTTCTTCCAGGTACCGGGGAGGTCCTCCGTTCGGGGGGTCCACCCGCGATGGGTCGACTCCATCTCGCTCTCGGCGATGAGGAGGTCGGCCACGTCGTACTCGGTCAGAAACGCGTCGAGAAACGCACGGAGCGTGTCGCCCTCGAACGTGTACTCCATGCGGGGCTGGCCGACGGCCTCGCGGACGTGACCGGTGCACTTCACGTCGACCGTGGTTGTTGCTGGCTGTGGCGCGGACTCCTCCAGTCGATGACCAGTCGAGACCATACGACAGAGTAGCGCGAGCAGGAGGATAAGGACTGTCGCGAACATTTACGCCTGCTGCCTGTCACTCTCCTGTATGAACGACCGAACCCACCAGCCCGCCCACAGCATCTGTCCGTTCTGCGGGGTCGGCTGCGGCATCGAGTACGCTCCCGCCTCCGGGAAGGCGACCGGCTGGCGCGGCCCGGTCAACCGGAAGGGCGAGGTGTGCCCGAAGGGCGTCGCCGCCTACGACGCGGTGACGAGCGACGAGCGCCTGACCGAGCCGCTGGTCCGCGGCGGCGACGGGACGCTCCACGAGGCGACCTGGGACGAGGCGTTCGACCGCATCGAACGAGAGTTCGGTGCGGTCCTGGACCGGCACGGCCCGGACTCGCTGTTCTTTTTCGCCTCCTCGAACTGCACGAACGAGGAGAACTACCTGCTCCAGAAGGTCGCCCGACGCTGCGGGACGAACAACGTCGACAACTGCGCTCGACTCTGTCACTCCTCGACGGTCGCCGCGATGGGGGCACGCCTCGGCGCGGGCGCGATGACGAACACCCTCGACGACCTCGGCGAAGCCGACTGCTTCCTCGTCGTCGGTGCGAACCCGGCAGTGAACCACCCCGTCATCTTCCGGTCCTACCTGCTGCCTGCCATCAAGCAGGGGACGACGATGATTCACGTGGACCCGCGCGAGACCCAGACGACACAGGCCGCCGACCACCACCTGCCCGTGAAACCGGGGTACGACATCCCGCTGTTGAACGCGATGGCCGCGGTCGTCGTCGAGGAGGGACTGGTGGACGCGGCGTTCGTCACCGAGCGAACGACTGATTTCGACGCCCTCAAGCGATTTCTCGCCGAAATCGACGTCGACGCCGCGGCCGAGCGGGCGGGTGTCGCCCCCGACGACCTCCGGACCGCAGCGCGAGCCTACGGCGAGGCCGGTGCCGCCGCCATCTTCACCGGGATGGGGATGAGCCAGCACCACTGCGGGACCGCCAACGTCCACGCCCTGCTCAACCTCGCGCTCCTGACGGGGAACGTCGGCAAGCGAGGAGCCGGTGTGAACCCGCTCCGGGGCCAGAACAACGTGCAGGGCGCGGGTGACGTCGGTGCGCTTCCCTCGGTTCTGCCGGGATATCGGCCAGTCACCGACGATGAGTTGCGCGCCGCCGTCGCCGACGAGTGGGGTGTCGAGCCGTCGACGATGCCCACCGTCCCCGGGCTGACCGAGGTCGAGGCGACCCACCAGATGGGCGAGTCGGTCCACGCCGCCTACGTCTTCGGCGAGAACCCGGCCGTCACGGAACCGAACCAGTCTCGCGTTCGAGAGAACCTCGACGAGTGCTTCCTGGTCGTCCACGACATCTTCCCGAGCGAGACGACCGAGTTCGCCGACGTGGTCCTCCCGGGGAGTGCGTGGGCAGAGAAGGCGGGGACCGTCACCAACACCGACCGGCAAGTGATGCGAATGCGCCCGAACACGACCCCACCCGGCGAGGCCAAAACCGACCTCGACGTCATCACCGAACTCGGCCGCCGACTGACGGACGACCCCTTCGCGTACGACGACCCGGCGAGTGTCTTCGCGGAACTCACCAGAGTCACGCCGATATACGGCGGAATGAAGTACGAGAACATCGGTGACGGGAGCCTCCGCTGGCCGTTCCCGACGGGTGCGGACTCGGGGACCGACGTGCTCCACGTCGACCACTTCGAGAACGGCGAGACGACGGCCGGCTTCCGCGTGGTCGAACACGTCGACCCGGTCGACCCCGTCCGCGAAGACGAGCTCGTGCTCACCACCGGCCGGGTCATCGAACACTTCAACAGCGGCGCAGTCACCCGCCGGTCGGACACGCTCACGCGGCTCCGGAGTGCCGACGTGCTCCAGATACACCCCGACGACGCCGACAGTCGCGACATCGCGGACGGAGACATCGTCCGCGTCGCGAACGACCGCGGAAGCGTGACGGTGGCCGCCGAGGTGACGCCCGGCATCCGCCGTGGGACGGTCTTCATGACCTTCCACCACGTCGACCCACTCGTGAACGCGCTCACCGGCGACACCCTCGACCCGGAGGCGAAGATTCCCGAATACAAACACAGCGCGGTCCGCGTGGAGGTGGGCTCGTGCGACTGACCGAGGCCGTGCCGAGCGATGGTACCGTCTGCGTGGTCGGCGCGGGCGGCAAGAAGTCGCTCCTGTACACCCTCGCGAACGACCTCCACGAGGCGGTCGTCACCAGCACGGTCCGCATCCCCATCTTCGACGGGCACGTGGGGCGCGTCGTAGCGACCGAGGACCCGGTGGCCGCGCTCGCCGAGGCCGACGCCGAGGACTGGCCGCTCGGTCTCGTGCTCGAACAGGAACGTGAGGACCGCTACCGCGGCTACGATGTGGAGACGGTCGCGGCGCTGTCCGAGGCGACCGACGTCCCGGTCCTCGTCAAGGCCGACGGCGCGCGAGGGAAACTGTTCAAGGCACCCGGCGAGGAGGAACCGATGGTTCCCGCGACCGCCGACGCGGTCTGTCCGGTCGTCAGCGTCCAGATCGTCGGCCAGGCACTCTCCGACCTCGTCGTCCACCGACCCGAGTGCGTCGTCGACATCACCAACATGCGCATCGGCGGCGTCATCAACCCACGCCACGTCGCACAGGTGCTAACCGACCCCGATGGGGGGCTCAAGAACGTCCCCGGGGACGCGACCGTTGTCCCGGTCCTGAACATGGTGGACGACGACGACCTGGCGGAGACGGCACGCGAGATAGCCGACGAAATCCACGACCGGAGCGACCGAATCGACCGTGTCGTCCTGACGTGTCTCACGGCCGACGACCCCGTCGTCGACGTGGTGTAGCCCCGGTCGCCCACCTGACCCGGTTCAGGGCACGTCGGACTCCTCGTTCACGTCCGTGAACGTCGCCATGTCCGGCACCGCGTCCTCCGACAGTTCGTCGAGCGCCAGTCCGTCGAGCGCCGCCAGAATCCGCCCGTCGTCCCCGCCGAGGACCCGTTCGCAGGCCGCCTGCATGGTGTCGGTCCGGTAGACTGCCTGCGTCGTCTGGAACCAGCCGTCGTCGGTCCGGACCAGTGCCCCATCGACGCCCGCGGCACGGTCGAACAACAGGTCCAGAAACGCGGGGTCGACCTGCGGCATGTCGCAGGCGACGACCGCGGTGTAGGGGGCACGAATCACCCGGAGCCCGGCCCAGATACCCGCCATCGGCCCCCGGTCCGGCACCGGGTCGACCGCCAGTGCGACCGACGAACAGCCAGCGAGCGCGGCCCGGAGTGCGGGCACCTGGTCGGCCCGGCAGTTCACCACCACGCCGTCGGTCACCTCGCTCACTCGTCGAACCACCCGGCGAACCATCGGCTCACCGTCGTAGTCGGCGACCGCCTTGTCCCGGTCACCGAAGCGCGTCGAGAAGCCGCCGGCGAGGACGAGACCGGCGCGTCGGTCGGTCATGTCGACCTGTCCGGCAGCCAGCCCCAAATAGGCGCCGGGGGAACCGACTTCCCCCCGGCCGCCGTAGAGTCACCCATGGAACACGTCGAGTACGTCTACACGTTCGGGATGGACCCCGACGAGGTCGAGCGTCGACTCACCGAACAGGGACACGGAACCCTCGCGCTGGCCAACGACGGAGACGCCTACGCCATCCCAATCTCCTACCACTACGACGCCGCGGACGAGCGCATCCTGGTTCGTCTCGCCGACCACGAGGGGAGCGACAAGATGGACTACGCCGAGACGACGACCACGGCGACGCTCGTCCTCTACGGCTCACCCCAGAGCGACGAGTCCTGGAGCATCATCGTCCGCGGCGAACTCGTCCCCGCCGACGACCTGACCGACACCGAGATAAACGAACTGTACCAGCCGATCCGCGTGTTCGGTGAGGACGTACGCGAACTCGAACCGACGTTCTGGGCGCTGCACCCCGACGAGATAACGGGCAGACGAACTGGCGACGTCGGCGAGGAGTGACCAGTAGATCTCAGTACGTGAACGTCCGTCACAGGACACGAGAGCCGACCAGAACGCTTATCCGAACGATTGAGAAAGCGTTCAGATATGACTCAGACCGAGCGGCTGGAACGCCTCATCGCCGACCAGGCTGGCGAGTGCTGTGACGCCGACGTGGACGCCCGCGTCGCCGAACTGGACGACCTCCGGACCGAGTCCCCTCTCGGCCGAACCGACGACCACGTCGCCGTGTTCGGGGCGCTCTCGAACGAGACGCGGTACCGCATCGTGCGCCTCCTGGCGGCGGCCGACGGCGAACTCTGCGTCTGCGAGTTCGACCCGCTCCTCGACGTGAGCGAGAGCGCCATCAGTCACGCGCTCTCGGACCTCACGGGTGCGGGTCTCGTCGAGCGTCGAAAGGACGGCAAGTGGCGATACTACCGGAGTACCGACCGCGCCGAGACGCTGCTCGCTGCGCTGGACGAGACGGAGGGCGACCGATGACGACACTCGGGTTCGTCTGCGTCCAGAACGCCGGCCGCAGTCAGATGGCGACCGCCTTCGCCGAGCGCGAGCGCGAGGCACGTGGCCTCGACTGGGACATCGTGACCGGCGGGACGCACCCCGCCGACCACGTCCACGAGGAGGTCGTCGACTCGATGCGCGAGATTGGCATCGACCTCTCGGGCCGGACGCCGCGTGAGGTGTCCGACGAGGAACTGGAATCCTGCGACGTGGTCGCGACGATGGGCTGTTCGACCCTGTCACTCGACGCTGACGTGGACGTCCGCGACTGGGACCTCACGGACCCCGACGGGAAGTCGCCGGAGGAGGTCGCCGCCATCCGCGACGAGATCGAGTCGCGCGTGAACGCGCTGTTCGACGAGGTCGCCGATGGCAGTCAGTGACCTCTGGGCGCTCGAACTCCTGCTGGCGGCGTTCGCCGGCGGCGTGTTCGGCGCGGCAGTCGGTGCGCTCCCGGCGTTCACCGTCACCGGCGTGCTCGTCGTCGTGGGCGAACTGTACGACCTCGGCCGCGAGACGCTCGCGACAGGCGCGCCCGAACTCGCCCTGACAGGGAGCGTCGCCTTCGGGCCAGTGTTCGGCCCGCACGTCAGTTTCGGCGGCGGCGCGGCCGCGGTCGCCTACGCCGCGAAGAAGGGCTACATCGACACGGACTTCGACTACCACGAGGCCAAGAACGTCACCCAGGGGCTCGGCACCAGAGTCGACGTGCTGGTCGTCGGTGGCGCGTTCGGCGTGGCCGGTCACCTGCTGAAGACGGCCTCGGCGCTCGTGATGCCGTGGGACCCGGTCGCCTTCGGCGTGGTCGCCTCGGCGCTGCTCCACCGTGCCGTCTTCGGGTACTCGCTCGTCGGGACCAGCAGCGGGTTCCTCGACATGACCCCGTTCGAGCGTGGCGAGAAACGGGTCTTCGCTGACGGGGGGACAGAACGCCCCGCCGTCGAACCGTGGCTCCCGTACCAGTACAAGTGGGCTGGCGTCTCCCTGCTCGGGCTCGCATTCGGCGCGCTCGGTGCGTACCTCACGTACATGACCGCGAGTGTCTTCCTCGGCTTCGGCGTGAGCGTCCTGTTGCTCGTCTACGTGAACAGTGACGTGGCGCAGATGCCGGTCACCCACCACATGACGCTTCCCGCCGGGTTCGCCGTCGTGGCGGCCGCTGGCGGCGGGGTCGCCACGCCGGCGGCACTCGCCGCGGCGCTGCCGCTCTGGCAGGCACTCGTGCTCGGGGCCGGCGCGGGCCTGTTCGGCGCGCTCGCCGGCGAAGTGAGCCAGCGCGTGCTGTACGCCCACGCCGACACCCACCTCGACCCGCCCGCGGCGAGCATCGTCGTGACGACGCTCGCAGTCAGCCTCCTCGGGATGGCCGGCGTCCTCGGGGACCCAAACGTCCTCCCGGACCCGTCCTGGCTGACCTGAGAACGCTACCCCTTTTGACGACCGCCCGGTAACACCGGGCAATGAGCGACCGTGGGAAGATCGACCGCGACTTTTTCGACCAGTACATCTACCCGAACCTGGGTGCCGAACGAGACGACGTGGCGGTCGGCCCGCGCCACGGCGTCGACTTCGGCGTGCTGGACGCCGGCGGAACCGCGGTCGTGACCGCGACGGACCCCATCTCCATCTTGCCCGACCTCGGCTGGGAACGTGCAGCCCGATTCGCCCTCGGCGTCTTCCTCGCGGACGTGGCCGTCTCGGGTATCCCGCCGAGTCACCTCGCCATCGAGTTCTCGCTTCCTCCCGAAATCACGGACGAAGCGTTCGCCACGGTGTGGACGACGATGCACGAAGAACTCGACGACCTCGGGACCGCGGTGCTGACCGGACACACCGCTCGCTACCACGGCTGTTCGTTCCCGTGGGTCGGCGGGGCGACGGTCATGGGCGTCGGCGACCACGCGGACGTGATCCGGCCGGACGGTGCGCGACCGGGCGACCACCTGCTGATAACCCACGGACCCGCGGTCGAGGCCACGGCCCTGTTCGCGAACCTCTACCCCGACCAGCTCCGGGACGCAGGTGCGGACACAGACCTCCCCCGCCTCGCGGCCCGCCTCCCCGAGACAGGCCACGTCAGGGACGCGCTGCTCGCGGCGGCCTCGGGCCCGGTGACGGCGATGCACGACGCGACCGAGTGCGGCCTCCACGGCGCGCTGGTCGAACTCGCGGAGACGGCCGGCGTCGCCATCGAGTTCGACCCCGGGGCGGTTCCGGTGGCCGACGACGTTCGGGCAGTCTGTGACGCGCTCGACATGGACCCGTGGGCGTCGACCACCTCCGGCACGCTCCTCATCGCGGTCCGGCCCGAGGGTGTCGACGACGTGCTCGCGGCGCTCCGGGAGCGCGGAACGCCCGTCGCCGACGCTGGCCGTGTACGTGCGGGGACAGGTGTCTCAGTGGATGGCGAGCGTCTCGAACATCCCGAAGAGGACCCGGCGTGGCGGGCGTACGCCGAGCTGGCCGAGACTGCTGACTCCGGCGAAACGGGCGACGATTAACTCGCCACGTCGACCAGCTGTCGGCCGTCGAGTCGCGGAATCACGTCCCGACACGAGAGCGACATCGCGTACTCGCGGACGTCGCTACTCCGGAGCGGGTGCTTGTCCGGGTAGTGTCGGCCCTTGGCGTACTCCAGTTGTTCGCGGAGCAGGTCGGCCTCGACCGGTTCCAGCGGGATGCCTGCCATGTGCCGACCGACCAGCAGGGCGCCGATGGTGTCCTCGGTCGCCGGCTCACCGTCCTTGCCGGCTGCGAGCAGGTGGACCGGACCGTCGACGGTCCGGAGGTGCCGGCCCAGCGTAGCTGCGTTCGTCGTCGACCCGACGTAGACGGTCGCGCCGTCAGTGCCGAGCAGCCGGTCGATAGCGCGACCGCCGTTCGAGGAGGTCATCGCCACCGGTCGCCCCGCGACGTCGACGTCCTGGACGTAGCTCGGCGAGTTGAAGAAGTCGTAGCCCTCGGTCGGTTCGTAGTCGGCCGTCGACCCGCCGCCGATACGCGCGTCGGGGTTCGCCTCCTGGAAGGCGAACTCGTCGCCGCGTTCCGACGTGATGTGGACGTACTCCGCGCCGTTGGCGAGCAGTTCCACGACAGTCGTCGAGAAGTGCATCACGTCGATGACGACGTAATGACCCGGGTCCGGTTCCGCGGGAAGGTCTTCGATGCGTTCGAGGAGTCGGTTCGTCAGGTAGTCACCCCACACGGTGCTGCCATCGATCACGAGCGTCTGCTGGTCTTCGAGCCTAATGAGCGTGTCCCGAGCGTTCGTCGCTCTGACAGGCGCGTCCGTCGATTGCGAACAGGCGGCGAGGTGGCGGGGGAGTGACGCCCCCGGCGGGTCGCCGCGCAACCGCGAAGCGCCGAGGGGCCGTTCTCAGATGATACCGTGAGTGGCCCCGGTATCCGGTTTGAACTCTCGGTCACTCTCCCCGTTCGACGGCCCGCAACTGCGTCAGCACCCACGCCAGAACGAGGAACGCACTCCCGAGCGCGGCCACCCACACGGCCCACTCGACGAGCACGTCCTGGTTCGCGGTCATCGTGGCCTGGGGGACGCGCTGGGAGAGCGCCCAGACGTGCCGGACGACCTGGACGAACGCCACGAGGCCGAGCGCGCTACCGGCGAGCAGCAGTTTGGTCTTCGTGTCCACGACTGTCACTCGGTTCGGGGTGGCTTCAACGCCCGGGCCGACCGGCAGGTCGCGTCGAGCAGCCACCGTCGAACCGTAAACCATCACCTGCCGACGCGAGACGGTCCTATCGATGGCCCCGTCGCTCCCTGCATCGAGTGTGGTCAGGTACTACCTGTACAAGGCCACGAAGGCGGTCGAGTTCTACCGCCCAGTGATGTACCTCTACTTCCTCTCGCAGGGGCTGAACTTCACGCAAATCGCCGCGCTCGAAGCGACCTACAACCTCACGACCGTCCTCGGCGAGGTGCCGACCGGCTACGTCGGTGACCGGGTCGGCCGCCGGAACAGCCTCCTGCTGGGGACGGCCGTCATCGCGGTGACGCTCGTCGGCCTCGGCTTCGCCGAGACGTTCCCCGCGTTCCTCGCGCTGTACGCCTGCTGGTCGCTGGGGTACACGTTCCGGTCGGGGAGCGAGGACGCGTGGCTGTACGACACCCTGACGGTCGAGCTCTCCGAGGACGCCTTCGCGCAGGTCCGCGGCCGCGGCGAGTCGGTAGCCCTGCTGGTCGGTGTGGTCGGCGCAGTGGTGGGCGGCTACCTCGGGAGCGTCGACCTCCGATACCCGTTCTGGGTCGCGGCGGGCCTCACCGCGGTCGGCATCCCGGTGTTGCTGTCGATGCCCGAACCCGAGTCGGTCGAAGGGGCGGGCGGCGACGTGCTCTCGGTCCAGCGGGCACTCGGTATCGTCCGCGGTGCACTGACCCGACGCCGGCTCCGGGCGTTCGTCCTGTACTACTACGTCCTGTTCGCGGCCGTGCTCTACCTCGTGTTCATCTTCGTCCAGCCCATCTTCGAGACGGTGACGCTCGACCTCGGCCTCCAGCAGGACCAGGTCGAACAGGCGCTGGGCTGGTACTACGCCGGCATCAGCCTCGTCGGCGCGGCGCTGAGCTACAACACCGGGGTACTCGAGGACCGTATCGGCCTCCGGACGTGGTTCCTCGTCCTCCCGTTCGCGGTGGGCGCCGCGCTGGTCGCGATGTGGGCCGTGCCGATACTCGCCCTGCCGGTGCTCCTGCTGGTCCGGGGCGTCGCGGACACCACGCGGACCCTCGCCAGCCAGTACGTCAACGACCGCATCGAGTCGACTGGCCGCGCGACGGTGCTCAGCGCGATGGCGATGGTCAGTGCGGTGACGGTCGTCCCCTTCCAGCTCGGCAGTGGCGCGCTCTCGGACGCCGTTTCGCCGCTGTTCGCCCTTGCGGTGGGTGGCGTGGTTCTGGCGGTCGGGTCGGGTTTCGTGTGGCTGTGGGAGGCACCAGTTCCATCGTCGGGGCGCCCCCGACGCCGAAGTTAAAAATTTCTATCATCCGCAGTTACGCCACAGTAGCCCCCTAACGCCAGAGAAACGTGCTTTCGACAATAACCTATAGAAAAACCATATATTCTCGCTCGTCGTATCGTACTACTGTAGATTCTTCATGGCACCCACTGACACCACGCTCATCGACCGGTACAGCGAAATCATCCGCGACGTCGTCGACGGTATCAATGCACAGGACCTCACAGGCTTCGACGACTACTTCGCAGCGGACCTGGAGACCGAGATTCCGTACGGCTGGAGCGGCGACTACGCGACGGGTTACGACGAGTTCGAGGCGATGCTCGAGGACTACTTCACGGCGTTCCCCGACTTCGAAATCGAAGCCGAATCGTTCACCGCGAGCGGCGAGTGGACCTTCACCTGGCTCACGTTCTCGGGGACCCACGAGGGGAGTTTCTGGGGCTTCGAGCCCAGCGGGGAGTCGTTCGCGACCAGCGGCTTCTGGATCAACCGCTTCGAGGACGAGACCATCGTCGAGAGCTTCGGCTGGTTCGACCTGTTCGACCTGCTGACCCAGCTCGGCTACGAGTTCTCGTTCGACGACTGAGCCGGAACACCAACGACTTTTATCACTGGGTTGTACCACACGTGTATGAACGAGCGACAGCCAGTTCCGACCATCCGGCCGGTCGGGCTCACCATCGCAGGCAGCGACTCCGGTGGCGGTGCGGGAATCCAGGCAGACCTCCAGACGATGGCAGCCCACGACGTGTTCGGCACGAGTGCGGTCACGGCCGTGACGGCCCAACACACCCGGGGCGTGTCTGCGAGCACTATCCTCGACCCGGAGGCGGTGACCGCACAGGTAGCCGCGGTATTGGACGACTTCGACGTTCGAGCGACCAAGACGGGCATGCTTGGCACCGAACCGGTCGTCCGGGCAGTCGCCGACCGCCTCGCGGGTACCGATTTCCCCGTCGTCGTCGACCCCGTGATGGTCGCGACTTCGGGCGACAGGCTGCTCACTGACGGTGCAGAACAGGCGTACGAAGACCTCCTCACGGCGGCAACACTCGTGACGCCGAACACCGACGAAGCGGCCGTCCTGACCGGCATCGACCCGACCGACGAGGACACCGCCCAGCAGGCAGGCGAAGCGCTCGTGGAACGAGGTGCGGACGCTGCGCTGGTCACCGGCGGACACCTGCCGACCGACGACGTCGTGGACGTGCTCGTCACGAGCGAAGGCGTCGAGACGTTCCGACACCACCGAATCACGGGCGCAGCGACCCACGGGTCCGGCTGTACGCTCTCCGCGGCTATCACGGCCAACCTCGCACACGGCGAGGAGACGGCGACTGCGGTCGAACACGCTATCTCGTACGTCGAGCGTGCCATTCGCTACTACCACGACGTCGGCGAGGGGGCGGGTGCCGTCCATCACCTGGTCGGCCTCCGAAACGAGGCCGCGGCCCGAACGACGCTCCGGGAAGTCGAATCCGTGGTCGACCGACTCGTCTCGGCCGACGTCTCCGCGCTCGTCCCGGAGGTCGGGATGAACGTCGTCGGTGCACTCCCGTTCGCCGAAACCACCGACGACGTCGCGGCCGTCGACGGTCGAATCACCCGCCTCCACGACGGCGTGCGCCCGAACGGCGGCGTACGGTTCGGTGCATCGAGCCACGTGGCACGCTTCCTGCTGGCCGCTCGTGAGGAAGCGACGGACTTGCGGTTCGCGGTCAACTGTCGGTTCGACGACGACGTCGCGGACGTGGTTTCGGCCCTGGACTGGCCGGTCGCGGCGTACGACCGTGCTGCACAACCGTCGCCAGACGTGGAAGGAAGTACGATGCAGTGGGGGGCTCGCCAGGCGTTCGCCACCGACACCCCACGCCCAGTCGCCGTCCTCGACCACGGCGCTGTCGGCAAAGAACCCATGTGCAAGGTCGTCGCCGAGACGCCAGCGACGCTCGTCCGGCGTGTACTGATGCTCCGTGACGCCCTCTGAAGACGGTGACTCAGGCGCGGTCTATCGATTCGACGGCCTCGACGAGTTCGGGCAAGTCGTCGACCCTGGCTGCGAGCGCCGCCTCCTGCTGGTCACGCCGCTCGCAGGCGTCGAGATACGCTTGCTCTCGTTCCAGTTCGAGCTGGGACAGTTTCGACTCCAGCAGGTCGAGCGTCGCGACCAGCGCGAGTAGCGAGCGTACCGCTTCGTCGCAGGCGCTAGCCCGGAGCTGTTGCTCGATAGCCGAATGTAACGTCTCGCTGTCGACGGGTTTGCAGAGGTAGTCGTCGAAGCCGAGTCCGATGATGTCGACGACGGGGTCGACCGCGGTCACCACGATGACACGACAGCGGCTATCGCGGGCTCTGAGTTCGTCGAGGACCTCGTCACCGGACATATCGGGCATCCGGCGGTCGAGGACGATGACGTCGAACGCCGGTGCGATTGCCAGCGCTTCCTCCCCGCTGTACGCCACCTCGGTGTCGTACCATTCGGCCAGACGAAGCGCGTACGCGTCGGCGACCGCTTCCTCGTCGTCCACCACGAGAACACTCGCTCCATCGGCTCCCATACAGTCGTTCGTACTACCCGCCGAAGGATAGTTCTCCCGGCGAAATCGAGCGACGACCGGGGACAGCACTATCAGAGCTTCGCCGTAGCGAGCAGGAACGTCACCAGCACCATCGAGAGGGCGACCGCAGAACTCTGCAAGAGCGCGATATCCAGTTCGACCCGGAACGCGACCCCCATCCCGAGCGTGACGAGGAACCCGAAGACGGCATAGACGAGTGCACGGACGAGTCGGTTCGGGTCGGCGGCCATACAGACACCGCCGAACCACGGTGGCAAAGTTCCTTCGGCAACTGCCGGTCGACGGCCCGAACCCGCAGGGTTTTACCCCGCCTACCGACCAGTACAACGCATGACAGAGGCGACGGGTATCGTCGGCGAGTTCCTCTCGCTCAAGGAGGGGACAGACGCCGACGTGTTGGCGATGCAGTGCGGTGACTTCTACGAGTTCTTCGCCGACGACGCCGAACTCGTCGCGGCCGAACTCGACCTGAAGGTGAGCCAGAAATCGAGCCACGGCTCCTCGTACCCGATGGCGGGTGTGCCACTGAAAGACCTCACCCCGTACCTGAAGGCGCTCGTCGAACGCGGCTACCGGGTCGCCGTCGCCGACCAGCGCGAGGAGAACGGGGACATCTACCGGGAGGTCGAACGGGTCGTGACGCCCGGGACCCTGCTGGAGACGACCAGAGACGATGCGCAGTACCTCGCCAGCGTGGTCCGCGATGGCGACCAGTACGGACTCGCGTTCGCCGACGTGACGACGGGGCGCTTCCTCGTCACGAGCGTCGACACGGTCGAGGCCGCGCTCACCGAACTGTACCGGTTCGCACCGGCGGAGGTGTTGCCGGGTCCCGACCTTCGAGCCGACGAGGCGTTCTGTGACCGCGTCCGAGACCGGACCGACGCCCGGCTCTCCAACCACGACGCGGAGGCGTTCGCGACCTCGAAGGCGACACACACCGCCCGCGAACACTTCGGCCAGGAGACGTTCGAGAGCCTCGGCGTGACCGACCTCGCAGTCCGCGCCGGTGGCGCAGTCCTCGACTACGTCGCCGAGACCGGTACGGGCGTGCTGGCCTCGATGACCCGCGTCCAGCCCTATCACGGCGGTGACCACGTCGAACTCGACGCGACGACCCAGCGTAACCTCGAACTCACCGAGACGATGCACGGCGACCGGAGTGGGAGTCTGTTCGACACCATCGACAGGACGGTGACCAGCCCTGGCGGTCGGCTCCTCAAGGAGTGGCTTCAGCGTCCACGACAGGACCTCACGGTACTGAAAGAGCGACAGGCCGCGGTCGCCGCGCTCGCCTCGGGTGCGCTCGGTCGTGAGGAAGTACGGGACGTGCTCGCCGACGCGTACGACCTCGAACGGCTCGCGTCGAAGACCGTAAGCGGCAGCGCCGACGCTGGCGACTTGCTTCGGGTCCACGAGACGCTCGCGGTGCTCCCCGAACTCGTCGAGGCCATCGACGCCTCGCCCACTCTCGCGACGTCACCACTGGCAGAGATCGTCGACCGCCCGGACCGCACCGCCGCCGCCGGACTCCGCGAGGAACTCGCCGAAGCCCTCGCCGACGACCCACCGAAGACCGTCACCCAGGGCGGCCTGTTCAAACACGGCTACGACGACGAGTTAGACGAACTCATCGAACGCCACGAGGCGGTACAGGAGTACTTCGACACGCTCGCCGACCGCGTCAAGCGCCAGTACGGCCTGAGCCACGTCACCGTCGACCGGAACAAGACCGACGGCTACTACGTGCAGGTCGGGAAGTCGGTCGCGGACCAGGTGCCAGAGCACTTCGAGCACGTGAAGACCCTGAAGAACTCGAAGCGATTCACGACCGACGAGTTGGCCGAGAAAGAGCGCGAACTCCTGCGGCTGGAAGAACAGCGCGGCGACTACGAGTACGAGTTGTTCGAGGAACTTCGAGAGCAGGTCGCCCGAAACGCCGAACTGCTGCAGGACGTGGGCCGGACCGTCGCCAGAGCCGACGCCCTCCAGAGCCTGGCGACCCACGGAGTGACCAACGACTGGACGCGCCCCGAGTTGACCGACGACCGCGTCCTCGACATCTCACAGGGCCGTCACCCGGTCGTCGAACAGACCGTCCAGTTCGTCCCGAACGACTGCCGGATGGACGACGACAGCACCTTCACCATCGTCACGGGGCCGAACATGAGCGGGAAGTCGACGTTCATGCGCCAGAACGCGCTCATCGTCCTGCTCGCCCAGGTCGGGAGCTTCGTCCCGGCGAAGGAGGCGACCGTCGGGCTGGTCGACGGCATCTTCACGCGGGTCGGTGCGCTCGACGAACTGGCACAGGGTCGGTCGACGTTCATGGTCGAGATGCAGGAGCTCTCGAACATCCTCCACTCCGCCACCGAGGACTCGCTGGTCATCCTCGACGAGGTGGGTCGGGGAACCGCGACCTACGACGGCATCTCCATCGCCTGGGCCGCCACGGAGTACCTGCACAACGAGGTCCGGGCGAAGACGCTCTTTGCGACCCACTACCACGAGTTGACCGCGCTGGCGGACCACCTCGACCGCGTGGTGAACGTCCACATCGCGGCCGACGAGCGAGACGGCGACGTGACGTTCCTCCGGACGGTTCGCGAGGGGCCGACCGACCGCTCCTACGGGATTCACGTCGCTGACCTCGCGGGTGTGCCGGGGCCGGTCGTGGACCGGGCTCGCGACGTGCTCGACAGGCTCCGCCAGGAGAAGGCCATCGAGGCGAAAGGCGGGTCCACGGGAGACGGCGGGACCCAGCAGGTGGTCTTCGACCTCGGGTCAGGGTCGATGACCACGGCCGACGGCGGGTCGATACAGGACGAGGAGGGCGACGAGGCAGCCTCGGAACTCGACCCGGAGACGGAAGCGGTACTCTCCGAGTTGGACGACCTCGACGTGAGCCACACCTCACCCATCGAGTTGATGGGCAAGGTGCAAGAGTGGAAAGAACGCCTGACTGACGCGGACCGGTAGCAGTCACTGGTCGTGGCCGAGAGCGAACAGGGACCACGTGGGCGAACGCGCGACGGCGTGGTCCACACCCGCCCTGACCGACGCGCGGCGATGCTCAGGTCGTGGTCGGGTTGGCCGCGGCTTCGTATGTGAACCCCCGGGCGAGCACGGCACGTTTTTGCGCCTCCGGTCGAACAGTGTGGTCAGCAACCATGCCGGACACCGACATCCAGCGACTCGACCCGAAGACCATCGACCGAATCGCCGCGGGCGAGGTCGTCGAGCGCCCGGCGTCGGTCGTGAAGGAGCTGGTCGAGAACAGCCTGGACGCCGACGCGACGCGTATCACCGTGTCAGTCGACGACGGCGGGACCGAGGGTATCGTCGTCGCGGACGACGGCATCGGTATGTCCGAGACCGACGTCCGCACCGCGGTCCAGGAGCACACGACGAGCAAGATTCGCAGCATCGAGGACCTCGAATCGGGTGTCGGGACGCTCGGCTTCCGCGGCGAGGCGTTGCACACCATCGGGGCGGTCTCGAAGACGACCATCCGGACGAAACCCCGCGGCGGGGCAGATGGGACCGAACTCGTCTACGAGGGCGGCGAGGTCGAGGCGGTCCGGCCCGCCGGCTGTCCCGAGGGCACGACCATCGAGGTCGTCGACCTGTTCTACAACACTCCGGCGCGACGGAAGTACCTGAAGACGCGCGCGACGGAGTTCAGCCACGTCAACCGCGTGGTGACCCGGTACGCGCTCGCGAATCCGGACGTGGCGGTGACGCTGGAACACGACGGTCGCGAGGTGTTCTCGACCACCGGCCAGGGCAACCTGCGCTCGACGGTGATGAACGTCTACGGCAAGGAGGTCGCGAAGGCGATGCAACCCGTCGATTCGTCGGGCGAGGACGACCCGCGCGAGACGCCGCTGGATTCCGTGTCGGGGCTGGTGTCCCACCCCGAGACGACCCGGAGTACCCGCGAGTACGTCTCGACGTTCATCAACGGCCGGTACGTCACCTCGAAACTCGTCCGGGACGCGGTGCTGGACGCCTACGGTGGGCAACTCGCCTCTGACCGGTACCCCTTCGTCGTCCTCTTTTTGGAGCTGCCGGCAGGCGAGGTCGACGTGAACGTGCACCCGCGCAAGATGGAGGTCCGATTCTCGGAGGAGGCGGGTGTCCGTCGGCAGGTCCGGGACGCGGTCGAAGACGCGCTGCTCGACGCCGGGCTGCTCCGGTCCTCTGCGCCCCGCGGGAAGTCGAAGGCACCGGAGGCCAGCGTTCGACCCGAAGCCGGGGGCGAGTCGGAGCCCGACGGCGAGTCAGAGCCTGACAGCGAGCCGGAGTCTGACAGCGAGTCAGCGACGGCTGAAGAGTCGGAGTCCAGGGGTGATGCGGGCGAGGCGAGCGACGACGGCGGCAGTGCAGACACCGCCGCCGGGGTCGCAGACGCAACCGAGACTGCAGAGGACCGCTACGCCGACGAGGGCTGGCTGCCGCCCGAAGAGCGGGCGGCCGACGCGAGCGCCGACATGGATGAACCGGCGGCCGATGCCGACGGTACGGCCGATGCGAACTCCGCATCTGGCGACGGCGAGGAACCGCCGACTACCGCCAATGCAGGACAGCGCCGCGAGCCAGTCTCCCGCCCGGCCCACGAGGCGCTGGGTGACTTTGGCCCGACCGGCGGGTCGCTCGACGATGTCGGGAGTTCCGACGACGAGTCTACAACCGCCCCATCACGCCCCGACCCCGCCCGCAAGTTCTCGGGCGAGCAGACCCAGACCACCCTGACCGGCGAGGACGCGACCGACCGCGGCGAGTACGAGACCCTGCCGAGCCTCGACGTGCTCGGGCAGTACCGCGAGACGTACCTCGTCGCCGAGGGCCCGGACGGCCTCGTCCTCGTCGACCAGCACGCCGCCGACGAGCGCGTGAACTACGAGCGTCTCAAAGAGACATTCGCCGACGGCGTGACCGCCCAGGCGCTGGCGTCGCCGGTCGACCTCGAACTCACCGCGGGCGAGGCAGCCGCGTTCCCGGACTACAGGGACGCGCTGGCGCGCCTCGGCTTCCAGGCGGAACGGAGCGGCGACCGGACCGTCCGGGTCGCCGCGGTGCCGGCGGTCTTCCGGAAGACCCTCGACCCGGAAGACGTACGGGACGTGCTCGCCGGGTTCGTCGCCGAGGAGGCCGACGGGACCGAGACGGTCGAGGAGCTTGCGGACGCCTTCATCGCCGACCTCGCGTGTTACCCATCCATCACGGGGAACACCTCCCTGAAAGAAGGCTCGGTCGTGGACCTGCTCACCGAACTCGACGCCTGCGAGAACCCGTGGGCGTGCCCACACGGTCGCCCGACCGTGGTGCAGTTCGGCAGCGAGGAGATAGAGAACCGGTTCGAGCGAGACTACCCCGGCCACGGCGGCCGGCGGGAGCGGTGAGTGGAGTGGCAAGCGCGGGCCGGTGAGCACTGACACCCCATCGCACCCCTGCACACCATTTACGACTGCTCGACGGGAATCTCACAGGTATGCCGACCACGACAGCGACAGCCAGCGGCGACACCGGGAGGAGCCGACGGTGAGAGAGATCGACGGCGAGGCCGGGGGCGGCCAGATACTCCGGTCCGCGCTGACGCTCTCTGCGCTCACTGGGGACCCGGTGACTATCGAGAACGTCCGCGGGTCGCGACCGAATCCCGGCCTGAAACCGCAACACCTCGCCGGCGTCGAGGCCATGGAGGCGGTCTGCGACGCCACGGTCAGGGGTGCCAGCGAAGGAAGTGAGAGACTGGTGTTCGAGCCAGCGAAACCGCGCCCCGGCCACTACGACGTGTCGGTCGGGACCGCCGGGAGCATCACACTCGTCTTCGAGACCCTGCTCCCGCTCGCGACTGCTCTCGACGGCCACCTCTCGGTGACGGTCACCGGCGGGACCGACGTGAAGTGGTCGCCTTCGATGGCGTACTACCAGCACGTGAAACTCCCCCTGCTGCGACGGTTCGGTCTGGTCGCCGCGGTCGAAGAGGACCGTCCCGGGTTCTACCCACGCGGCGGCGGCGAGGCGACACTGCACCTCGCACCGTCCTCGCTCGACCCGATTCGTCTCACGGAGCGGGGTGACCTCCGGGGCGTGCGGGTGTACTCGACCGAGTCGTCGGACCTCTCGAACGCCGACGTGGCGGCCCGGCAGGCGAGCGGTGCCGTCCCGGACGTCGTCTCGACCACCGGCGACGGTCAGGATAGCGAAGAGACCGACGACGGCGTCCCCCTCAGGGAGCGCGTCGTTCGGACCGCCGACTCACCGAGCACCGGGACCGCCGTCTGCGTCCGCCTCGACTACGAGAACACCGTGGCGGGGTTCGACGCGCTCGGTGAACCGGGCAAGCCAGCCGAGAGAGTGGGAGCAGAAGCCGCCACGGCGGCGACCGACTTCCACGCGGCGGACGCCGCCGTCGACGCGTTCCTCGCCGACCAGCTGGTGCTCCCGCTCGCACTGGCCGGTGGCCGGGTCCGCATCCCGGCAGTCACCGAACACGTCCAGACGAACTGTCAAGTCATGGCCGCCTTCGACCGCGAGGTGTCTGTCGAACAGGACGAAGGCGGCGCAATTCTTTCCGGCTAGGGAGGGGACACTTATACCGGACCCGTCCGTTCACGCGAGTATGATTCACGTGAGCGAGCAGGCGGGGTGCGCCCCGCGGGGGCAGGCATGAGCGACGACCTCGTAACGTTCGGTGAGACGATGTTGCGGCTCTCGCCGCCGGGACAGGAGCGCGTCGAGATGACCGAGTCGCTGGAGGTCCACGCGGCCGGGGCGGAGTCGAACACGGCCATCGCGGCCGAGCGTCTGGGGGCGGTGACGTCGTGGATGTCGAAACTGCCGGACACACCACCGGGGCGGCGGGTCGCCAGCGGCGTCCGGAAACACGACATCGACGTCGACGTGGTCTGGGCCGACGAGGGTCGCGTCGGGACCTACTACCTCGAACAGGCGGGCAAGCCCCGCGGGACGAACGTCGTCTACGACCGCGAGAACTCGGTCATCTCGCAGGCCAACGCACAGGAGTTCAACGTCGAACGCATCCAGAACGCGAGTGCGTTCTTCACGACGGGTATCACACCGGCCCTGTCGAAGACCTCGCGCGAGACGACCGCGAACCTGCTCCAGGCGGCCCGGAAGGCCGGGACCATGACGGCGTTCGACGTGAACTACCGGGCGAAGCTCTGGTCGCCGAAGGAGGCACGACAGACCCTGACGAAGCTGTTTCAGCTCATCGACGTGCTCATCATCGGGATGAAAGACGCCGAGACGGTACTGGACTACGACGGCCAGCCCGCCCAGCTCGCACATCACCTCGCCAGCGAGTTCGACTTCCGGACGGTCGTCGTCACCCGCGGCGCGAACGGGGCGCTGGCGTGGAACGACAACGTCATCCACGAGCAGCAGGCGTTCGAGACCGACACCCACGACGCCATCGGCTCGGGTGACTCCTTCACCGGTGCGTTCCTCGCCCGGCGACTCTCCGGCGACAGCGTCCCGCGTGCCCTGGAGTACGCGACGGCGACCGCCGCGCTCAAGCGGACCATCCCGGGCGACGTGGCGACGGTCACCAAACGCGAGGTCGAGGCGGTCATCAACGAGAGTTCCGACGCGATTTCGCGATAGCGGTCCCTCTCTCCCCACGCGTTCGTTCGATTCGACACCACACTTGTGTGCGATTGGCACACGACACCCCCTATTCGATTTGGTCACACGCACTCCACACTCCGGGGAAGAGCATTCGATGCGATGAAACGAACTCCAGTACTGTTCGCGATGCTGCTGGTCGTCGCGTCGGTGCCGGCGTCTGCCGCCACCGCGACCGCGACACCGGAGTCGAGTAGTTACGCCGGGGCGCACGTCACGTTCCAGGCAGAGTCGAACGCCGTCACCGACTACACGGTGAACGGCGAGACGATGGTCGAAGCAGTCGAAGTGCAGTCCGAGTCCGACGTGAAAGACGGACTCGGCGTCGGCCTCGGTGCCGACCTCGACCTGGAGACCGTCACCGACGTCGAGGCTGCCGGTCTCTCGGTCGCTGCCGAGTCCACGACGCAGGCACAGCTGGAGACGAAAAGCGGCGCGAATCTGACCGCGCACGATAACGCCGATGGGACGCTGGTCGTGGCGGCGACCGACAGCGCCCAGGTCGTCGACGCGGACGTCGCAGCGAACGCGACGGTCGAGCAGGCGAGCGACAGCCGCGTCACCGTGACGACGGCGAACGGGACGACCGGTTCGTTCATCGTGGTCGGTGACGGTCGCGTCACCGTCGACGAGGAGGGCAACGTGACCGCCCGCCTCGGCGAGGACGCCAGTCTCGTCTTCCGCTCCGCCGGCGAGGAGCGCAGTGAGGCGGAACAGGCCACCGCCGAACTCATCGCCGACGGCGAGGCCGCAGCCGAGGTCTACGTCGTCGAACAGGACGGTGAGGCCGTCGTCGACACCGTGACCTACGGTTCGAACACGACGGTCGAGACGAACCACTCCGCCGAAGCCGAGGTCCGTCTGACAGTCGATCGGACGACGCACGACGGCACGGTCGTCGTGACCCACGTCCGCGAGGAAGCGGTCGGCACTGTCGAGAACCTCTCCGTGGCAGTCGACGGTGCGGCCGCCCCAGAAGCCAGCGCGTTCGGCGACCTCCGCGCGGCCACCGACAACGGCTCTACCTCGACGTACATGGTCGAGCAGACGGGCAACGCCAGCGCCGACGCGGACGCGACGGTGTACGTCGCCGTCAACCACTTCTCGGAGCGGACGGTGACCATGTCCGGCGCAGAAGACACGTCGACGGCGACCGAGACGGCGACAGGAACCAGCGAGACGGCGACTGGAACCACTGCAACGAACGGTGACACGACGACCGACGACGCTGACGAGACCTCCGATGCGACCGACACGGCTGCGTCGGCGACCGGTGACGAAGCCGACGGAGGCGAGTCGACCAGTCGCGGCGGCTCGTCCGGCTTCGGTGTCGGTGTCGCCGTGCTCGCGGTCGCTGGCCTCGTGACCATCGGTCGGCTCCGCGGCTGACCGAGAGTTCGGCCGACGGGTACGAGCAATCCCTTTTATTGGGTATCACTCCAGATGAGGAGCCATGACGTTCGTCGTCCCGTACGATGGTGGGGAACTGGCGCGGACTGCACTCGACCGTGCCGTGGGACTCGGGGAGTTGACGGAAGAAGACGTGGTGGTCGTGACGGTCGTGCCACTGAGCAGTGACTACGCGCGCGACCACGGCTGGCTCGCGGCGGGCGAACCGTTCGACGCCGAGTCGGTCGTCAGGACGATTCGTGACGACGTCCGTGAAGTGGCGCCAGACGCACGATTCGAGTACATGATGACGGACCAGTACGCCTCGCCGGGGACTATCGCCTCGAAGGTCCGGAAGGTCGCACGCGAGGAAGAGGCCTCGCTGGTGTTCATCGGGAGCGACGACGCCGGGCGGCTCGTGACCTCCCTCCGTAGCGTCGGGAGCAACATCGCCGCCGACGACCGGTACGACGTGTACATCGTTCGGCGAGCGAAACCGAGTGCCATCAAGGCGGTGGCAGACCGGTCACACCTGTTCGAGTAGGTACCCCGAACGCATTCGTGGGGAACCACTTTTCCCGAGCCTGTCGGCGTCGCCATCGACGACGCACGTCGCTCTCGTCGGTGCGTACGGGAGTGCTGGCGCTGTGGTCCTTCGCCCGGGTTGGCAACTCGCGGTCGAACTGGAACTCGACGTGCGTGACCTGCCCGACCGGGCGTCTCACCCGACGACGCCCGAGGTGCTCGACGGACCGTCCTAGAAAATAACAATTATCGTATAGAACAATACCCTGATATTGCAAATACACACTCAAAAGCGCCACTGCCGGCTGTTTACACAATTCACAGATATATTTATCTTCTTATGGTTCTTATCTTCTGTTGCCTATGGCACCCTACACGCCAGCCAACATGGACTCGATGTCCAGCCAGATGTACCGATATCCGAACCAGACAGGCCGCACCTACGACTACCGCCCGTTCGGTGACTACCGCGGCGCTCCCGAGATGCCACGGTTCGTCCAGGAGGGAAGTGGACGCTTGGGCGGCAGTTCGTATCCGCGCCAGTCCTACGACAGCTATCGTGCGCGCTACGGTTCCGAGGGCCGTGACTACAACGGTGGCTCGTACTCCGGCCGTGGTGACTTCCAGTACGGCGGCGACTACTACCCCCGCGGCGACTTCCAGTACGGTGGTGACTACTACCCGCGTGGTGACTTCCAGTACGGTGGCTACACCCCCCAGACTGGGAGTCTTGCCGGCGGAGCGATGAAGGACTACTACGGTGGCTCGTACTCCGGCCGTGGTGACTACGCCTACGGCGGCGACTACTACCCCCGCAGTGACTTCCAGTACGGCGGCGACTACTACCCCCGCGGTGACTTCCAGTACGGCGGCGACTACTACGGTGGCTACGGCCCCCAGACCGGGGGCCTCGCCGGCGGAGCGATGAAGAACTACGACGCTGCACCGTACTACCCGCGTGGCGACTTCCAGTACGGCAGCGACTACACTGCACCGTACTACCCGCGTGGCGACTTCCAGTACGGCGGCGACTACACTGCACCGTACTACCCGCGTGGCGACTTCCAGTACGGCAGCGACTACACTGCACCGTACTACCCCCGCGGTGACTTCCAGTACGGCGGCGACTACTACGGTGGCTACGGCCTCCAGAACGGGGGCATGACTGGCGGAGCGATGCAGGACTACTTCGGGGCCCCGTACTACCCCCGTGGTGACTCCCTGTACGGCGGCGAGTACACTCCGTTCGGCCAGACCCCGACGTTCGGGCTCCGCCCCGGTTTCGGCGACTTCGGCTACACCCCCGAGTTCACTGGCTACGGCCAGAAGAACTGGGGCCGGACCGGTGGAGCGATGAAGGACTACTACGGTGGTGAGAACTACCCTTTTGGGTACGGTCCGGCGCAGCAGTTCCGCCCGGGCTACACCAGCGACAGCGGATCGGGATTCGCTCCTGAATACCCAGTCTACAGCTCCGGCTGGATGGGGGACTACACCGGGTATCCGATAACGACTGGTCGCCGGTACGAGCTGCGAGAGGTCGACGGCGAGTACGTCTGTATCTGTGAACTCCCCGGCTTCGAGCGCTCGGACATCGAGTGCTCCTACGAGGACGGCGTCTTCTACATCGACGCCTACCGCGACGGCAGTCAGGACTCCGACAACGTCTGGATGCGCCGCTCGCGCCGCGTGAGCGAGCGCGTCCCGCTCCCGCGCCAGGTCGCCGTCGACGACATCACCGCCTCCTACCGCAAGGGCGTCCTCGAGGTCCGCATGCCCTACGCCAGTGGTGACGCCCGTAACGCACAGGTAATCAACATCCGCGACTGAACGAACGACCTCCGAAGACGGTATCCAATTTTTTCGTGGCTCACTCCAGCAGCCCACTCACGAGACGCTTCTGTACACGCCGTGTTAGCCAGTGTGGTCGATGGGTCTGCCCAGGGCACCAAGAAATTGCAGATATTATATATAAAGTGCAGAAAGCCAATAATATTGATAGGACAATATACATATGGTATTCTGCCATTACGGAACAGGATTTGCTATAAGGAGCTAACGAGCAGCTTTGCGTAATCAACGTTTGTTATTATCTCCGTAGGTTTTGTACATCCGTATGCATATGGCGACCTACAATCCAAACGACATGAGGCACCTGTACAGCCAGCTGAACCGCGTCTACGGCCAACCGGGGCGAGCTTACAGCGGGACGTACCCAATCGCCCCCTGGATGGGGGGAGACGCTGGTCCCGCGAGCGGGCGACGAGGGCCGGGTGCGCTGCCGCAGTTCTTCGAGGAGTGGGACGAACGGCGGGGCGACGCATCCTTCCCGAACGGGCCCTACTCGAACGTCAGCCCGGGGTACGGATACGACGGAGACTATCCGGCCGGCCGACGCGGCAGCGACTACCCGTTCGGTCCTGCCCCGGCGTTTCGCTCCCCTCCGGGCTTCGGCCGTGGAGACACAGACACCGGATACCGCCCTGACGCCGCAGGCTTCACACCCGAACGGGGGTACCCCCGCCAGGGTGGGACGACCGACTACGTCGGCGCTCCCGTGAGTGCAGGACGCCGGTACGAGCTGCGAGAATTCGACGGCGAGTACGTCTGCATCTGTGAACTCCCCGGCTTCGAGCGCTCGGACATCGAGTGCACCTACGAGGACGGCGTCTTCTACATCGACGCCTACCGCGACGGCAGCCAGGACTCCGACAACGTCTGGATGCGCCGCCCGCGCCGCATGCGGGAACGTGTCCCGCTCCCGCGTCAGGTCGCCGTCGACGACATCACCGCCTCCTACCGCAAGGGCATCCTCGAGGTCCGCATGCCACTCGTCGGCCGTGGGGGTCGCGACGGCCAGTCCATCACCATCCACGACTGACCGACCCGACGTCACGGACTGGAGGTCGACCGTCGTCCCGGCTCGACCGAGCGACGTTCGAAAATCAACTCAATTCTATTATGTTTATCGAGAACTCATATACATCATAGAAAGGATAGTTCTCCCAGACCCCAAGCAACAGACCACTGTGAACCACGGCCAGAGAAATAAATCAAAATTCCCACATAAGCTATTAGCAAACCTCTGATAAACCCCATTCACACGCGTTAGAGATTTCAGAACTGCTATTTGAGTACTCAACGTACGTGATTAACTACGTCGACTTTGTATCATTGGATGCAATGGCGAGCTACAACCCAGCCGAGATGGAGAACATGTACGACCAGATGAACCGTTTCTACGAACAGATGGGACAGACATATGATACGATGCCGATGGGTGCGCCCGGGATGACCGGTGGCTACGGCTATGGTCCCCTGAGCAGCCTCTGGACCTCCGGCGACATGCCCCGATTCTTCGAGGAGTGGGACGACCGACGCGGCAGTGCACCCTACCAGGGCGGCGACTACGACACTTCCCGTCCGTCGTTCGGCTACGCAGGTGCATCCTCCCCGTCCGGGTACGCCTACGGTCCCCGCCCCGGCTTCGGTCGCGGGTACGGCGGTCCCGGATACGGCGCTGGCTTCACAGGTGCTCCCGTCGACGCAGGTCGCCGGTACGAGCTGCGAGAGGTCGACGGCGAGTACGTCTGCATCTGTGAACTCCCCGGCTTCGAGCGCTCGGACATCGAGTGCACCTACGAGGACGGCGTCTTCTACATCGACGCCTACCGCGACGGCAGCCAGGACTCCGACAACATCTGGATGCGCCGCTCGCGCCGTGTGAGCGAGCGCGTCCCGCTCCCGCGCCAGGTCGCCGTCGACGACATCACCGCCTCCTACCGCAAGGGCGTCCTCGAGGTCCGTATGCCGCTCGTCGGTGGTGAGGGTCGCGACGGCCAGTCCATCACCATCCACGACTGAATAGCCCGCCGACACGCCGACGCACAGCAGTTACTTTTTCGACCGTTTTTTCAGGTGGCCGGAACACCCGGGAGACGGAATGGGCAGAAAGCAGACAGATACTTTGAAATTCATGATTTCCCCTATTACCTGTTTTGTTGCCCGCAGGACTGTGCTAACAGCTATCCACATGTGTTTATTACCTTACGGTTCGTAGGTTACGGCTGAGTACTATGAGTTTCAGAAAGTTCGACGACATGAACTCGATGTTCGACCAGATGGACCGCATGTTCGACCAGATGCGCCGCAACTGGGCCAACATGACACCCGAGATCGAGTCCCGACGCCGGGGCTTCCAGGGCCGACCCGCGCTCGGCTCGGGCGGCTTCGAGCAGAGTGGCATGATGCTGACCGAGGAGGAAAACATGTACGTCTTCGTCATGGACATCCCCGGCTTCGAGAAGTCCGACATCTCGTGCACCTACGACGACGGCATGCTCCGCATCGTCGCCGAGCGCGAGGAGGACGAGAGCGCCGAGAACGTCTGGATGCGCCGCTCGCGCCGCGTGAGCGAATCGGTCCGCATCCCCCGTGAAATCGTCGCCGACGAGATCACCGCCTCGTACCGCAACGGCGTCCTCGAGGTCCACCTCCCCTACGCGGAGATGACCGAGGAATCGGGCCGTAACATCGATATCAAGTAAGTCGAACCGCGACGTGGCACACAGGGGAGCGTCCACGTGTATGTGCTGTTGAAATAACCGTTCATTTCCCCTACTATTCTGTTTAATTTTCACGAATTGTCGCCGCGAGGTTTTCAAATACCTTTAACCTTATGGCCGTTTGAGTGCTCAGACATGGGAAGGATACTGGGGACTATCCTCGAACTGGTGGGACTGCTCGTGACACTGAGCTCTGGCTGGTACGTCGCGAAAGGACCGTTCTTCGGCTTCGAGACCCCGCCGTTGCAGTACATTCTGCTCGCTTCCGGTGTGTTCATCACCGGCATCCTGTTGTTCGGCTGGGGACTTAGCGGCCGAGTGACCGCGGCCCGGCAGGACGAACGGGTGATTCCGAGCAACAAGAAGGTCTGAGAACCGTCAGTCCTGCGCCCACTCGGCGTCTGCGAGCGTCTTCTGCACCAACTCGTCACCGACAGCCGCGGCCAGCGTCTCGAACCCGGTGCGTTCGACCCGGTCCTTCGCGTTCGCGACCAGCCGTGAGACGATGAACTCCGGCGTGGACTTGCCCAGCTCGCCGAACCTCGGCTGGTAGTCGACCTGCAGTTCGAGGTCTGCCGTGAGTCCTTCCGCGAAGATACCGTCGACCCGTGCCTCCGGCGGCAGCGGTTCGAGGTCGTCCGCGAGGTGCGTGACGAACGCGCCCAGCGCGTCGCGGTCGACCGTCAGCGTGACCAGACCGTGGAGCAGGTCGGCGGCACTGCCCGGTTCGGTGATGGCCTCGAACTCGTCGACGAGCATCAGCGTCCGGCCGTCACCCGTCAGCGGCGGGACGACGGACTTCAGCGTGGATTCGAGCACGCCCGCGTTGAAGCTGGCGTGCCGGCGGTGGAACACCACGTCGTCGAAGAGCGCGACCTCGGCACGCTCGGCCGGCACGGGCAGCCCCATGTGTGCCAGCAGGACGACCTGACAGACGGTTTCGAGTAGCGTCGTCTTCCCCCCGGAGTTCGCCCCGGTGACGACCGCGACACGCTGGTCGGCCGGCGGCGACCCGAGCGAGTGCGGCCCGAGCGCGTACCGGATGGGCTGGACGTCCTCGCCACGACCGACGAGGTCGAGATTGCACGCTCCCTCGATGGCGACCGCGGCCTCGCCCTCGACGAAGGTCGGCTCGGTGAGGTCGAACTCGGTCGCGAACCGGGCCAGCGAGAGGTCGAGCGCGATGTCGTCGACCGCCGCGACCGCCCGGTCTACGTCCTCGCGGGCGTCGCTGATGGCGTGCTGGAGGTCCACCCTGACCTCGCGCTCGCGTTCGTCGGCCGCCTCGCGCAGCGACGAGGAGAGGTTCCGCAGGGTGCTGCTCACGAAGTCGGTCACGTCGCGGGCGTCCTCGGGCACCGCGTCGCGGACCCGCTCGGGGTCGACCTGCGCCTCCTCGCGGACGTGGTCGACGAACGCCTCGCTGAACTCGTCGGTGGTGCGTGCACCGCCGTCTCGGACCCGCTGGATGACCGCCTCGGCGTTGGCCTCCATCGTCTCGACGGCGGCCTGGGCGTCCCGGAGCCGGTCGAGGTACTCGTCTGCACCGGCGGCGACCCGCCCATCCGTGAGCGCGCCGAGTGCCTCCTTCGCGTCCGCGAGCGCCTCGCGGTCGAGGGCGGCGAGCGGTTCGAACACGCCGTCGGTGACGCCCGCGTCGAGCAGTGCCATCGCGGCCTCGACTGCGGGTTTCTCGCCTCCGCCGGCCTCGTCGTAGCGGTCGAACGCGGCGAGGACGGCCTCGCGGTCGGCCTCGTCGATGCGCTCCCACGACGCCTGCGCGGTCGTCACGTCAGTGAGTCGGGCCTCCATCGCCTCCTGTGAGGCCAGTGGTGTCAGCACGCGGATGCTGTCTGCCGCCCCCTCGGTGACGGCGTGCTTGCTCGCCAGGTCGATGAGGTCCTTGTACACCGAGCGCGCGTCGCTCGTCGCGAGCACGTCCATCCCTGCCCCGCCGGTCGCCCGCCGGAGGATTCGGGTCGCCCGGCCGCGCGAGAGCCCCGCCTGCGTGAGCGTCCGCACGTCGGCGCCCTCGATGGCCCTGATGGCGCGCTCTTCGCCGAGTTCGTCGGCGAGCAGGTCCCGGGTCTTCGGCCCCACACCCCAGTAGTCGTCCAGTCGCATGTGCGCCGCCACGGCCCGGTCCCAAATGAAGTGTCCGGATGTGTGGCGTGAGCGTGACCCATCCACAGCGGCCGAACGAGGAGCCCGCCTGCGGCTGGCCGCCACTCTGAACGCCGGTAGGGTTTACCCGTTCGTCTGCGAACAGATACCCATGACCACGGCCTTCGACGCCGACGGCCACATCGACCCCGACAGCCGTTCGTACCGGTACTACCGGAACGCGGTCGAGCGACACTGGGACCCCGGCGCTATCGACCTCGACACCGACAGGGAACGAATCCAGCGACTGGACGACGAGACGTTCACCCAGCTGCGCGGGACGCTGGCGCTGTTCGGGGCAGGCGAGGAAGCGGTCACGGAGGACCTCTCGCCCCTGGGCGTGGTGCTCGACGACGTGAACGACCAGCTGTTCGTGACGACACAGCTCTACGAGGAGGCCAAGCACGCGGACTTCTTCCACCGGTACTGGGCCGAGGTCGTCCACCCCGAGGAAGACCGCCGCGGGCAGGAGCGCTCTGACCCGCGCGACCCGAGGTGGTACAACGACGCCTACCTCGAGCTGTTCGAGCGAAACGAGCGGGCGATGCACCGACTGCTTGCCGAAGACACCCCACAGACCCGCGCAGAGGCGTACTCCCACTACCACCTGACCATCGAGGGCATCCTCGCCCAGACCGGCTACTACGGCGTCCAGAACACCTTCGACGGGACGACCGAGGGCGTGCCCGAGTTGCCGGGGCTGGTCGTGGGGTTCTCGAAGATACGCTCCGACGAGGGCCGCCACGTCGGCTTCGGGATGGCGAAACTGAAAGAACTCGTGGCGTCCGGTGAGGTCGACCCGCAGTACCTCTCCGACCTGACGACGGAACTCGCGATGCTCACCCAGCAGGTGGTCTCGGGCGCGGCGAGCGAGGACGGACCGGGTGTCGACCCCTCGGGACTGGCGGGCTACGCCGCCGAGAAACACGCCGAACGCATGAGCCAGATAACGGACGCGAGCGCGGACATCCCGGACGTGTCCGAACTGGTCCGCGTCGACGAGTAGCAGGGGCAGCGAGCCCCGCCAGGGCAGGGGTCCGTGCCACCACCGTGCAGGACCAACTCTCGGTTCCCTCCGACGCGAGGTCCCTGCCGGAAAACTGGAGCCGGGGTGCATCGTCGGCGAGGAGCTGTCGCTGGCCGAGGTTCCGGAGACGCTCCAGAAGAGAGACAGCGACGACGCGGTCGGGATTCCAGTCGTCGGCGAGTTCTGACCGCAGGTGGTCCGGGTTTCAGGCCTTCACGACGAGCACCGGCACGTCGCTGAAGCGCACCACGCGCTCCGTACAGGAGCCGAGCAGTCGGCGGTACTCGTCGGTGTGCTTGCCCTCGCCCATGACGATGCAGTCGATGTCGTGGTCGGCGGCGTAGTCGAGGATGGCCTCGTGGGGTCGTCCGCGGACCTCGACCGCCTCCACGTCGAGGTTCTCGCGGTCGGCCGCCGCCGCGACCTCGCGGAGCGCGTCTTCACCGATACCCGCCAGTGCCTCCTCGGCGTTCTCGATCGCGTCCGTCGCGGCGTAGTGCTCGAAGACGTCCTCGTCGACGACGTAGAGCGCGTGGACGCGGGCATCGTGTCGCGCCGCGAGGTCGATACCGTGTTCGATGGCGACCGAAGAGCCGTCCGTACCGTCCGTCGGGATGAGGATGTCGTCGTACATCGTGTACGGGTACGCACCGACCGACCGACTACCCGCTAGCTGGTTCCCAGCCGATGGGAACGCCGGACCACTAGCTTTCAAGCCCGGGTCGAACGTCTCTGTGGCCAGACAGTGGACGCACTCGACCCGACACTCGCAGCGGTTATCGACGACATGGGCGACTTCCTCGAGTGGCACGAACTCGGCGTCGACGAGGCGCGCCGCGTGGAGGACGAGGCGTTCGGGAGCGAAAGCGCGCCAGCGATAGAGACGCAGGATGCGACGGTCGTCTCGGGGAGTCACGAGGTCCCCGTGCGGGTGTATCGTCCGCCGGGGGTCGACGAACCGGCCCCGGGCTTCGTGTTCGCACACGGTGGCGGCTTCGTGCTCGGGACGCTGGCGTCGGCCGACGACCTCGCCCGACGGCTCGCCACGGAGACCGACAGTATCGTCGTGAGCGTGGACTACCGGCTCGCGCCCGAGCACCCGTTTCCCGCGGGACTGGCCGACGTGACGGCCGCAGTCGAGTGGGTTCGTGAGAACGCGGCCACCCTCGGCATCGACCCGGCCCAACTCGGCGTCGCCGGCTCCAGCGCGGGCGCGAACCTCGTCGTCGGGGCCGCCAGACAGCTCTCGGACGGAACGACGGGCGTCCGGTCCGGCGACGACCTCGGCTCCGCCGGGGACCTCGCCTGCCAGGTGCTCCTCTACCCGATGCTCGACCCGCGCTGTGACCGGGACTCGCACGTCGAACACGCTGACGGGCCGCTGTTGACCCGCCGCGACCTCGTCTGGTTCTGGTCGCTGTACCGGGACGGCGACGAAGCGGCCGCGGCGGCCGCCGCGGAGCGAGTAGACGACGACACCTCCATCACGCCCGAGGAGCCGGCGACGGCTGATTTCGCGCCGCTGGAAGCCGACGACCGCGACCTCGCCGCCCTGCCGCCCGCCGTCGTCGTCACGGCCGGCGTCGACCCCCTCCGCGACGACGGCACAGCCTACGCCGACGCGCTCGCCGCTGCCGGCGTCCCGGTCGCCCACCAGCACCACCCCGGGATGTGTCACGGGTTCCTTTCGCTGGCCGACTCGGTGCCGACAGCCGTCGACGCGTGGGACGCCCTGGGTTCCGCGGTCCGTGAGTACCGCTGAGTCTCACCACCAGCCGGCTGTGTCCCACTCTGCCCAGACGAGAAGGGTTAACCCGCAGACGTGAGTCGAGACTGACACAGAATGGTCACCGCCACCCTCACGGACCTGGTGTTCGTCATCGCCGGCGCTGCCGGGCTCTGGTTTGGGGCAGTCACCCTCGTCGAGTCCGCGGTCCGCATCGCCTGGCGACTCGGCATCCCGACGCTCGTCATCGGTCTGACCGTCGTCGCCTTCGGCACCTCCGCCCCCGAGTTCGTCGTGACCCTCGACGCCGCCCTCGCCGGGCAGTCGAACGTCTCGGTCGCCAACGTCGTCGGCTCGAACGTGTTCAACCTCGGGTTCGTCCTCGGCGGCGTGGCGCTGGTCGGGGCGCTCCCGGTGTCGTACGACCTGGTCCAGCGCGACGGGACGGCGCTCATCGTGGCGGTCGTCGCGACGACCGCCTTCCTCGTCGACGGCTACATCGACCGAATCGAGGGGATCATCCTCTTCCTCGGGCTGCTGACGTACCTCTCGATGCTGGCGATACTCGGCTCGCGAGACAGGCCCCCCGAAGTCACGGACGACGAGGACCTCGCCGAAGTGAGTGGGTTCGACCTGCTCGACGTGCCGAAACTCGTCGTCGGCCTCGGCGTCGTCGTCCTCGGCGGCCACCTCCTCGTCGACGGTTCGGTCGATATCGCGCGCCGCATCGGTATCTCCGACTGGGTCATCGGCGCGACCGTCGTCGCCGCCGGAACCTCCGCCCCCGAGTTCGCCACGTCGCTCATCGCGGCCCGCCGGGGGAGTGCGGGCCTCTCCGCAGGGAACCTCATCGGGAGTTCCGTCTTCAACCTGCTGGGCGTCCTCGGACTGGCGAGCGCCATCCAGCCACTCAGCGTCGGTTCCGCGGCGTACCCGAGCAGCATCGCCCTGCTCGGCCTCTGTCTCGTCGTCGTGGTGCTTCTGGGCACGGAGGAAGAACTGGCCCGGTGGGAAGGTGGACTGCTCATCGTCCTCGGCCTCGTGAACTGGGTCGTCGGGGTCCTCACCAGCTAACGGTGTCGCGCCGGCGAGTGCGCCCATCCGCGTCACGTGCGAGCACGTGCCAGTCTGGCGACACTCGCGCCAACCCGCCCAGCCGCTAAATGGGTCCGCACCGTATCGGAGTCCATGAGCCAACACCAGCGTCCCCTCCGCCTCACAGGCGGTGAGGAACTGACAGACCTCGTCGAAGCGGAGCCGCTCGTCCTCGTCGAGTTCTACACGAAGGGCTGTGGGAAGTGCCAGTCGATGGAGCCCATCCTGGGCAACGTCGCGCGGGTCACCGACGCGACCGTCGCGATGGTCAACCCGGGCGACGACCTCTCGCTCATGGACGAGTTCGACATCCGGAGCGTCCCGACGCTCGTCCTGTTCCGTGACGGCGAGCGCGTCGCGACGCTCGCCGACGGGTTCGTCCCGACCGACGAGGTCGTCTCGTTCGTCGAGTCGAACTAGATTCCTCAGAACCGTTCGACGAGTGCGTCCTGTGGCGGCCGGACCCGGACCGCCTCGACTCGCCCCGCGAGCGCGACCGCGTCGTCGAGTTTCGCTGCCTGCTCCGCGTGGATAGTGTACAACGGGTCGCCAGCGGTCACCTCCTCGCCCACCCGCCGGTGGAGCGACAGGCCGGCACCCATGTCCCGCGGTGCACCAGCACGACGGGCGATGTCGCTCACCACTCGATTGTCGACGTGCGAGACGACACCGTCGCGGGACGCCCGGATGACCTCGGTCTCCGACCCTGGCTGGAGGTCGTCGAGTTCGACGTCCGGGTCGCCCTGCTGGGCGGCGACGATGCGGCGGAACGTCGCGAGGGCTTCCCCGGAGTCGAGGATTCGGGTCGCGTCGGCGTCGACCCCACAGCACTCCAGCAGGATGTCCGCGAGCCGCAGTGCCTTGAGGCGCAACTCGGTCGGGCCGGCCCCCTGTAACACCTGGAGCACGTCGCGGGCCTCGAGCACCGGGCCGATACCCCGCCCGATGGGCTGGCCGCCTTTCGTGATGGTGCACTCGATGACCAGCCCGAGGTGTTCCCCGACGACGCGGAAGTCCTCGGCGAGTTCGCGCGCCTCGGCCAGACTCTCGACCTTCGCCCCCTCGCCGTAGGGCAGGTCGATGAGTACGTGCGTCGAGCCGGCGCTCTTCTTCTTCGAGAGCACCGACGCCATGAGCTGGCCCGGCGGGTCGAGCGACAGCGGCGTCTCGGCGCGGATTATCTTGTCGTCGACCGGCGAGAGGTTCACCCCGCCTCCCCAGACGAAACAGCCGTTGGTCTCGGCGACGATGTCCCGGACCTCCTCGAGCGTGAACTCGACCTCACAGAACACCTCCATCGTGTCCGCTGTTCCCGCGGGCGAGGTAACCGCCCGCGAGGAGGTCTTGGGAATCTTCACGCCTGCGGTCGCGACGATGGCGACGACGATGGGCGTCACCCGGTTTCCGGCGACCCCGCCGATGGAGTGCTTGTCGGCGATGGGTTCCTCGCCCCAGTCGATGATCTCGCCCGCCTCGGTCATCGCTTCGGTGAGTGCGGTCGTCTCGGCGCGAGAGAGACCGTTGGTGTAGACCCCGGTGGCGTAGGCGCCGAGTTCCACGTCGCTCAGGCGGTCCGAATCGATGTCGCGGACGATGGCGGCTATCTCGTGTGGTTCGAGTTCGATGTCGTCCAGTTTCTTTCGGATGTACGCGACGGCGTTGGGCTTCGGGGCCGGGCTCACGTCGACCTCGCCGGTCACGTGTGCGAGGCGCTCCGTGACGCCGATGGTCCCCCGCGGCACGAGCTTCTCGGTCACTTCGACCAGCCCGACGGTCGTCCGGCCATCGTACGTCAGCTGGACGCGGTCGAGAGCGTTGACCCCGATTTCCTCCGCGTCCGCGCCGTTGAGCAACACCGTCGGGTTCCGGGTCCCGATGTCTATCTCGGTCGCGCTGAGTCGCATAGCCGTACAGACGCATCGCTGGGCCAATACCTTCTGGGTCGCGGGGGTGGAAATATCGACGTCCACTACTGACAGCCGTGTCACCTGGTGAAGTCGGCGTCCGCGAGCGTTTATGCCGGTCGCGTCCCTGCCATCGAACGAGGACAGTTCCAGGGGACGACTGCCCGAACAAAGGCCCCGTTCCCTGCGTGTATCCCCCTCACGAGACACAGCTATGTCAGAGAAATCTCAGTACCTCGAAGCCGTCTCCGCGGACGAATCGTACGACCAGCTCCCCGACGACGAGACCGTCGACGAGACCGTCGAGAACCTCGAATCGCGCGGCTTCGACGTGGTCGTGGTCGACGACCGAGACGCCGCGCTCGACGCCGTCACCGACGAGATTCCCGACGGTGTCTCCGTGATGAACGGCCACTCCACCACACTGGAGGAGATTGGCTTCATGGACCTGCTCGAAGCGGGCGACCACGAGTGGGACGACCTCCACTCACAGGTCTGGACCATCGACGACGACGCCGAACGCCAGCAGTTCCGCCGCGAAGCCCAGACCGCGGACTACTTCCTCGGGAGCGTCAACGCCATCGCCCAGACCGGCGAACTCGTCGCCGCCGACGCCTCCGGCAGCCGCATCGGCGCGTACCCCTTCGCCGCGAGCAACCTCGTGCTGGTCTCCGGCGTGAACAAGATTACCGACGACCTCGACGCCGCCTTCGACCGCCTCGAGGAGTTCGCCTACCAGCTGGAGAACGCCCGAGCCCAGGAAGCGTACGGGATGGAGAGCATCATCGCGAAGCAGTTCGTCTACCGCCACGAGACCGAGGAGGACCGGACGACGGTCGTGCTCGTCCGCGAGAACCTCGGCTACTGACGCCACGAGTCGGACCACGACCCACCGGGTTCACGGTGGTGACCCTCGTCTTTTCGTCGGCCGACACACCGTCGGGCGCACTAGTGTCGAGAACCGGACAGAACCTCGTTTCAGCGAGCCTATATCCGGTCGCCGAACGTCTTCCCGGCCATGTCCAGAGACTCCGACCGCGGCTTCCTCGGGAGCCTCGTCGACAGTATCGTCGACCAGGCCACGCTCGGGAGTGGCCCGGAGAAAACCCAGACCGTCGAAGAGACGGTCGACGCGACGGGCCTCGACCGGGTGACGGTCGACAGCATCAACGGCGACGTGACGGTCTACCTGACAGACAGTGACGACGTCCACGTCACCGCGACCAAGCGAACCCGCGCCGACCCGAAACACCTCGACCGACTGCTCGTCACCTGCGAGGTCGTGGACGGGACGCTCCGGGTCGTGGTCGAACCCGAAGACCGCTCCGGTGCCCGGAACGTCCGGGCGAAAGCCGACCTCGACATCGCGGTCCCCCGAAGTCTCGACGTCGACCGCGTCGAACTCGTCAACGGGAGCGTGACGCTCGACGGCGTGACCGGGGACACACGAGTCGAGGTGGCGAACGGCTCCATCGAGGCCGTCGACGTGGACGGGTTCGTCTCGCTCCACGCGGCCAACGGGAGCGTCGAAGCGCGGGGCTGTACCGGCCTCGACGACGCCGAGACCGCCAACGGGTCGGTCGACGTCGCGGTCCACTCGCTCCGGCGGAACGCCGAGGTGAGTTCCCCGAACGGCTCGCTCACCATCCGGCTCGCCCCCGACCTCGACGCTGACGTGCTGGCCGAGACGCTGGTCGGCCGCGTGACGGTCGACGACGTCGACCTCGACGTGGCGAGCCAGTCGTCGCGGTCGCTGCTCGCGGTCCACGGACGCGGCGGCTACGAGATCGAAGCGTCGGCAGTGAACGGGTCGGTCACCGTGACCGGGCTCTGAATCCGTCCGTTAGCCGGACAGACTCGCCGGGTTCTGCATCCCGTCTTTGACTCCCTGGTGTACCAGAAAGACGTTCACCGGGTAGGCGACCAGCAGGCCGACCGACAGCGAGACCACCAGACTCGCCCAGAACAGCGGCTCGACGATGGCCGCCTCCCCGGCGAGCACTGCTGGATTCGTCAGCAGGTCTCTGAGGAGCGCCTCGACCATGTGCGACCCTGCAAGCGCCGGGCCGAGAAGGACCGGGGCAAGACAGGTTGGGTCGGCAGAAAGACAGCGGGACGGTCACCCCGAGACGAGGGGTCAGTCGCGCTGGAGTCGGTCGCGCCGACGCTCGAACTCCTCGTCGGTCAGGTCGCCGCGGGCGTACGCCCGGCGAAGTTCGTCGAGTGCGGAGTCGCCGCGGTGCTGGCCGCCACCGAGCGATTTCAGCAGCAGGTAGCCGCCACCGAGTACGACCGCCAGGACGAGCAGTCGCCCGAGCAGGCTGGCGGCGAACCACCACCACGACCACTGCCCGTCGAAGCCCATCCAGTGGTCGTGCCAGGTCGCGCCGCTCCCACCCATCCCCATGCCCAGCATCCCGCCGAACAGAAGCGGGACGAGGAGCACGGCGGCGAGGACGAGCGTGACGATGCCGAGTGCAGTCCGCGCAGTCGATGTCTCCATGTGTAGAGGTACGCCGTGGTCGTTCACGTGGATTGTCCTTACGATATCGGGGGCCAGTTGCGAGTCTCGGTTTCGAATCGACGGTGGTCTCCCCACTCGGGACCGGGTTCGAACGTGGCCGAAATCCCCACCCCACCGTCGACCGGCAAAACGTTGATGATTAATCGACGGGTTTACTTTGCTGACACACCTCCTATTTCGCGGTCAGAACGATGGAACTGAGAACCGGACTCTCGTACGGTGACGTGTTGCTCGTCCCCCAGCGCTCTCCCGTCGCGAGTCGCAGCGACGTGGACCTCTCGACGACGCTCGCACCGGGACTCACACTCGACATCCCGATCACGAGTGCGGCGATGGACACAGTGACGGAGGCAGACCTCGCCATCGCCCTCTCGAACCGGGGCGGCCTCGGTGTCGTCCATCGGTTCTGCACGGTGGACGAGCAGGTCGCGGCGGTCGAGGCGGTCGTCGCGGCCGGCCAGCGGGTCGCCGTCGCGGTCGGCATCGACGAGGACTACGTGGCGCGCGCCGCCGCCTGCGTGGAGGCCGGTACCTGCGCCCTGGTGGTCGACGTGGCACACGGGCACCTCGAAACCTGTCTCGCCGCGACGCGCACCCTCGCGGATTCCTTCCCCGACACCCCGCTCATCGTCGGGAACGTCGTCACGGCACAGGGCGTCGAAGACCTCGCCGCGGCCGGTGCGGACTGTATCAAGGTCGGCGTCGGCCCCGGGTCGCACTGTACGACCCGGGAACGGACCGGGGCAGGGATGCCCCAGCTCACCGCGGTCGACGACTGTGCCACGGCGGCCGCCGACTGCGGTGTCACCACCATCGCAGACGGCGGTATCCGGAACTCGGGCGACGCCGTCAAGGCGCTCATGGCGGGCGCAGACGCCGTGATGATGGGCGGCTACTTCGCCGGCACCGACGAGGCCCCGGGACGGGTCGTCACGCTCGACGGCGAGCGATACAAGGTCTCGCGCGGGATGGCCAGCGAGGCGGCGAACCACGACCGGAGCGACAAGGACCTCACCATCGAACACGGCGAAGGCGTCGAGGCACTCACGCCCGCGGTCGGCCCGTTCGACCCGCACCTCACCGAGTTCCTGTCGGGGATGCGCTCGGGGCTGTCGTACTGCGGCGGCCGCGACATCGCGGAGGCCCGGTCGAAGGCCGAGTTCGTCCAGGTCGCCGAGAGCGCCCGCGACCGTGAAGGATTACACTCGGTGGCCGCGATGGTCGACAGCGACCTCGAAGGCGCGGCGGCCGACGACTGAGTCGCCGGGAGTCGTCCGTCCCGACCGGCGGGGGACCAGTCACCGCTCTGGCTATACCCGGTCGAAACCTATCTTCTGGTTAGTGACGGCCCCGCCCAGCGGACGCCGCCGACCAGTATCCCACATGGCGACACGACACACCACAGCCGCGGGACTCGGTTCTCTGAGCGGTCGACGTTCGACCGCGGCCCACCGAGCCTCGCCCACGACGGAGGGTCGATGAGACCGGCCAGAGAGACGCTGCCCTTCGAACCAGACGAGAACGCCCCGGACCCGATGGTCCGGCTCTTTCGCACCTACGGCCGAGACGACGCGCACCTGTTCGTCCTCGGCCTCGTGACGAGCCTGTTCGCCCGACTCGTCGGCCTGCTTCCACCACTGGTGCTCGGCATCGCCATCGACTCGGTGTTCAACGACAACACGCCGTTCCGACTCCCGCTGGTGCCCGCCGACCTGCTACCCACGACGACGCTCGACCAGCTCTGGCTGTCGGTCGCCCTCATCGTCGGCGCCTTCGTCGGCAGCGTCGTCTTCGGCTGGACCCAGGGCGTCAGCCTCTCGCTGTTCTCGAACCGCGTGCAACACGCCCTGCGGACCGACACCTACCGGGCGATGCAGCGCCTCGACATGGCGTTCTTCGACGACAAGCAGACCGGACAGGTCATGTCCGTGCTGAACAACGACGTCCGGAACCTCAAGCAGTTCCTGAACGGCACCGTCTCGGGGGCCATCCAGCTCGTCGTGACCGTCGTCGGCATCGCCGCCCTGCTGTTCTACCTGAACTGGCAGCTCGCGCTCGTCACCCTCGTCGGGGTGCCGCTCCTGCTCGCGTTCACCGTCTGGTTCATGCGGACGATTCGGCCGCTGTATCGCGCTTTGCGCTCCAGTTTCGGCGACCTGAACACCCGGTTAGAGAACAACCTCAGCGGGATGGAGGTCATCAAGACGAGTAACACCGCCGACTACGAGGACGGCCGCGTCACCGACGCCTCGTGGGACATCTACGAGCGCACCTGGGCGGTCGCTCGCCTCGAATACCTCTACCAGCCCGGGATGGACCTCCTTGCAGGGGTCGCCTTCGCGGCGACGTTCCTGCTCGGCGGGTACTGGCTCGTCGCCGGCGCGCCGCCGGGGTTCTCGGGCACCCTCTACGTCGGCGAGTTCGTCACGTTCCTGTTCATGACCCAGCGGTTCGTCGACCCCCTCGCCGGGATGGGCCGCATCGTCAACTCCTACGAGAACGCCCGTGCCTCCGGCGAGCGCATCTTCGGGCTGAAGGACCTGCCCGTGGCCGTGGCCGAATCCGACGAGCCTGTCACCCTCGACGCCGTCACGGGCCGCGTCGAGTACGACCACGTCGACTTCGGCTACGTCGACGGCGAGCGGGTGCTCCACGACGTGACCTTCACCGCAGAACCCGGCGACACCGTCGCGTTCGTCGGGCCGACCGGTGCTGGCAAATCGACCGCCGCGAAGCTCCTGCTTCGGCTCTACGACGTGGATTCCGGCACCATCCGCGTCGACGGTCACGACGTGCGCGACCTCTCGTTCGACACGTTGCGCGACCACGTCGGCTACGTCAGCCAGGACGTGTTCCTGTTCGACGGGGACGTGACCGAGAACATCGCCTACGGGAGCTTCGACGCGACCGACGAGGAGGTTCGCGCCGCCGCACAGGCCGCCGAGGCACACGAGTTCGTGCTAGACCTGCCCGACGGGTACGACACCCGCATCGGCGAACGCGGCGTGAAGCTCTCGGGCGGGCAGCGACAGCGCCTCTCGCTCGCCCGGGCGATGCTGCAGGACCCCGCGATTCTCGTGCTCGACGAGGCCACGTCGGCGGTGGACACCGAGACCGAACTGTACATCCAGCGCGCCCTGACCCGCCTCACCGCGGACCGGACCACGTTCGTCATCGCCCACCGGCTCTCGACCGTTCGGAATGCCGACCAGATACTGGTGGTCGAGGACGGCCGCATCGTCGAGCGCGGCACCCACGACGAACTCGTGGCACAGGGTGGGCTGTACGCGACGCTCTGGAGCGTGCAGGCCGGGGAGTTCGAGGGTGATGCGGAGGGGCTGGTCCGGCGGCTGCTCTCCGATGGCGAGGGAGAAGAGTCGGCGGTGTGAGGGCCGGTTGCGGACTCAGAGCCAGCTTCTGAGCACCGCCCCGAAGCCGGCCGCGCCGATGCAGAACGCCACAAGCCCGCCGATACCGGTGAGTGCGAGCCCACCGTTGATGGCCGCACCCACGAGCAGGGGCTTCGCCCAGCCGTCCTCTCGGCCGACCAGTCGCTCACCGATGGCGAGGTAGGCGATGGCCGCGCCGACCGCCCAGGCGACGAACACCACGATACCGAGCGGGATGGCCACCAGGATGCCGATGATGGTGATGACGAGGATGAGCGTCAGGACGAGCACGAGCACGAGGCTGAGGATACCGTAGAGGGCCGAGCCGACCGGTTCGGACAGAACGCGGTCCATCATCTTCTCCGTGTACGTGGGGGCCAGCGCGACGAGGATGGCACCGACGAGCAGCGTCGTCAGGAAGGCGCTGATTGCTCCGCCGACGAGGCCGAAGGTGGGGTTGACGTTGACATCGATACCATTTCCCTGTAGCTGGAGGAGGCCGACGGCGAGTTGGGTGGGGAGTGGATTCATATGCGCAGTTACGATTCGAGAGGGGAAAGCCTCACGCTGTCGATGGGTGTCAGTACCACTGTTCTCACGACACATACCGCGCCAGCCGGAACGTTGAAATTCCATTGCTCTGAGGTGTTCCCATGGACCTGCGGCTCAGGCTCTCGCTGGCCGCCCGGATGGTCGTCGCCGTCGCCGGAATCGCTGGGCGCTGGCTGGTCGTCCGGCACCTGAAGCGCCGTCCCGACCCGCCCGAGGTCGACTACCTCGCTGGCTGGTGAACGACGACCCTATCCAGATCGCCCCGACGGACGGACAAGACCTCGGGGTGTCCGGAAGCCTCCTCGACCACCACACGCTCCACGACGCCCTGCTGATTGCGAACCACCGAGTCCGGGGAAGCGAGGCGCTCATCACGAACGACGAGGAGTTCGCCGCCGAAACCACCATCTGGCGCTGACCGACCCGCTCTTTTTCGCCGACTGTGACGGCTGGTCACGCCTATAACAGCGGGACGTCACGGGAAGGATGGATTCGGCGAACCGGTTCTCTTCAGTTCACATTGGAGATTCGGAACTCGCTGACAGACCGAGGGGGCAAGTCGGTCGTACGTGTCAGCGATGATTCTTGAGACCCTTATCCCCCGGCACGACCTATTTGCCGTACCGATGACAAACACGGAGCGCGATTCTCACGGCTACACCCCGATGGATTACGATGCGGACAGCGAGGCAGACGAGGTGTACCAGCGGTGTCTGTCCGCACTTCTCACGCACGCGCCCATCGAGCGCGATGATACCGTGGTCGATATCGGGACGGGCACAGGTATCGTCGCACTCGAACTTGCCCCGAAGTGTGACCACGTGTTGGGGCGAGACATCTACGACGAGTGGCTCCAGTACGCCCGTGAGAAGACTGCAAAGCGTCGCATCGAGAACGTCTCGTTCGACCACGGGTCGTTCCGTGAACCGAACGTCGACGAACCGGTCGATGTCGTCGTTGCGAGCTATGCTCTGTACATGGCCTACGACGACGGAGGCGAGGACGAATTACGCGCGGCCATCGACGGTCTCGCGGCGCTGAAGCCACGCTGTATAGTGGTCGCCGACAAGATGTGCTTCGGGCCGATGCAGACCCGAAGCGACTACGAAACGCTGCCACGGATGGGAACGGTCGCCAATCTCCTCGCCGACGCAGGCTTCACGCTCACCGATGTCGAAATCATCACCGGGTCGGTCGGTGTCCTCATCGCCACCCGATAGCGCCATATCACCGACAACCTGCCGAAACCTCGGTCTCACAGTTGTCCCGAATGCAGCGTGGATATTCCACGTATCCCTGCTGAGGACACCCTCTGTATGCAACACGGCACTCCTGACAGGGGTGGTTCAGAACACTGGGCGAAACGACAGACAAAGCCCTCTGAGTCGATCGAACAGACTCTCTCCGCCGGACCAGTACCACTAATCCCAGCAGAGACACACGGAGGGAGAAGAATCGGACCCTACGACCAGTCGCTCATCGCAGCCACCCCAACAGCTCGTAGTCGTGGTCGGGCGTGTACTTCCGGAACAGCAGGCTGTTCGCGAGCACGGACACCGACGAGAGTGCCATCGCACCGGCAGCCAGCACCGGCTGGAGCAGGCCCAGCGAGGCCAGCGGAATCATCGCGGTGTTGTAGCCGAGCGCCCAGAACAGGTTCTGCTGAATCTTCTGGAGCGTGCCGTCGGAGATGCGGATGGCCTTCACCACGTCGAGCGGGTCGTCACGCATCAGGGTCACGTCGGCGGCCTCGATGGCTACGTCGGTTCCAGACCCGATGGCGGTGCCGACGTAGGCCGTCACGAGGGCGGGTGCGTCGTTCACGCCGTCGCCGACCATCATCGCCTTCGTGCCGTCGGCCTGGATGGCGTCGACCGCGTCGGCCTTGTCCTCGGGGAGGACGCCCGCACTCACGTTCTCGGGGTCGATGCCGACCTCCTCGGCGACGGCGCGGGCGGTCCGCTCGTTGTCGCCGGTGATCATGTGGACCGTGACGCCGCGCTTGCGAAGGGCGGCGACGGCCTCTTTGGCGGTGTCCTTCACGGTGTCCGCATCGGCGACGACGCCGACGACGCGGTCCTCGACAGCCACGAGCATCGCGGTCTTACCCTCGCTCTCCAGCCGGTTCATCGCGTCCTCGGCGGGGGCCGTGTCGATGCCCACGGATTCGAGCAGTTCTCGCTTGCCGACGCGAATCTCCCTGCCTTCGACGGTGGCGACGATACCCTTGCCGGGAACGTTCTCGAAGTCGTCGGCGTCCGCGAGGTCGATACCGCGCTCTCTCGCGCCCTCGACGATGGCCCGGGCGAGCGGGTGTTCGCTGTTCTGCTCGGCGGAGGCGGCCATCCGGAGGACGAAGTCCTCGTCCAGGGTCTCGGGCTCAGTCGTGGCCGTGCCCGCCCCATCAGTTCTTGCGTCGTCCACCACGACCACGTCGGTCAGGCGCATCTCACCGGTGGTGAGCGTCCCGGTCTTGTCGAAGACGACCGTCTCCACGTCCTTCACGCGCTCTAGCACGTCACCGCCCTTGAACAGGACGCCGTTCTGTGCACCGATGGTCGTCCCGACCATGGTTGCTGCGGGGGTGGCGAGCCCGAGGGCACAGGGACAGGCGATGAGCACCGCGGAGGCGAACACGATGATGGCGAACTCCTCCGCGCCGATGACGGCCGGTCCACCGAGGATGACGCCCCACAGGGGCAGGGCGTTGACGAACCCGGCCAGAGCGTCGGGTGCGAGGTACCACACCGCGCCCCAGAACAGGGCGTTCGCGATGACCGCGGGGACGAAGTACGCCGAGATGCGGTCCGCGAGGTTCTGTATCTCGGGCTGGCGCGACTGGGCCTCCTTGACCGTCTTGACGATCTGCTGGATGGCCGTGTCCTCACCGACCTTCGTGGCCTCGACCACGAGCATACCGTTCTCGTTGATGGTCGACCCGACGACCTCGTCGCCGGGCTCTTTCGAGACGGGCACCGATTCGCCGGTGACCATCGACTCGTCCACGGCCGAATCGCCCTCCACGACCACGCCGTCGGTGGGTATCTTCTCGCCGGGACGGACCTTCATGCGGTCGCCGACCTCGACATCCTGGAGGGGGACCTCGCGCTCGGTCCCGTCCTCGTCGACGAGGGTGGCGGTGTCGGCCTCCATCTCCAGCAGGGAGCGCAGCGCCTCGCTGGCCTGCCCTTTCGAGCGGGCCTCGAGGTAGTTCCCGAGCGTGATGAACACGAGGATGAGCGCGGCCGTGTCGAAGTACAGCCCCGCACCCTCGACCGCGAACACGAGCACGCCGAGGCTGTAGAAGTACGCCGTCGAGGACCCGAGCGCGATGAGCACGTCCATGTTCGCGGTCCGGTTCTTCACCAGCGCCTTGTAGGAGTTGCCGTAGAACGGCTTGCCGAGCAGGTACTGCACCGGCGTGGCGAGCGCGAAGGCGACCCACCCGATGGGGAGACCAGTTCCCGGCACCGTCTCGGGGAACACGCCGGGGAAGAACAGGTGCTCGACGAGCATGACGAGCAGGGGAGCGGCGAAGGCGGCCCCGACGAGTGTCAGCCGTTTCTGCGTGCGAATCTCGGCGTCACGCGCCGACTCGCGGGCCTCGTCTTCGCTCTCTCCCTCCTCGTCCCGGACCGGTGTGTAGCCCGCGTCCTCGATGGCCTGGTAGAGGTCGCGCCGGGAGACCGCGCCGGGGACGTACTCGATGCTGGCCTCGTCGGTGGCGAAGTTCACGTCCGCCCGGACGATTCCGGGGGCCCGTTCGAGCGCGTCGTCGATGGTCTCCGCACAGTTCGCACACGACATATCGGTGATACCGACGGTCGTGGTCTCCGAGACCGGCTCGTAGCCGGCGTCCCGGATGGCGTCGAAGACAGCGGCGAGCGACACCTCGCCCGAGTCGTAGGTGACACTCCCCTCGTCGGTCGCGAAGTTGACCGACGCCTCGGTCACCCCGTCGAGCGACGAGACGGCGTCCTGCACCGTCGACGAGCAGTTGGCACAGGACATGCCGGAGATTTCGAGCTGGATGGTCCGTTCTGGCATCTTGGGAGAGACTACGGGCTACTCTTTCAATCGGGTTGTGCTTTCGATGCCCCTGCTAGAAACCCTGGCTGAACTTCGATTCGAAACTACAGCTCGCGTTTCGCGCCAGTGTCGTGCCCGTCTCAGGCCTCCGCTTCCAGACGCTCGTACCGGTCCCGGAACCGGCCCTCGCAGGACGTACAGCAGAAGTTGTACACCGACTCGCCGACCCGCGCCGAGACGCCCTCACTCGTGACGGTGTTGCCGCACTCGGCACACTCGAGGGCGAACTCGGTACCGCCAACACTGGGCGACCAGTCCACGTCCGACAGCAGTTCGACCGACACGTCCTCGATGAGCGTGGTGTCGGTCACCGACGCGAGCCACCGGTCGACCGCCGTGTCGGGCACCCGGGCGTGGAACGTCAGGTCGCCATCTGCCGCCGTGAACAGGTGTTCGACCGCCTCGGCCTCGCGCAGGTCGGCTTTCACCGCGTCGGCCATCCCCGCATCGAGGTCGAGCCGGACCAGCACGGGCGTCCCCTCGCGAAGTTGCGAGCGGTCCACGTCCACGGTGAACCCGCAGATGACGCCGACCTCCCGCAGTCGCTTTACTCTATCCGAGACCGCAGGGCCGGAGAGGCCGACCTGGTCGCCGATGTCGGCGAACGACCGGCGGCCGTCGGCGGCCAGTGCCCGCAGAATCTCCATGTCGGTGTCGTCGAGGTCGCGCATAGCGGGAGCAACGACCCGACGGGTCAAGAGTGTTCGGCCATTTTCGCTTTGGATTCGAAAGTCGATCCGGGGCTGTAGTACTGGCTCACGAACGAAAAGTGGGATAACCGCCGTGTCCCTACCCTCACCCATGACCCAGAGACTGACGGTAGAAGGCATGAGCTGTGGCCACTGCGAACAGACCGTCGAAGACGCCTTGCTCGACGTGGCGGGCGTCGAGGACGCCAGCGCAGACAACGAGACGAACACGGTCACCGTGACCGGTGACGCCCGACTCGAGGACCTCGTGACGGCTGTCGAGGACGCGGGCTACGACGCATCGGCCTAGGACGGCACCCGGTACGGTTCTTCTTCAGGGTTCCGCGACCACGACCAGTCGGTGCGATTCCCGCTCTAGCGCCGACCCGTCGAAGCCACCGTAGAGTGACACCGACGAGAAGCCGACCTGTTCGAGCAGTCGCCGGAGCTCTGCAGGGGCGTACAGCCGCAGGTCCCATGACACCTCACCGATGTCGTCGTAGCCGTCCGCTCGCTCCTGGAACAGCGTCAGGGTCGTCTCCATCCGCCCCGTCTCTGGCGTGTATTCGGCCTCTTCGACGTGGAGGACCCCGTCGTCGCGGCCGGCGAACGAGTGCCGGAAGTTCGCCATCGTCGACTCCTTGTTCGCCAGGTCCATCACCAGCGCGCCGTCGTCGGCGACCCGTTCGTACAGCTCCGCGGCGACCGCTTCGTTGGTCGCCTCGTCGTAGTAGCCGAACGCGGTCCACATGTTCGTGACGAGGTCGTACTCGCCGCCGACCGCGACGAGGTCGCGCATGTCGCCGACTTCGAAGGTCGTCCGCGCCTCGACTCCCGCCCCGGTCGCGCGTTCCCGGGCGGTGTCGACGTACTGCTGGGAGATGTCGACGCCCGTCACCGACACGCCAGCGTCGGCGAGTTCGACGGCGTGGCGGCCGATGCCACAGGCCACGTCGAGCGCGTTCTCGGGGTCGATACCGTGGTCGGCGACGAGGTCGAGGAGCTGGTCGACCTGCTCGTCCGCCTCGTCGACGCGCTGGCGCATGCTCACCGCGAACACCTCGGGGTGCTCGACGAACATCTCCTCTGTCCAGTGAGTCATCAGGTAACACTTCGCAGCCTCCCCAGAAAATACCCGTCGTCGGACGAACCCGTTCAGTAGACGGTGCCAGCGCCGTACACGATGACGACGGCGTCGACCAGCAGCAAGACGGCGACGAGACTGGCCGCGTAGAGGAACGGTTTCGCGTCGGCCGCCGGTGAGCGGACCTTCTTCTCGGAGAAGCCGCCCGCGAGTTTGCTCGCGCCGACCTCACAGAGCCCCGTGAGGACGAGCCAGAGGCCGAGCATGGTCAGGACGAGGTGGCCGCGTGGGCTCCCGAACAGAGAGATGCCACCCCCGTCGCCGATGGTGTAGAGAGTGCCAGCGAGGTGGCCGCCGGTGACGAACAGGAGCAGTGAGGAGCCACGCGTTATCCACCGGAACCGCCCCACGACCGACTCCATGGGGCTCGCGTTCAGCGACCCGTCGAGGGCCGACGGGAGCAAGCCGAGGGTGAGGAAGAGGACACTGCCGGCCCAGGCGGCGGCGGTGACGCTGTGCAACGTCCGCATCACGAGGTCGAGGATTCCTACCATATCCCCGGGATGTGTCCGTGACGCGAAAAGCGTTGACTATTCCGCCGCGGTCGCACAGTCGGCACAGAGCAACTCGATCGTCGCCGTCTTCGAGCCCAGTACGGTCTCCAGGTCGTTGACCGGGTAGGTCTCGCCACAGCGCTCGCAGTCGGCCATCGGCTGGGAGACGTCGCCGAGCAGGGTGTCCACGTCGAACGCGTCGTCCGTCTCGAGGGGTCCGACCTCGGAGGCGTCTTCACCGGCACGCGCAGTGGTGTCGCTAGCCGGGTCGCCGAAAGACGTCCCGGGTGCGTCGGCCTCGACGACGCTGACCAGCGCCTCGTGGAGGAACTCGCCAGCGAGGTCGTCCGGAAGCCCGGCGTTGCCGTACAGCGCCGCGACCAGTTCGTCGTAGAGCGTCTCGGGAGCGCACCCCTCCCGCTCCGCGACGGCAGCCAGCGCCGCCGCCTCGCGCTCGGCGTCGTCGGCGCTCTCCGTCGGGTCGCGGACGAAGTGGTCCACGACTGCCCGCACCTGTCGGCGCACTGCCGGGGCGGCGCTCCAGCGTGCCGGGAACGCCTCGTCGATTCGGTCGTCCGCGTCGCCGGTCCCGTGAGGCCCGTCGTAGGCTGAGTCGGCATCGGTGGCGACGGCCCCGGACTCGGTCGCCGCGTCAGCGCCGGGAGCGACCGAGCGTCGTCCGGCCGCTGTCCCCCCGAAATCGGCCGCGTCGTCGGTCGGCGCCGAGTGGGACGGCTCCGATGTGACCTGGGTCGGTGGGGTAGAATCGCCCCCCAGTCGGTCGGTCGCGACCGGGTCGGTGACGACCTCGGCCGCGGGCGACGGGGAGCGACGGACTCGCGTCTCCGGGGCGTGTGGGTCCAGTCGGCCGGAAGCGAGGTCACAGAGCACGCTCAGGCCCTCTTGCAGCGACGAAGGCTCGTACCCGCGGCAGTCCGCGTACAGTCGGTCGATTCGGTCGGCGAGTGCCGCAGGTATCTCGACCGTCACGACCGCCTCGTCGGTTTTCTCGCCCTCGTCCATCGTGAACGGACTCGCCGCCGAGACGTATAAATTTCACTGACTCGGGCGCTGGACGTCCCGGTCACTACTGCATCTCCGGATGCCTCCCATCCCCTCTCGACCCGTCTCACCCTCTTCGGATGCGTCTCACCGTCTCCGGATGCGTACCATTAACACCCTGCAGGTCGGAGGTTCGACGATAGACGGACACGATGTGGACCAAGAACCGCCTCGTCCTGTTCGCCGTTGCCATCGCCATCCTGTTAGTCGGGACTACCCTCACCGCCCCGTCGGTCAGTACGCCAGAGTACGAGGAACCGGACACGAACCTCGTGACACTGGGTGAGAGCGACACCGACATCTGGCCGTACGTGGGGCCGAAACGGTCGTTCGACCGGCGTGCGAGTTCCGTCAACCTCGTCGTGCAGGCCGACGCCGACAAGGTCACGAGCCAGCTCAGGGCGGGCGAAACGGGGTGGAACACCAGCGACCCCGTGTTCACCGAGGAGAACCGGTCCGAACGACAGGTGGACAACGGTACCGGCGTCGCCTGGTCCGACGCCTACGGTGCGAAGCGGTACGTCTACTACGAGACCGGGAGCGAGAGCGTCTGGACCGCCCAGACCAGCCAGCTCCACCACGGCGACTACTTCGGCGGCCAGTACCACGTCCGGGTGTACGACCTCCAGCGCGCCGACCGCAACTGGACCGTCGTCCAGGCCCACGCGGAGCACTGGGACTGGTTCACCCTCACTCACACCGTCGACAGCCTCGAAGAGGCCCGCATCACCATCGAACAGGAGTTCATCCACGCACTGGGGGCCAGGGACGTCCAGCGCGTCTACTACGACAACGGTGACACGTACGACCACGACGGCTGGACCACCCTCGTCTACCTCGCCCTCCTGCCGCTGCTCGGGTCGACCGTGTTCGCGCCGACGCTCCAGCGGACGCTCGACCAGCTGTGGACGCGCCAGACCGTCTGGCGGGTCGTCCTGTTCCTGGCGGTTCCCGCGGTCGTGCTCGCGGTCCGCCTCGGCGGCGTCACGGCCGAGAACCTGCTCACGGTCGACCCCGACCTCGTCGTCGCCACGTTCTACCCGGTACTCGTGTTCGGGACGCCCGCCGTCGCGTTCGCGGCCGGCAGTCGACTCCCGTCGACCGACGGGTTCCTGTTCGGGTCGCTCGGCTTCGGCACGGCCGTCGTCGTCGACTACGGGGTCATCGGCGTCTCCGTGCTCCCCATCGAAATCGTGATGCACCGGGTGGGCTGTGCGGTCGCCATCGGGCTGGTCGCCGCCGGCGCCCAGCGGCTCGACGACTTCGACCTCGAACCCGCGCTGGTGGTCGGTTCGGGACTGTGGCTCTTGCTGGTCGTCATGGCACACGTGGTGTGAGTCACCCGCCACCGAATCCACCAGCCAGCAGGCTGTACGCTTTTGTCGGACCCACTCGAATCGTCGGTCCGTGATTCACCGTCCCCGCCAGACACGGGCGTCTCGTCGCCCGACCGAACCCTCTCACCGGTCTCGGGCCCGACCGCGGCGTGATTCGCCGTGATGCCGCGGCTCGCGCACGTCCGCCGAATCGCGAAGACGGAGGTCCGTCGAACCACCCGGAGCGTCGGTGACAGCCGCACCCAGCTGGTGGCGATCGCTCTCACGGTCGCCATGTTCACCGTGTTCGCCGGCGTAGCAGGCTACGCCCTGTTCGTGGCCGGCGAGGCGCTCCGGGCCGGCGACGTCCCCGAGATTCCGGTCGCCGGCGGTATCGTCGGCATCGTCCGCGGTGCCGTCGGCCTCGCGTTCGTCTTCCTGGTCGTCATGAGCATCGTCAGGACCGTCGGCAAGCGCGCGACCGTCGACGAACCGGCCGCGCTGTTGCTCGCCAGCCGGGTCCGGGACGTGGTTCCCGCAATCGTCTGCACGGAGTTCGTCCTCTTCATGTCCTGGATACTGCCGCCGATAGCGGTCCTCGTCGCCGGCTTCAGCTACGGAGCGCAGGCACCGCTGGTCGCGCTCTCCCTGCCCGTCATCCTGGTCGGTGTCGCGCTCCCTGCGATCTGGGTCGGGTTCCTGCTCGGGCTGGTCGCTCACCACCTCGTGACGCGGTACCCGCCGCTGGCGCGTCACCGGACCGCGCTGGTCGTGGTCGCGTTCCTCGCCTACTTCGGGCTGATATTCACGGGGTCGTTCGACGAGGCGGTCGCGATGCTGTTCGAGCCGGTCCAGGCGTCACCCCTGTCGTGGTACGGCGACCTGTTGTTGCTCGGCGTCCCGAACGTCTCGCCGTCGCCCCTCCGAATCGGTGCCGCCGTGGTCGCAACGGTCGCACTGCTGCCGCTGTTGCAGGTCGCGTCGGTGACCGTCGCGTCGTTCCACTGGTTCTCGGACCCGGCCCGCGAGGCAGACGACGAGGACGACGAGACGGTGACGGCGACCGGCGGGCGCACGCACCGCGGGACCAGTACCGCGTCGGGGGTCGTCACGCGACTGCTCCGGCCGCTCGACCGGCCGACGCGCCAGATAGTCAACGTCGCGTGGGTTCGGACCCGCCGCGCCCCCATCAAACTGCTCTACCTCGCGTACCCGCTGTTCGGGTTCCTCCAGCAGTTCGCGACCATCGTCGAGACCCGGCAAGTCCCCGAGCACATGCCGTTCTTGCTGGCACTGTACGTCGCCTGGGGGGCCGCGATGGCGTTCACGCTCAACCCGCTGGGCGACGACGGGCCGGTGCTCCCTGCGACCCTGAGTTCGCCGCTCTCGGGTCGCCAGTTCGTCGCGGGACACGTCCTCGCCGGGGTGATTCCGGGCGTCCCGGTCGCGCTGGCCGTGGTCGGCGGGAGCGCGCTCGCCAGCCCGCTCTCACCGACGATGACGCTGGCCGCGGTCGGGGTCGGCGTGCTCGGGGCCGTCTTCGCGCCGGTGCTCGCCGCGGGCATCGGCGTGTCGTTCCCCCGGTTCGGGAGCGTGCAGGTCGCCGGGAACCGGAAGGCAGTCGTCCCGAGCAAGACCGCCATGCTGGTGTTCACGCTGGCGCTCATGGTCGTCGCGTTCGGCGCGGCCGTCGCGTTCGTCCCACTCGCGAGGGAGGTCGTCGTCGCGATTCTGGGACTGCTCGTCGGCTTCGTGACCCCGTGGGAACTCGCGCTCTCGCCCGGAACGGTCCAGCCGGTCGGCTACGTACTGGTGCTCGCTGGTGTCGTCTCACCCGTCGCGTCCTACCGCTACGCGGTCGCACACTACGAGACGTACACGATGGATTGAACGGGTGAAAGAGGACGGGTCAGCGGAACCGTTCGGGCGTCAGCCGCGGCAACTGTTTTCGAATCACAGTGTAGCCCAGCGAGACGAGCAGGCCGCCCAAGACGAGCCGGCGGACGACGCCGTCGAAGACGAGCAGGCCGGGGACTGCCAGCACCGCGCCGACGAGGAAGTCCTCGGGTGCGCCGTCGTACCGGATGTATCGTCTCGGTTCGACCCAGCGCTTCAGGGGATGGACGTAGACGGCGCGGGTCGAGGTTGCCTCCCACGGTCGCAGTTCGAGTCCGCCGCCGAGGGCGTCGCTGGCCGAGTGGATAGCCGCGGCGGCGAGGAACACCGCGACGCCGACCGTCGTCGGGGTCGGTGCCAGCACCGCAACGACGGCCGCCGGGAGGGTCGCCACTGAATACCACACCGGAAAGTGCAGTGTCTTGCGGTGGACCGCCGCCATGTCGAGGTCGGGGAAGGTGCCGCCCGCGAGCCCCGCGATGGCCGCGACGAGCCCGAACTCGGGCGCGACGGCGTTGACGGCCACTGCCAGAAGGAGTCCCACGAACGCGTGGGTGGTCGCCATCATGTAGAACCGGGTACGGCTGCCGACGAGAAAACCCTGTCCTCAGCAGGGTTTTTTCACCTGGCGCGCCAACAGGGGGCCATGTCGCTGACACTGTACCAGCTCGACGGCTGTCCGTGGTGTGAGAAGGTCGCCGACCGGCTCGACGAACTCGGGATGGACTACGAGAGCGTCTGGGTCGAGGCGCTCCACTCCGAGCGCGACGAGGTCAAGCGCGTCTCCGGCCAGCGTGCCGTCCCGGTCCTCGTCGACGACGAGACCGGCGTGACGATGAACGAGTCCGCGAACATCCTCGAGTACCTGAACACGACCTACGCCGAGGCGTAGACCGGCGAACCGTTCGACCACCTCGTTCTGCGACCGAAAACAGTACCATCTCCGCCCCGTAGCTGTCAGGCATGCCCACACCGACCGCCGGTGACGACGCCCTGGCCGACTTCTCTCCCGACCGCGAGTACGCCCGCGCCCTCGACGACACAGACTCCCTTTCGGGCCTCCGCGAGCGGTTCTCCGTCCCCGAGGACGAACGCTACATGGACGGGAACTCCCTCGGTCTCTGCTCGGCCGACGCCGAGGCGGCCATCGACCGGGTCGTCGCGGCGTGGAAAGACCTCGCCATCCGCGGCTGGACCGACGCCGATCCCGACTGGTTCCACTACGGCGAGCGCCTCGGTGCTCGTCTCGCCCCGCTCGTCGGAGCACAGGAGTCCGAGGTCGTCGTCGGCAACTCCACGACGGTCAACATCCACACGCTCGTCGGGACGATGCTCGACGAATACGAGGGGACGACCGTCCTCGTCAACGACCTCGACTTCCCGACCGACCACTACGCCATCGCGGCCCAGTTGCGCCAGCGCGGCCTCGACCCCGACGAACACCTGCTTCGCGTCGAGAGCGAGGACGGCCGAACCATCACGGCCGACGCGGTCGAAGTCGCCCTCGAGACGCACGACGTGGACATCGTGTTCATGCCCACGGTGCTGTACCGGTCCGGGCAACTGCTCGACGTGGCGCGCATCACCGAACTCGCCCACGAGCACGGTGCCGTCGCCGGGTTCGACGCGGCACACTCGGTCGGCGTGGTTCCGCACTCGTTCGACGACGTCGGCGTCGACTTCGCGGTCTGGTGTACCTACAAGTATCTGAACGCTGGCCCCGGCGCACTCGCGGGGCTGTACGTGAACGAACGTCACTTCGGGGCCGAGCCGGCGCTGGCGGGCTGGTGGGGCCACGACAAGGCGACCCAGTTCGAGATGAACCACGAGTTCACCCCCGCGGCCGACGCCGGAGCGTGGCAGATTGGCACGATTCCGGTGCTCGCGGCCGCGCCGCTCGACGGCTCGCTGGACGTGACCCACGACGCCGGCATCGAGGCGCTCCGCGAGAAATCGACCCTGCTGACGGAGTACCTGATTCGCCTCGCCGACGAGCGCCTGTCGGACCTGGGGTACGCGGTCGGGACCCCGCGCGACCCCGACCGCCGGGGCGGGCACGTCGCGCTCGAACACGACGAGGCGTACCGCATCAGCCAGGCGCTCAGGGACCGGGGCGTCGTCGTGGACTACCGCCCGCCGAACGTCGTCCGGGTCGCGCCCTCGCCGTACTACGTCGGGTTCGAGGAAGTGTGGACCGTGGCCGAGGACCTTCGCGCTATCGCGGCAGACAGGCGATTCGAGCACTACGAGCCGCAGTCGGGCGGCGTGACGTAGTCGACGCGGCCGAACAAAAGAATGGAGTTTCGAGAACTCAGTCGTCTTCGATGTCGATGGTCTCTGCTTCGTCCGCTTCCTCCTCGGCTGCCTCGTCGACGTCGAGTTCGACGGGTTCCGTCTTGGCCGCTTTCGCCTTGTCTTCGGCACGGTCGGCGAGGATGTAGCCGAACAGGCCGCCGACGAGCATTCCGAGGCCGGAGGCGCGGGCCGACTCGACGTACCAGTCGCGGGGTTCGAGTTCGCCCGTGTTCTCGAACGTCGGCGCGAGCACGAGTCGCTGGGCGAGTTTCGCGGCCTTGCGGGGGAACAGGAGACTGACCAGACCATACACGGCGGTCGCGGCGGAGGCGACCTTTCGAATCTTCGGGGAGCCGAGCATGACGGGGGCTACGTCGTCCACGGGGAAAAACCCCGACCAACCGGCAGGGCCGGCGAACCGGCGGTCGGCCGCTCACTCCTCGGTCGGGAACTCCTCACTCCCGTCCATCCACGCCGACCCGCCGTCGCCGCCGCCCGTCTTGTACACGCCGCGGGCGTTCGCGACCACGTTCCCGGATACGTCCTCGACGGTCACGTCGACGGTCGCCACGTCGCCGCCGCTCCGGACGACTTCGGCCTCGGCGACGAGGTCGTCCGTGGCGGGCGCGAGGTGGTCGATGCGGATGTCGATGGTGGGCGTCGGGCGATGGACCAGCGAGATGATGGCCGCGCCGCCGACGTGGTCCGCGAGGGAGTGGACGACCCCGCCGTGGGCGACGATTCGCCCCGGCACCGACGAGTGCTCCTCGCCGAGTTCGAGGACGCCGCGTGCGTAGCCGTCGGCGGCCTCGGTGAGGTCGATGCCGAGGTGTTCGGCGTAGGGCATCGCGTCGAAGATGTCTGCGACAGTCATGGACGGGTGAACGAGAGCCTCCGTGAAACCGTTTCGGCAACGGGAACAAACACGACCGCCGTGGTAATCGTGAGCGGCCGCGAGGGCGACGGTCCCGTGGACCGGACCGGGTCGCCTGCTCTCCAGCATCGTGGCGGACGATGCAGTAGCCAGCAACCTGACGGGCGACCCGTTATCCCGGATGGTGACATCTCTCTGTACATGGCCACGCGCACCGTCCAGCCCACCCCCGCGTGGAAGGTGGGCGCACTCCTCGTCCTCGCCGGCGTCGTCCTGCTGCTGGACACGACCGGGCTCTTTCCGCTCGACATCACGGCCCTCGTCCCGACGTTCCTGCTCGCCTTCGGGGTCTACGTCCTGTTCGCCCGCGAGTTCACCCGCGTATTCTGGCCGCTCGTTCTGGTCACGGTCGCACTGGGCTGGCAGCTGGTCGCACTCGGCGTGACCACGGAGGCCCGGGTCTGGGACTACTGGCCCGTCTTCCTCATCATCCTCGGCGTCTCGGTCATCGTCCGTCGCCGCCAGCAGGTGTACCGCATCGACGACGTGTGGTTCACCAACCACGGCATCGACTTCGAAGACCTCGACACCCGGGAGGTCATCGCCGTCTTCGACGACGCGTTCGTCGACCTCCGCGAGGCCGACGCACCCGTCGCGGTCGAGTGCGTGGCGATATTCGGCGACGTGACCGTTCTGGTGCCGGACGACTGGACCGTCGCCACGACCGCCATCGAGGTGGTCGGCGACGTGGAAGACCTGCGACTGGACCACCCGACGGACGACCCCGACGCCGTCATCGACGGCCTCACCGTGTTCGGCGACGTGGTGGTGCGGTGAAATTCGCCGGAACGACTGGCCGACGAATCACAATCCCTACGTGCCCACCTGTCCCAGCGTGAGCCATGCAACTGGGCGTAATCGGTCTCGGCAGGATGGGCCGCATCGTGGTCGACCGTGTGCTGGACGCCGGCCACGACGTGGTCGCGTTCGACCTCGACGACGACGCGGTGGCGGCCGCCGCCGACGCGGGCGCGACGCCCGCCGACTCGGTCCGCGGACTGGCGAACGAACTCGGCGACGACAAGCGCATCTGGCTGATGGTGCCGGCCGGCGAACCGGTCGACGCCGCACTCGACGACCTCGACCCGCTGCTCGACGACGACGACATCGTGGTCGACGGCGGGAACTCGCACTTCGAGGACTCCGTGCGGCGCGCCGAATCGACCGACGCGGCGTACCTCGACTGCGGGACCTCCGGCGGCCCCGCGGGCGCAGAACTCGGCTTCTCGCTGATGGTCGGCGGCCCACAGTGGGCCTACGACGAACTGGTCCCCGTCTTCGACGCCGTCGCGACCGGCCCCGACGGGCACGACCGCATGGGCCCCGCCGGCTCTGGCCACTACGTCAAGATGGTCCACAACGGCGTCGAGTACGTGCTGATGCAGGCTTACGGCGAGGGCTTCGAACTGCTCGCCAACGGCCGGTACGACCTCGACCTCGAGGCCGTCTCGCGCACCTGGAACAACGGCGCAGTCATCCGCTCGTGGCTGCTCGAGTTGTGCGAGGAGGCGTTCCGCGAGGAAGGCAACGACCTGGGCGACGTGGCCGACCACGTCGCGGGTGGGTCGACAGGCACGTGGACGGTTCAGGAGGCGCTCGAACAGGAGATTCCCGTCCCGCTCATCTACCAGTCACTCGCCGAGCGCTTTGGCTCCCGTGCACCGGAGCAGGGCCGGTTCTCGCGGCGACTGGCGAACCGCCTGCGCTACGGCTTCGGTCGGCACGAGGTCGCACGCGACTGATTTCGTCAGCACCGTCACGGCTGGAAGATTTTTAAGGGCAGGGAGAGAGTCTTGTCGGTATGGTAAAGAGTACGGTCCGATTCTCCGAATCGACCGTCGACGAGATAGAGTCCCTCGTCGAGGAGGGCGTCTTCGAGAGCAAATCGGAGTTCTACCGCTTTGCGAGCGAGTACATCCTCGACCACCTCTCCGACGACTACGTGCCGTCGACCGTCGACTTCGAGGACATCAAGGCGGACGTCTTCCCCAACGAACAGCTCATCGAACCCGCCGAAGGACCCGAGTCCGGACTCCCGTTCTTCGAGTCGGTTGCAACCATCCGCCGGTTCGTCATCCGGGGGAACGTACAAGACGCAGAGGACTTCATCGACCACCACTACAGCAGTAGCTCTCGCGACGCCCTCCTGCTCGAAGAGATTCTCGAGTGCTACCGGCTCCAGTACGACGCCCGCCGCAGCGGCCGCGAGTGAGGCCCGCCGCGATACATCGACCGCCGCGATACATCGTCCGCCGACAACCCCGCGACGGGGCGCTCGCCAATCACAAATGAATTAAACCCGTACTCCAAACCTCCGAACACATGGCCATCAACGAACTGGGACTGGCAATCGGGCTCTCCCTGACGGTCATCGCCGTCGTCATGCACTTCTTGCGTGGGACAGCGTGGACCCCCACCGAGGACATCTCCCAAGAAGTCCTCGAACGACGCGCGTCGACCGTCGCCGAAACCGACTTCCCCGAACCCATGAACCGCGCTATCGGCGGTGGTGGCGCTGCCGGCGCCATCGCTGGCGGCGAAGCCGGTGGCGAACTGGAAGGTGGCGAGGAAGCAGAAGAGGAATCTTCGAGTCCGGCCGACATCCCCGAGGACGAGGTCGAGTACTTCGACATCGAGTACAAGAAGGAGGGCACGACCGTCGAGGTCGCCAACAACGAATCCCTGCTCGAAGCCGGCGAGGACGAGGGCTGGGACCTCCCCTACGCCTGCCGACAGGGACAGTGTGTCTCCTGTGCGGGCCACATCGCCGACGGCGGCGACTCCCGTGACTACGTCGTCCACGACAACCAGGAGATGCTGGACGACCCCGAACTCGAAGACGGCTACGTCCTGACGTGTGTCGCCTACCCGAAGGCCGACTTCACGCTCGAGACGAACGAGACGCCGTAGCGACTGCCCGCGTTTCCCCGTTTCTCGCTTCTCTTTCCCCCGACCAGTGATTTCTTTCGCCGCTGTTACCTCGATACAACAGATTGAAACGGTAGTGTTTCGTTTCGAAGTATCGTGAACAGCACACCCTCAGACAGTATCACAGAGGGTGGCCTCGCCCGCCCCATGTTCCGGCTCGCGTGGCCGATCGTCGCCCTCCAGCTCCTCCAGGTGATGTACAACATCGCCGATACGTTCTGGCTCGGCCAGTTCGACACCGACGCCCTGGCCGCCATCAGCCTGGCATTCCCCCTCATCTTCCTGCTCATCTCGGTCGCCGGCGGCTTCACCGCCGCGGGTGCCATCCTCGTCGCCCAGTACACCGGCGCGAAGAGCGAAGGCTCCGCCGGCCGCGTCGCCGGCCAGACCATCTCGTTCGTCTCCATCCTCGCCGTCGGCCTCGGCCTCGTCGGCTACTTCTTCACCGAAGAGATGCTCGCACTCCTGCCCAGCCAGGGCGAGACCGAAGCCGCCGTCATCCCCCTCGCCGCCCGCTACATGGAGGTGTTCTTCCTCGGCATCGTCTTCATGTTCGGCTTCTTCGTCTTCTCGGCGCTCATGCGCGGCTACGGTAACACCAAGACCCCCATGCGAGTCATGCTCGCCAGCGTCGCCCTCAACGTCGTGCTCGACCCCATCCTCATCTTCGGCTGGGGCCCCATCGACGGCATGGGCATCGTCGGCGCAGCCGTCGCCACGGTCACCTCCCGCGGCCTCGGGACCGTCCTCGGCCTCTACATCCTGTTCATGACCGACGCCGGCCCCGCCATCGAATTGCGTCACCTCGCGCCCGACCTCGACGTCATCCGCGACATCGTCGACATCGGCGTCCCGAGCGCCCTCGAACAGTCCGCCAGCGCCCTCGCCATGGTCACCCTGACCGCGATGATCGTCCAGTTCGCCCCGCCAGTCGTCGCCGCCTACGGCCTCGGGAACCGCATCGCCTCGCTCATCTTCCTCCCCGCGATGGGCCTCGGCCGCGCCACCAACACCATGGTCGGCCAGAACCTCGGCGCGGGCAACACGGACCGCGCAGAACGCGCCGTCTGGCTCGCCGCGAAGGTCTCCGGCGGCGTCCTGCTCGCGGTGGGTATCGCCGTGTTCTTCTTCCCGCACGTCCTCGTCGAGGCCTTCATCAGCAAGGAGATCCCCGACGCCATCGCCACCATCGACCTCGGCGCCGAGTACATCCAGATACGCACCGTCGAGTTCGCCTTCATCGGCGTCCTCCAGGTCTTGCTGGGTGCCTACCGCGGCGCGGGCAACACCAAGACCGCCCTCGTCTTCTCGCTCGTCGCCCTCTGGATCGGCCGCGTGGCGACGGTTTCGGTCCTCGCGTTCGACACCGTCCCCATCCTCGGCATCGCCGGCTACGGGATGGGCGCGACCGGCTTCTGGTACGGCATGGCCATGGGCAACGTCGTCGGCGCGATTGCGGCGGGCCTCTGGTTCACGCGAGGCACGTGGAAACGGTCGGTCATCGACGAACAGGAGCCGAACGTGTCGGTCGCCGACGGCGGCGAAGAATAACTGGTTCACAACCGTTATGTCGGGGCATCGTCTATCGATGCGTGAGGGCCCGTAGCTCAGTGGACAGAGTGCTTGGTTCCGGACCAAGATGTCGCGGGTTCAAATCCCGTCGGGTCCGTTTTCCTGCGAACAACGTGAGCAGTGAATGTGACTACTTCTCATCCCGGAACAAATCACTCGGTGCGTGACGCCGGAAAATCCGGTTCGCATTGGCCTGCACCCACGAAAAGGCAGTCACGAGAGTCCCGGTTATAAGCGAACCAATAGCTATTATAAGATATATCACAGGCGGAATTGCAGATTCCTGGGTGAGTCCGGTTGAGAACCCTAGATAAAATGTGAATACAACAATTGCTGCAAGAATCATGGCGAAGCCAATAATCGCTAATACACCAGGGCCCGTGTTTGAGTGTTTTCTATACAAATCAAAGAGGTCTGCGTAGAATCTCCGAACAGCGGTTATTCCCTCGGTGCTGGCCGGATTGTGTGCGTTAGAATTCCAAGCGAAGGTGGTCTGGTCTTCATACCGGGTGAGCCAATCCTCATTGACCATCTCACGAGTATGCTTACTAATGGTCGTGTTCGACCGGTCCATAATTTCCGCAATTTCACCTTGCGTATACTGCCGATCTGGATTCGAATACAGCAGCTCCGCTATTTCAAAGAAAGTTACGCCCTTAGCATCAAACTCTTTTTCGAAGTCATCGGGGACCCGAGGCATGACCTCATGTAAGCCAATCCGAATATAAAAGGGTTGGTGCAGGGGTTCACGTCCATAAACGGGATCACTCACAACGATAAACCCCCATTAGAGGCCCTATAAACGTTCTTTTCGATTTTTGTACCTGCTCGTCGAATATCCGCTTGCAATGTCAGAAAGGAAAGAGAGTCTCGTTTCCAGTGCCTGCTCGATGGCTGTGAAAGCAGGTAAACAGGAGTCTGAACGTGGTCAAGCCGACCCACAACTCATAGTAGGAGCCTTCGTGCTCATCGTCATTGCTGGACCACTTGCTGCAGTTGCCATCGACATTCAGTCATCTTTGGCATCAAGCCCAGTATTTTCCTGGTTTTGGGCCACTGTGATTGCACTACTGGTTGTGGCGTCGGTAGTCGCAGCCGTGTTGGGACAATAATAGGGTATAAGTGCAGATACGCCCCAGTACGGTGAATCAAAAGCCCGGGAAGGGTACCCGGCTATGTAATCAGGTTCCAATCAAAGCCGGCCCACCCGTAACTAACACCGCCCCAACAACCACCAGCACCACTCCCACGACGACCCCACGAGTAACTCGTTCTAGCCCACCCAGCCAGAGCCACGAGAACACCACCGTGAACAGCGGTGCAGTCGCGACGATGGGGTCCACCACCGCAATCCGGCCCTCGGGAGCCGCCAGCGCCGTGAACATCGAGAGAAGCGCCACCGCGGTGATGAACCCGCTGGCGGCGAACACGAGGTAGGTCTTCGGGGGCTTGCCGGCGACGCGCTTCCGGCCCGTGGCCAGAACGTAGCCGCCCAGTGCCACCAGGGCGGCGAACTCGTTGACGGCGACGGCTTCGAGGGGCGTCGCCTCTCCGAATCCGAGCCCCCAGCGCCGGGCGACGTTCCCGGCGGCGAACAGGAGCGCGGCGGCGAGGGGGACCAGCAGGTCGCGGGTGGTCCAGCCACTCAGGTCGCCGCCGCGGGAGACCGAGAGCACGGCGAGGCCGACGACGATGACGACGATGCCGACCGCGGTCGGGGGCGAGAGTGGTTCACCGAGGAACCCGACCGCGAGGGCCGTCGCGAACAGTGGCCGCGAACTGACCGCGGCACTGGAGATGCTCGCACCGACGCGGGCGTTCCCAGCGAAGATGGCGAGGCGGCCCATGGCGGTCCCGACGGCACCAGCCGCCGCGAACACGGCGACGGTTTCGAGCGTGAGGTCCGCGAAGGGGTCCGGGTTGAAAAGCGCGAGGGCGAGCAGGTAGACCGCCGAGTCGACGACGACCACGGTGAGCGCGGCCTGGAGCGGGGTCCCACCGTCGGAGAGCGCCCGTTTCTCGATGACGGGCGTGAACCCCCACAGCAGTGCCGGGACAAATGCGAGCAAAAGCACTGCCGGCGGGGCAGAGAGGGCCATACTCGTCTCTCCGAGACACGCCAATTTGTAACACGTGGATTCGATGGAGAATCGACGACAGGGTCGTCGGGTCCGCTGCGTCGGTGACGAGCGGACGTGGAAAACAACGCAGTAACAGCCGCGGGAGTCGAGCCAGCGAACGGAACGAAGTATTCGCCGACGAGCACCGGAAGCTAGCCGTCAGTTCGTCTCGGCCTGTCCAGTCAGCCGTAGTTCTCCTGTGCGTTCTGCAGGGCTGAAACGGCTTCCTGCGGGTTCGCAACGTTGTTGAAGGTAATCTGGCTCGCACTCGGGTTCCCCCCACCGCTGGAGACGAGGACGCTCCCGTACCCGACGAGGGATTCGAGGATTCCCTGTGTGTGGGTGATGCCGATGACGTCGTCGATCTGGATTATCTGCCGACTCAGGGAGACGAATCGGTACTCGCTGACGATTCGTTGTGTCGTCACGTAGTGCGTCGTGAGCGTGTTCTTCCAGTACTGGACGAGGCCAGTGAGAAGGACGGCGAAGCCGGCGGTGAACACCAGTGTCGGATAGACGAAAGCCACCCGGGTCGCGAACAGCAGGTAGCCGGCCACGAGGAGTACCACGGCCCCGACCGCCAGCTGGAGCGTCGCGACGAGCTGGTTCGGTTCGACGGTCGCGATGACTCGCTCGTCGGTGCCGAAGTCGATGGGGGTCGGCGAGGTGCGGTGCACGTACAGGCCGGTGAGGACGACCGCCGCGCCGAACAGGGCCAGCGTGAGGCCGACCGTGCTGGGGACCGGACTGTCGGTCAGGTGAACGTACGACCCCGTGAGAACGAAGGGTGCGCCGACGAGCGCGCCGACCAGGCGAGGAGCGCCTCGTGCCATCGGTCAGTCACCCCGCAGCAGCTGGACGAGCCCGACGAACGTCCCGAGGACCGTCACGGCAGTGCTGACGATGGTGAGTGTGTTGCCACCCGGGCCCGAATCACCGCCGAAGAAACTTCTCGACCCATCACCGCCGGTATCGTCGCTCTGTCCGTCCTGGTCGCTCGTTCCACTGGGTTCCGAGGTCTCACGATTGGTCGTCTCTCCGGCCGTGTCGTCGGTGGGCGAACCATCGCCAGAATCCGGCCCGTCACTCGCGGTCTGGCCTGATGCGGCCTCACTCCCGAGACAGCGAACCTGCGGCCCATCCGGAATCACGACGCCGTTTTCGACAGGCGTCGGCGTCCTGAATCGGGGCCGGCCCGTCTCGAACGTGAACTGTTCCAGTCCGGCGTCGTAGTCCAGCGCGGCGACGATGCCGCTTCGCCCGCCCGTGAACGTCATCCCGTACACGACGCCGTCGGCGATACTCACGCCACCGGGGGTCGTCGCTTCCTCGAACTGGTACTCCCACCGCTTGTTCCCCGTGGCAGCATCGAACGCATGAACGGTCGAATCCCTCGGAACGGGAGCGACGACGGCAACCGTCTCGCCGTCGAACGCTGGTGGGGCACCGATGTTCACGTCGAAGTCTGTCTCCCACTGGACCGACCCACCCACTTTCGAGAACACCTTCAGTTCACCGTACTCCGACGCTGCGACGAGGCGGTTGCCGTCGATCGCCGGCGGAAGCACGTAATCGTGGTCGAACGAGTGGCTCCAGCGTTCCGCTCCGGTTTCGGCATCGAGGCAGACCAGCTTCCCACCACCCGTGGGGCGGCCCGTATTGACGTAGAGCGACCCATCGCTGACGGCGGGTGCCGGTCGTATCTCTTCGGCGGAGACGTAGGCTTGCGAATCCGGAATCTCGATGTCGTCACGTCGAACCGACCACTGTACCTCCCCGGACCCCACGTCGAGGGCGAGGAGACGACCGTTGCTGTTGCCGACGTAGACGGTTCCTTCACTGACCGCCGGTGCGCCCGCGAGTCCGCCGATGCCGACGGACCACTGCTCCGTGCCATTGGCCCGGTCCACCGCGACCACGTCGCCCTCGTTCGTCGTGGCGACCACCGTGTTCTCCCCGACACAGGGTGTCAGCGGTACCTGGGCAGGCATGTCTGCGACCCATGTTCCCACGCCAGACTGGACGTCGACGGCCAGCAAGCGCGAACCGACGCCGAGGTACGCGGTTCCGTCCACGACGGCCGGAAGCGTCGCGACGTTGTCCTCGTCACCGACAGTCCACCGCGTTCGCTCGACGGTGGTGATACCGTCGACCGTGGCAGTCCCACTGTGTTCTGGGCCTCCCCGATATCCCGACCACGTTCTCTTCTCGGGGGTCCTCGCAGCGACCGCCGCTCCTGACCCAGGGTGAACTACCCCAACCGCTGCAGCAGTTGCAAACGCCGTGAGAAACCCACGCCGATTTGTCAACCCATTCACCATTATTGGTCGTCTCAACCCGCATATGACAAAACTCTATTGTTTCGGTTCCGGGATTGACGGGACGGACGAGACGCTTCATCGACAGCGATGTATCGTGAGCCGTGAGAGCGGCCCGACCGACTCAGCCACCCAACGCCGGCCCACACACGAATACGGCGTGGATTCGACATGTTCGAGCATGCAGACCGCCATCAGGGGGGCAACAGGGGCAAATCGTGTCGACTCCGCAGGCACCGTAACGACCGGGTGCGTCGTCCAGAACCCTCGCGTCCGCTCGGACTCGTGCACCGGAGGCTGTGCCAGAGAAACAAATTTGTGCGGGCACATGGACCGAACGGTATGGGTCGAGAGCACACTCGGCGGTGTTTTCTCGGTGGAGCGTCCACACTCCTCGGGTTCGGAAGCCTCGGTGGAACTGCTCTCGCCGATACTCCGACGGATTCCGGCGAGTTCTCGCCTACAGTTCACGGGTTCGGGTTCCGGAACTGGGGGAACCAGTCGCAGTACTTCGAGAGCCCACCGGCCCCGCCACGAGAGAACCTCCCCGAGAAGGTGCAAGTCGGCTGGAAGACACACGCGAAGGCCATACTCGGTCAGAACACATCGAACGTCCCCGAGTTGTTGTTCGAGGCGATCGCCACCCAGCTCAAGCTCGCGGTGACCCAGCGGGCAGGGACCAACGGCCACTGTTACGGGATGGTCCTGGCCGCCCAGGCGTATTTCGAGGAGCCCGACGCGATTCCGGTGGACCGGTCGGTCGCGAGCGAGATAGAGAGTCCGGTGGTGCCCGTCGAGTCCGACGACGCGCCAGTGTACGACGATATCGTGCAGCTGCAGGCCGCGCAGTTCCTCCGTCTTCGGGTGTGGCTCGGGCGAATCCCATTCGTCTACCCGGCGTGGATCGACACACAGGCCGTCGTGCGAGACATCCGGGCGGCGGTCCGCGAACTCGGGAGCGCCGCGATAATGGTGTTCAACCACGGGTCTTCGGCCGCCCACCAGGTGCTCGTCTACGACGTGTCGGAGACCGACGAGGCAGTGGTGATGGACGTGTACGACCCGAACCGGCCAGCCCACGCGTACCGAGGTGAGCGCCCGACGCTTCGGTTCGAACGCGACGGCGACGAACTCGTGATGCGGCCGTTCCAGTCGGGGAGTTACACGTACACCCGGGTACTGTTCAACCGACACGACCGCATCGAGCGAGCGACAGGGCGTCGCCTCTCGACACCGCTCGACCACCTGACTGTCGGCCAGTCGAAGGTCCGTGAAGGGCTGTTGCCGTTCGGGCTCGTGCTGGTCGACTCAGCGGACGTGGAACTCAGCGTCGTCGGCCCTGAAGGGGAGGCGTACGACCGGCTCTGGGCTCCGCACATGGACAGAACTCGCGGTGAGTATTCCCGGATGCGACCGCTCTACGGTGCCAAGCCCGGGAGCTACCAGATACGGGTACTCGGCACCGGCGACACCACCTACGAGCTTCAGACAGTCGTGGTAGACGCCGAGACCGCACTCGTCGAGGACTCGCAGCAGGAAGCCATCACACCGGGAGAACTCCACGCGTACGAACTGACGGTGAACGACGACGGGACGGGGTCGGTGACGCGGACAGGGGACAGCAGCGTCCACCCGTCGGTCGTCGGCGGGGCCGGCGCCGTCGGTGGACTCGTGCTCGGCGCGCTCGGCTACCGTGTGTTCGCCGAAGACGACCAGTGAACACGTCTCCGGGGGGCTGATGCGAACCGGGCAGACGCTCGTCGAGACCCTTCCGGTCCGGCCACCCCGGAGAGACGGGTCCCCCAGAAGTAATGTCCCCCTGCCCGCTCGAACCCACGCTTCTCGCCGGTTCCTCGGTTCCATCGGTCTGGACGTACGCTGGCCCTACGAGGTGCCGAACGAGTCGTTCCGGCCCCTGAAGCGCCTCATAGGTAACCTGTCAACCGGCCTCTCTATCCGTAGATGCCGGTGCGGACGGCAGAGGGGGAACTCGAATGACACAACTATCACGGCGGCAGGTACTGGCTGGGCTCGGAGCAATCGGTGTCGCTGGCGCCGGGACAGGGCTCGGGACGACGGCGCTCTTCCGAGACACCGAGGAACTCGACGGGTGGTACGAGAGCGGGCGCGTCGACCTGCTGGTCGACTATCGCTCGACGTACGAACCCTGGGAGCGCTACGACCTCAAGGGTGAGCGAGCCCCGCCGCTCGTCGCGGGGGAGTCGATGACCTACGAGATAGCGGCCGCGCCGGCGGTCCGACACGTTGACACCGGGGAAGCGCTCTCACGCGAGGAGTGGGCGAACCTCGTCACGGGGGAGACGGACGTGTTCGCCGACACGTGTGCCCTCCCGAACCCGATGGATATCTCGGCACTGCTCCCGGAGCGGTTCGAGACCGCGAGGAGTGCCACGGCCGAGTTCCCGGGCGTGTACCACCCGGGTTTCGTCGACGGACCGCGAGGGATGTTCGTCGACCTCGTCGACCTCAAACCCTACGACGAGGGGGCGACCAATTTCAGTCTGCACGTGTGCGGGAATCCGGCGTTCGTCTTCGCCGAGCTGGTCCGTGAGGACGGCGAGGGGAACCCGCTCCCCCGGAGCGACGAGCAGTACCTCGTCGAACCGGAGGTGTCCGCAGGCGACGCCACGGCTGACCTGGGCGAACTCTGTGATTACCTCTACGTCGTCGTCTCGACCGACCCCGACTGCGACACCCTCGCCACGGACGCCGACGACGACGGCGACACCAACCCGTTCGGGCTCGCCAGCGAAGCGGGCGACGTCCTCTACGCCGGGTCGATGACCGGGTGGCTCGAACAGTTCGGTCCCACCTTCGACGGCAGTGTCCCGATTCCCCCGGTCACGCCCGCGAACCCGGCCGTCTCGGCCTCGTGTTTCGCCCCCGGCACGCACTGCTACACGATGAACTGGTACCTCCCGTGCAAGGAGTTCGACGGCGACGGCCGCCTCGGCTTCGCCGACCTGCCCATCCAGAACGTGCTGGTCGCCGGGGAACCCGTCACCGAGCGAGACGGCCACCTCGGGCTGACGTTCAACGACGAACTCCGCCAGCGTGGCTACGAAGCCATCGAGAACGGTCTGGACGTCACGAAGTCGGTGAACGTCACGCAGACCGATTCGTGTCACGTCGGTCTCCGCTTCGTCGCGGCGCAGTGCCGACACAACACCGGGTCTGAGGACGACTCCGCGCCGTCCCGGGAGGGTGAACAGGAGCCGGTCGACGTGGAGACCACGACCGAGACCGGCGACACGGGTACCGAGACCGGAACCGAGACCACGCAGGAGCCGACGACGACTCAGCAGGAGCCCACCCAGCCAACCACCACTCAGCCGACCACCACTCAGCCCACTACCACTCAGCCGACCACCACCCAACCCACTACCACTCAGCCGACCACCACCCAACCCACTACCACTCAGCCGACCACCACCCAACCCACTACCACCCAGCCAACCACCACCCAACCCACTACCACCCAGCCAACCACCAGTCCACCCACCACCACGCAGAAATCCGTGAGTCGGTCGTTCAGCAGTCGGTCGGGGACTGGTGGGACCACGCCGACGACCACCACCGCACCGACGACCACCACCGCACCGGCGACCACCACCGCGCCGACGACCACCACCGCACCGACGGGCGGTCAGGCACCGGTCACCGGAACCACCGCGGGTCCTGGCTCGGCCACGACGGCTCCGGGTACCACGACGGCCGCGACCACCACGACAGCGGGAACGGGCGGAGCCACGGGTACGACCGTGGGAACGACTGGCGGAACGACCGCCGGTGGCGGGTCCTGGACGAGTCGGTTACGGTTCGCCAGAACCCAGTCCTCCTCACCGGGTGGGATGTTCATCGGCGGGCTGGCGGCTGTCGGCGCGGCGGTCGCCGGTCTCTTGCGACGGTACCGGCAGGAAGAGTAGCCCGTGCTCTTGCCGACCGAACACGAACTCGCCTCGAAATCGGGGTCGAAAAGCAGTGGGAAGCCGACCGGTGGGCACGGCCAGGGGGATGACAGACGAGTCGCTTACTGTGCGATGAGCGAGGGCGTCTGGGTCTCTTCGTCCTCCGCGCTCGCGGCCTCGTAGACGACGTGGGCGGCAGCCACGTCCTGGATGGCGAGGCCGGTCGAGTCGAAGACGGTCACGCCGTCCTCGGCGGTGCGGCCCGCCAGCTTGTCCGTGACGATTTCGCCGATCTGGCCGTAGATGTCGTCGTCGGAGAGGACGCCCTCGTGGAACGGGACGTTGATTTCGCCGGAGTGGGTCGTCTGGTCGTAGTCGTCGATGACGAGTTTGGCGTTCAGGAGCACCTCGTCTGCGAGTTCGTGCTTGCCTTCGGCGTCGGCACCCATCGCGTTGACGTGGGTGTGTTCGCCGAGGTCCTCGGCGGAGACGATGGGCGATTCGACGGGAGTCACGGTCGAGAGCACGTCACAGGAGGCGGCCTCGGCGATGGAGCCCTCGCGGACGTCGAACTCGTCCTCGAACGCCTCGATGAAGGCGGCGACGCGCGCTTCGTCGAGGTCGCTCACGACGACCGTCTCGATGTCGCGGACGGACGCGATGGCCTCGACCTGGGTGTAGGACTGGACGCCAGCGCCGACGATGCCGAGCGAGGAGGCGTCCTCGACGGCGAGGTGGTCCGTGGCGACGGCGGCGGCCGCACCGGTGCGGCGCATGGTGAGTTCGGTGCCGTCCATGATGGCCAGGGGGAAGCCGGTCTCGGGGTCGGAGTATATCATGGTGCCCATCACGGTCGGCAGGTCGTGGTCGGCCGGGTTGTCCGGGTGGACGTTCACCCACTTGATGCCGGCCGCGTCCCAGTCACCCGCGTCCATGTAGGCAGGCATCGACCGGAAGTCACCGTTGTACTGGGGCAGGTCGATGTAGGACTTCGGGGGCATCTGTGCGTCGCCGGTCTCGTAGGCCGCGAAGGCGTCCTCGATGGCCGCGACGAGGGCTGTCATGGGTGAGTACTGCTGTACGTCGTCACCGTCGAGCAGGTGGGTTTGCATAGTACAGGATTGCAGAAACGTGGGCTAATATGGGTCCCCTCACATGTCCGGGGGTGAACGGTACCGGGGCAACTGGTGGGGCAACTGGGCGGCTGTGGGGGCGTGGCGAACTACTCCTGGCCTGGGTTCTCCCCGAACCGGGCCTCGACCCAGTGCTGGTCGTCGATGGGCGGGCGCTCGTACTCCCCACGGTCTTCCCTGGGCGGGAGTTCGATGGGCTCGGGTGTGAGGTCCTCGTAGTCGATCTGGTCGAGCAGGTGGCTGATGCAGTTGAGTCGGGCGTGGCGTTTCACGTCGGCGTGGACGACGTTCCACGGTGCGTCGGGGATGTCGGTGTGCTCGAACATCTCGTCTTTCGCCTTCGAGAACTCCTCCCAGCGCGCGCGGGCTTCGAGGTCCATCGGACTGAGCTTCCACCGGCGCTTCGGGTCCTCGTTGCGCTTCTGGAAGCGTCGTTCCTGTTCCTCGTCACTGATGGAGAACCAGTACTTGACGAGGACGATGCCGTCGCGCACCAGCATGCGCTCGAAGCGAGGACACTCCTCCAGGAAGTGGTCGTACTCGTCGTCGCTACAGAACCCCATCACGCGCTCGACCCCCGCGCGGTTGTACCAGCTCCGGTCGAACAGGACTATCTCGCCCTCGCTCGGGAGGTGTTCGACGTAGCGCTGGAAGTACCACTGTCCCTGTTCGCGGTCGGTCGGCTTCCCGAGCGCGACCACGCGGACTACCCGGTGGTTCAGCCGGCGGGTGATGCGTTTGATGACGCCGCCTTTCCCGGCCGCGTCTCGCCCCTCGAACACCACGACGACCCGGAGCCCTCGTTCTTTCACCCAGTACTGGAGCTTGACGAGTTCCTCCTGCAGGCGGTGCAACTCGCGCTTGTAGTGCTCTTTCTTCAGCACCCCGTCCTCGTCGTACCGGGCCGCCCGTGTACCATCGTCCATCCAGCACTCTACGTGGACCGGGACCAAAATACTACAGTGTCTCACGGGACGGCGACGGGGACCCAGAATGGCCGAGTGCCCGAGAAAACTCCGAACATTGATATATGTTCGTGGGTAGACAATCGTGGACACGAGGGGACAGCGCCAGTGGTTATTTACCCTGTATATCCATGCATCACTGATATACGTGACACAGGACCATTCATTAGTGAAGCGGTCGCCACACACATGACCCGAACGATGACTCATCAGGCGAGAGACCACCTGTCGCCAGACGACAAAGACACATCATACTAGAAATATTTCATGTTTGTTCGTTTTACTCTCGACTCTCAACTTCTGCAACACGCACTCTCTGGACCGGGGGCGATGCAGGCGTCGGTCGAACAGTTCGACACCGCCGGCGAAATCCCACTTCGCGTCGTCTTCTGGGCGACTGGCGACGATTTCGAGGCGTTCGAAGCCGCGCTGGCCGACGACCCGACCGTCGCCGACAGCGCCGTCCTCGCCACGGAACGAACACGCCGACTCTACCGCGTGACCTGTCCCGAGGACATCCCCGACGTGGACGCGTACACGGCGGTCGTCGAGGGCGACGGGGTGGTCCTCGACGCGACGAGCGATGGCGACGGCTGGACGGTCAAGACGCTGTTTCCGGACCGGGACGCCTTCGCCAGCTTCCGTGAGACCTGCGAGGCTGTCGGGCTCACGCCGAGTGTCGAATCGATTCACAGCGGCACCATCGACCAGCGCAGCGACGGTGCCGACCTGACGCAGGCACAGAAGGAGATACTCACCCGGGCTGTCGAGGTCGGCTACTTCGACATCCCGCGACAGACGACGCTTCGCGGGCTGGGGGCCGACGTCGGCGTCTCCGGACAGGCTGCCTCCGAACGACTCCGCAGGGGGATGGAGACACTGGTCCGCGAGACCCTCTCCGACGAACTAGCCAACGAATAACCAGTCCGTTCTCAACGAGTAATCAGTCCGTTCTCAGTCGTCCGCGACCGGCGTCGTGGGCGTCGCCGCGGCCAGTCCTTCTCTCGCGGTCGGTGTGAGACGGTTCAGGACCGCCCGCCCGTCTCGCTCGCGTTCGACCAGCCCCGCGTCTTCCAGTCGGCTGAGGTGGTGCGAGAGCGTGCTGGGGTCGCGGTCGAGTTCCGCGGCGAGTTCACCGACCCCGGCCGCTCCGCCGTCGGCGAGAAGTTCCAGAATCGCGGCCCGTGACGGGGTCGACAGGGCGACGTGGAGTTCGACGTCGCTCGTCTCGACCGGGAAGTAGCGGCGTCTCCCCTCGACTTTCACGCTGGTGACGAGGTTCTCCTCTTCGAGGATGCGGACGTGGTGTCGCACCGTCGACAGGGGCACGCCCGACGCCTCGCTGATGGCAGAGAGATAGACGCCGGGCGCGTCCGTCACGACCCGGTGGATGGTCGCCCTGTCCTCGTGGGCGAGCGGGTCAGAGCCGTCGTACCGGCTGTACCGGAGGACGGCAGCCAGTGGTGAGTCCTCGAACGCGGCCTGGAGCCAGCGGAGTATCGACCGTCCACGGGTGACGGTGACACCGCCGACAGCGAGCGACCCGACGACGACACCGGTCGAAACCGGACCGGGGAGCGACTGTGTGCCGTTCAGTTCCGCGAGTCCGTCGCCCGGGTCCGTTCGGTCACCGGCCCCGGCGCTGGCCGCCGCACGCTGGTGCCCGTTCTCGTCGTCGACGTCGCTTCCCTGCTCGGGCTGCTGGGTGGTCGGCCGGGGGGCTGTCCGTGTAGCCGCGGTCCCCGGGTCGTCAGTCCCCCCCGAGCCGTCGAGGGTGGTGTTCGTCGTCGCGTCGTCCGTCAGGTCGAGCGCGGCGAGGAGCGACCCGGTCGGGACGACGACACCAGCCTCCAGCGAGACGGATTCCACACTGGCGGTGGTGTTCGCATCGATGCCGTCCGCGTCGGCGGTGAGACTCGTGTTCTCGGAGGCGTTCAGCGTCCCGGTGGTCTCCCCCGAAGAGTTCGTTGTGAGCCCGTCGTCCAGCGTCGTGTCGGTCGTTGTCGTCGTGGTGGTGTCACCCGCCGTCAGGTTCGTCGAGAGGGACCCCGAGGCGGTGACGGTGTCGTCTGTCGTCCCAGAGATGTTCTCGACCGTTTCGGTCGTGTCGGTCGTGTCGGTCGTCGTCTCGGTGATGGTCTCCGTGGTGTCGGTCGTCGCATCTGAGACGGCGCCGTCCGTGGTGTTCGACGTGTCGTTCGTCACTCCGGAGACGAGTCCCGACGTCTCGTTGTCGGGGACGGCGAAAGAGGGGGCTTCGCCGTCGAGGGCCGTCGGCGATGCCGTCGCAGACACGGTTGCAGTGGTGCCGAACAGGACCGCGAGAACCACGAGGGTGAGCAAGAACGCTGCTGGCGCGTACTTCGACAGTCCCCCACCGGTGTGTGTCATCCTCAGTCACCCCTTTGTCGGACACACGAGGTTGTCGATTAAAGGTATTGTCATAATTGCCGGTACCGACCGTCCGGCGGATGGTACGTCGCAGGTACCAGAGACGGCCGCTGGCCCGGTGGCGGCCGTAGCTGGCAGGCACCGAAACGGCGATATTCAAGCCCTACCGTCGCTCTATCGCTTATTTGGATGGGTTTGTCACAATCGCTTTTTAACGATTCCACATCGGTCATGATGGACCATCATGGGACACGACCACAGTGCGGAACCGAACGAAGCAGGGGACAGGTACGACGACCGGCCGCGAGCGGACGAGTCACCCAGCATCTCCAGACGGGACGTGCTCCGGACGACAGGCACACTGGCGGCAGCCGGACTCCTCGGTGCGGGCTCGAACGCCGTCGCGGCAGCGACGAGAGGTGACAGCGACCTCGACCCGTCCTTTTTCAACTGGCGAGCACGCGAGGCGAGCCAGGTGTGGGACCGCGGCTATCGCGGGCGGCCAGACCGGACCGTCGCCCTGACCGACTCCGGTATCGAGGCACGACACCCCGACCTCGGGCCGTGGAACGGCGTCCGGGTGACGGTCCGTGACGGCGAACTCGTCATCCCGAAGACCGAACAGGAGCGAGTCCCGGTCGAGGGTGTCGGCCAGTCCTTCAGCGGGACGATGGGGCCGGGTACCTTCGCCAACCCGTCACAGACCACCCACGAGTTCACGACGCCCACGGGCGTCGAAGGCATCGACGTGACGATGACCTGGACGCCAGAACACGTCGAGGACAACGGGGAAGACCTCGAACTGTATCTGGACAAGTGGACCGGGTCGGACTGGGAGCGCGTCGCGGCCTCGACGACCGGCAGCCAGCCCGAGGCCATCACGAGTTTCGTGAAGGACGACCACGACTACCGGCTCGTCGTCGAGACGTGGCTCAACGCCAGCGCCGACTACGACATCTCGGTCGGGTACTACGAACTCGCAGGCGAGTTCGTGGCGGCCGACCCGAGCACCGTCTTCGCGGGCGTCGGAACCCGTCCGGACGCGCCGAAGACCGTCGGCTGGTTCGATGCCGGGACCCGCTACGGTCTCCACACGAAGCCGCGCGACCCCAACGGCCACGGGAGTCACTGTGCCTCCATCATGGCGGGGACCGGCCGGGCGAGCGCCGTCGACCCGGCGAGCGTAACGACCGAGCGCCCCGGCGAGATTCTCGCCCTCGGTGCCACGCGCCAGTACGAACTCGACGCCGAGGCCGGGACCGGCGTGTTCGCGTCGGCCTACGGGGTCGCTATCGAACTCCTCGTCGAGGGGCCGGACGGCCAGACCCTCGACTCGACGGGTGCGACCAGCGATTCCGGCCTGCAGGACAACGTGGTCGTCGAGGCTCCGGCCGAACAGTCGGGGACCTACACCGTCATCGTCCGCTCACTGGAAGGCGAACTCGCGACGGTCGCGAAACTCGACGAGATCAGCGTCGGAACGTTCGTCGACCCCGACTCGACGAACGGTGACCGCACGGGTGACCCCGTCGGCCTCCACACCGGGGTCGCACCGAACCAGAACCTCGTCGGCCTGCAGGGGCTCTCCGGCCCGACCGGCCAGCTCGCGAAGTACGCCGACGACTTCGCGGAGCTGTTCAACATCCGTGCGGTGAACATGTCGTGGGGCTACACGGGCGGCCTCCCGCTCGGGAGCGTCGGAGGCATCCTCGACACCATCCCGGCCGGTATCAAGGAAATCGGCGAGGCAGGCATCCTGACCTGCGCCGCGGCCGGCAACGCGGCGACCCCGGCCAACGGGAACGGCTCGCCCGCCATCGCCGACGAGTGTATCTCCGTGACCGCGACCGGCCCGCTCGACGGGCTCGCGGCCTACTCCTCTGGCGGCATCGGCGGCATCGACGAGGACGAGACCGAGGTCTACATGAAACCCGACGTGTCCGCACCGGGCGGCATCCTCGACGACCTCGTCAACGCCGCGAAGACGGGTCTGGCCGACACGCCCGAAGACGAGCAGGCGGCCATCCGCGACTACACCGGCAAGGCCGGCACCTCGATGGCGACCCCGTTCACGACCGGCGTGGCGGGCCTCGTCGCCCAGGCGATGGAAGAGGACGCCCCGGACAGCATCGCGCTACCCCACCCCGACGAGACCGGACTCGACGACGTGTACCGGCTCAAGCAGGCCATCCTCGCCACGGCCAGCGAGACGGCCTTCACGGCCGCCCCGTACCACCGGGCCCACCTCCCGACTTACGACTTCGGGGGGCGCGACCCGTACGAGGGTTTCGGTCGGGTGAACCCCGCGGCCGCGGTTGACGCCGTCACCCGCGAACTCTCGGGGTCGACCGACGCAGTTCTCGGCCTCGGCCTGCCGGACGACCAGCGCGCCGTCGCCGGCTACGTCCAGGCCGGTCCCGGCACGGTCGACGTCTCCGTGAGCTTCGACTACTACTCGGGCGGCAACCAGGGCATGACGAAAGGTGCCCCACACGTCGACCTGTTCGTCTACGACGCCGAGCAACCGGCCCAGTACGGCGAGCCCAACGTCGTCGCACGAGCCCAGGGCCTGCAGGGCGACGCCAGCGCGACCGTCTCGCTCCCCCGCGACAGCCCCGAGAAGACGTTCTACGTGGTCGCGAAGCTGGTCGACGTTCCCGGCGCGGTCAACGGCTACGACGTGCAGGCACACTGCTCGCTCGACGTGGAGACGACCGCTGGCTTCTTCGTCAGCGGGACGCGGACCGACGACGGCTCCGCGTTCACCGGTGGCCAGACGAACCAGGTCACGGTGACGGCGAATCCCTCCGCGGACAGCCAGGTCCGTGACGTGATTCCGTCCTCGTGGACCGTCCTCACGGACTACTCCGACGACGTCGACCGCGTCGAAGTGAGCAACGGCGTCAAGTACGTCTACTTCACCGAGTCCGCGACGGCGGACGCCGAGACCAGCTACACCTACTTCGCGGAGGCCCCCGACGCGGTGACGGAGTCCGACGCCTACCAGTTCGGCCCGGCGGAGGTGAAACCGAACGACGCGCGTGGCTGGGTCGCCGTCGGCGGGACCGGCGAGACCAACTACGTCGTCGCCCAGTCCACCTGAACTGGGAACCGACTCCCGATGACCCGCCCCGCCGACAGCCCGACACCGGGTCGCGACTCCCCCAACCACTCCCACTCAGCAAACCGGTGACGGGAGCGCCCACCACTGGGCGACTGGCCCTGCTCTGCCACCGGCGACCAAGACGGCGGCGAGGGAGACTGTACGCGGTGGTCGCTGCCGGACCACCACCCCCTTCCCCTTCTTCGACGGGAACCACACGCACCGCGTACCACACCGACCAACGATTCGAAACACCATCCACACTGAGACCATGACAGACGACCCCAGACGAGACAGTACGACTACAGCCAGTGCGACACGACTCGACCGCCGCACCGTCCTGAAAACGACCGCTGGCCTCGGTATCGCCTCCCTCTCGGCCGCCGGGAGCGCGACCGCCGACACCGGCGACCTGCTCGACGACGCCTTCGACCTGACGACCGACACCCTGCAGGAGGCCCTGGTCGTCTTCGACTCGAACGCGGCCGTCTCCCAGCTCGACTCGCTCGACCTCGCCGACGGGTTCTACGCCTTCGACGTGCTCCCGGTCGGCTACACCCTGCTCACGGGCCCACAGCTTCAGACCGTCGCGGGCTGGGACGCGGTCCGCTACGTCGAGCGCAACCGTGACCTCGACTACCACAACGCCGACGCCCGGGAGGTCACGGGCGTCTCCACAGTGCGAAACGACCTCGGGTACGACGGCTCCTCGGTCCACGTCGCGGTCGTCGACTCCGGCCTCGACGGTGACCACCCCGACCTCGTCGCCGCCGCCGAGAACAACTACCAGTGGGCCGGGAACCCGCTCGGCTCCCCGACGCTGTGGGTCGACGGTGGCACCCTCGCCGACACCGACGACATCGGCCACGGCACCCACTGCTCCGGCACTATCGCGGGTGACGGGACCGTCAACGGCGAGGACAGCGGGATGGCCCCCGGCGCGGCCCTCACGGTCTACTCCTCGGGCGCGGCCGTCAGCATCCTGAAGGCCGCCGCGGCCTACGACCACATCCTCTCGAACCACGTCGACGACGTGGACATCGTCTCGAACTCCTACGGCTCGGCGAGTGCGGACGACTACAACCCCGACGGGGCGCTCCAGACCGCGACGTGGACGGCCTTCGACCGCGGCCTGTTGCCCGTCATCTCCGCGGGGAACTCCGGGCCAGGGTACGACACCCACAACGACTACGCGAAGGCCCCGCACGTCCTCTCGGTCGCCGCGACGACGGACCAGAAAGCCATCACGGACTTCTCCTCGCGCGGTCGTGCCGCCGCGACCGGCGCGAACTACGACCGCCAGACCGCCCTCGCGAATCTCGAGGAGTACTACGATTCGGGGGGTTCGAGCGGGCCGGTCGGGCTCTACCGCAACGGGGTCGCCGCCCCCGGCAACCAGGTCAACAGCACCATGTCGCCGGCCGACGCGCTCCAGGCGACCGCGCCCGACACGTCGCTGTACTACGCGGCCATCAGCGGGACCTCGATGTCCTGTCCCGTCACGGCGGGCATCGCCGCGCTCGTCGTCGACGCACACCGACAGAACGGCCACGGCGACCCCTCGCCGATGGCCGTCCTCAACACCATCGAGGCGACGGCCTTCGAGGCCCGGAGCGACTACAACCCGGCCAACGCCGGTGCCGGGTTCGTCGACGCCGACGCCGCGGTCCAGCGTGCCGAGACCGGTGACCTCGCCACCTTCGCCGACGTGACGCTCACCGAACCCTGAACGACCCGAGTCGGAAGACTCCTCACCCTGGCGACCGCCCGCTCGGACATGCGACGCGTCCACGGCGTCCCCGTCTTCGGCGTCTCGGTCGACCCCCAGACCCGGTGCGCCCACTACGACACCCAGCGCGACGTGGTCGCCCTGCGGTTCGCCTGCTGTGACCGGTACTATCCCTGTTTTCGCTGCCACGAGGCCGTCGCCGACCACGAGCCGACCCGCATCCCGCGCGCCGAGTTCGACCAGCACGGCGTCCTCTGTGGAGTCTGCGGGACCGAACTCACGGTGAGCCAGTACCGCGACTGTGACGACGCCTGTCCGGCCTGCGAGCACGCGTTCAACCCCGGTTGTTCGAGACACGCGGACCGGTACTTCGCGGTCGATTCCGAGGGGGAGTGAGTCGAGGCGACGGTTTCGAGGGAACCACAGAGGCGTGCGTCGACGAAGGACTTCGCGCCAGCGAAGGCACGAGTCGAAGGCGCGAGGGGCGACCGGAGTGGAACGAGACGGAGTGGAGTGGAACGGAGGGAGTCGGCTAGGGAGGGTGAGGAGTGCGGCGGTGACGGTACTGGGCTGCCGTTTACTTCCACCAGCACTCACACCACTCACCCCACCACTCGTCCCATCACTCACCAGCACTCACATCACTCGCCCCACTCACCAACAGCTTCACCACTCACACAGCCCGCGCAGAAACCGAACTCCGACGAACCTCGCCCTCACCACGTTTCCAGTCGCACAGCAGAAAACCCAAGCCGACGACGTCACGGGACCAAAAAGGTTGTAGCGGCCTGGGGGCTACTGTCTGGCGAACGACCATCTCGTCATGAACAGCAGGAAACACGTCTTCGTCGCGGTCGCCCTCGCGCTCCTCGTCGCCCTCGCCGGGTGTAGTGCCTTCGTCGGGACACCGACCGACGACCAGGACCAAGAGACGCCGGAGGGGAAGCAGATAAAAGCGGACGCGGTGAACCAGATGCAGTCGGTCCACGCGTACAACTACTCGATGGTCACGGTCGTCGAGTTCTCCGACAACGAGTTGCGCACGGAGTCCTCGGGGACGGTGAACATCTCCAGCCAGCGGATGTCGGCGACGAACATCGTCACCGCCGTGCGGACGAACTCGACCCAGACGCGGTCGTTCTCGCAGGCGTACATCTTCGGCGACCAGCAGTGTCTCCGAATCAACGACAAGTGGGAACAGTCCGACGTCGAACGGAGTCCGTGGCGCGCGAACGCGAGCCTCGGCGCCCAGCAGGCCATCCTCAACGACTCCGAGACCACGCTGCGCAACGGGACGCTGAACGGGCAAGACGTGTACGTCATCGAGGTCACGCCCGACCGGGAGGCCATCCAGCAACTCGTCGGTGAGGACACCGGTAACGTCGACTTCCAGAAAGTGACTTACCAGCAGTACATCGACAGGGAGTCGAAACAGCTCTTGCAGTCGACGATGAACGCGACGTACGTCGTCAACGGTCGACAGGCGACCCTGAACGTCGAGATGGCATTCACGGACTACAACACGACCCACGAGGTCGAACTGCCCAAGGCAGCTGGCGGGAAGAACAGGCCCTGCGCCCCGATGAACAGCACGGTGCAGTCGAACAGCGTCCTGGCGCTGGTCTGAGCGACCAGGCCACGGCCGGTTGGCTCTCGCGGCTCCGGCAGTTCTCTTCTTACAGGTTCTCGTTCTGGTAGCTGCCGTCGTACTCGCCCTCGTGGTCCGCCTCGGCCAGCACGAGCTGGGCGATGCGGGCACCTGCTTCCAGTTCGATGTCGTGGTGGACCTGCAACAGGCCCTCACCGCGACCCTCGTACCCGGCGTCCCAGACCGCCGTGTTGAGCATGCAGGAGTTCCGCAGGAGTGACGAGCGCGGGTAGAGGAAGCCGACGTGGCCCTCGGGGATGTGGATGCGCTCTGCGTACCGGACGACGTACCCGCCGGGTTCGAGGTAGTAGGTGGGCGGGGAATCGTCCTCGTACTGGTCTGGTTCCAGTTCGCTCCGGGAGCCGACCTCCTTGCCGTCACGGCCGATGCGGCCCGGTTCGCGCTGTTCGAACACGGTGTCGAGGGTCAGGTCGACGCCGTTGGGCTGGACCTGCTGCGGGGTCGTCGGTGTTACGTGCTCTGCGACGAACGCGCCTGAACGGTGCATATCGGGCGATTCCCGCCGGAACTGTTGTGTGTTCCGGAATCCAGGCAGCGGGGGCAACGTTGAAACCCCTAAGTCATCTAACATTCAGACAGACCGGTCTCATCTCACCCTCCCATGCAACTCGGAACGCTCTACGTCGCCCTGTTCCTGCTCGCTGCCGTGGTCACGACCGGCGTCGGAGCCTTCGCCTGGCGACATCGGGACGTCCCCGGGGCGCGCTGGTTCATCGGACTCCAGTTCCTCGACGCGGGCTGGGCGCTGACGAACGCCGTGGCACTGACCGTGCCGGCGAGCGCAGGCACCACGCGGCTCACGTGGGAACTCCTCACGCTTTCGCTCTCCGTCTTCATCCCGGTGCTGTGGGTCGCCTTCGCGTTCGAGTACGTCGGTGACGGGGTGCGAATCACCAGGCAAACGCTCGCGGGACTCCTCGTAGTGCCCGCGGCAACCTTGCTCGCGTTCGCCACCCCCGCCCGACACGACCTCGTCTGGACCGACTGGACCGTGGTCGAGGTCGCGGGAGTGTCCGTCGTCTCGTTCGACTACGGTCCCTGGCTCCTCGTCCAGTTGGTCTACACGTTCTCGCTGTTCACCGTCGGGACCGCTGTCGTCCTCCGGGGTGCCTGGTCGTTCGAGACGGCGAACCGGGACCGGGCGCTGGCCGTCTTCGTCGGGACGCTCGCTCCGGTCGTCACGAGCGTGGCCGTCGCCAGTGGGGCACTCCCCGTCGAGGGACTCGACCCCACCCCGGTCACGCTCACCGTGACGGGCATCGCGTTCAGCTACGCACTCTTTCGCACCCAGCTCCTCCAGCTGGTCCCTGCGACGCGCCGCCTCGGCGAGGAGACCGCCATCGCGGACCTGGACGACGGCGTCGTCATCGTGACGGCCGCCGGCGACGTGCTGACGATGAACCCGGCCGCCAGAGACATCCTCGGCTACGCTGCCGGTGAGGCGGTCGGCGAAGACGTCGACTCCGTCCTCGCGGCGGTCGGACTCGACCGGGCGGACGCCCCGACGCAGTTCCAGACAGCGGACGGCCGAACGTTCGAGCTGGTGACCTCGTCGGTCACCGGCCGACGGAACAACCGCATCGGCGAAACGTTACTGCTCTCGGACGTGACCGACCGCGAACGGCGCGAGCAACGGCTCACCGTGTTGAACCGCGTGCTCCGACATAACCTGCGGAACGACCTCGGCGTCGTCAGGGGGTACGCGACGCTCCTCGGCGACCGGCTGGACGGGGCGGACGGGGACATCGCCAGCTACGTCGCCGAGACGTCGAACGACCTCGTCGAACTCGGCGAGAAAGCCCGGGAGATAGAGCGAATCGTCGACCGGGGGCGCGACCACGTTACCGACGTGGACGTGACACGTGTCGTCGACGAGGTGGGAGACCGGACCGAACACATCGAGCAATCGGCCGAAGCCGAGGTGGTCGTGACGACACCCGACGAGTGCACCATCGGGACCGACGATTTCGTCCTCGCCAGTGTGCTCGAGAACGTCGTCGAGAACGCGCTCCGTCACGGGACCGACGAGGGGAAACGGGTGTGGGTGTCGGTCGACGAACTGCCGACTGGCGGCGTGGAGATCACCGTCGTCGACGAGGGACCGGGCATCCCACCGGCGGAGGTCGACGTTCTCGAATCCGGGTCGGAGACGCCACTGGAACACGGCGACAGTCTCGGGCTCTGGCTCGTCTACTGGGGGACGACCCAGCTCGGCGGGACCGTCGAGTTCACCGAGAACGACCCGCGAGGGACCGTCGTCACTCTCTCCATCCCGTCGCTCGACGAGTGAGGGTCGTCTCCGCGGCGTCGTGACATCACGCTGTCGTGTTTTCGCCCGAGTACCGGGACGGGCCGTGACGCTCGTCGGCAAGCATTGCGCGAACCGACAGCAGAGACGGCGAATTCTGCACGGTCTTCCATCCACGAACACGCGGGATTTATGGTGGCGGGAGGTCGATTTCAGGATGCTATGGGACAGACTCTTACCGAGAAGATTCTCGAGGAGCACCTCGTCGAAGGTGAACTCGAGACAGGAGAGGAGATCGGGATCGAGATCGACCAGGTCCTCACGCAGGACACCACGGGGACGATGGTCTGGCTGCAGTTCGAGGCGATGGACCTGGACGAGGTCCAGACCGAAATCGCCGCGCAGTACTGTGACCACCAGACCTACCAGTTCGACTTCAAGAACACGGACGACCACCGCTTCCTCCGTTCCGCCGCGGGCACGTATGGCGCGTATTTCTCTCGCCCCGGCAACGGCATCTGTCACAACGTCCACAAGGAGAACTTCGCCGCACCCGGCAAGACGATGCTCGGGTCGGACTCCCACACGCCGACGCCCGGTGGCCTCGGCGAACTCGCCATCGGTGCTGGCGGTATCGACGTCGCCGTCGCCATGGGTGGCGCCCCGTACTACATCGAGATGCCCGAGGTACACAACGTCCGACTCGAGGGTGAACTCCCCGAGTGGTCCTCCGCGAAGGACGTCATCCTCGAGCTGCTCCGTCGCCTCTCCGTGAAGGGTGGCGTCGGCAAGGTCCTCGAGTACACCGGCCCCGGTGTCGAGACGCTCTCCGTTCCGGAGCGTACCACCATCACCAACATGGGGACGGAGCTCGGTGCGACCTCCTCCATCTTCCCGACCGACGAGAAGACGAAGGACTACCTCGCCCGCCAGGGTCGCGAGGACGACTACGAAGAGGTCGGCCCCGACGAGGACGCCGAGTACGCAGACACCATCGTCGTCGACCTCTCGGACATCGAGCCGCTCATCGCGTGCCCGTCGATGCCCGACAACGTCGTGCCCGTCCGCGAGGTCGCGGGCGAGCAGGTCGAGCAGGTCATGGTCGGCTCCTGTACGAACGGTGGCTACGAGGACATCCTCCCCGCAGCCAAGATGGTCGAAGGCCGCGAGGTCAACAAGAAGACCGAGATGATCGTCGCACCCGGTTCGAAGCAGGCCTCCGAGCTGCTCGCCCGTGAGGGCTGGGTCGCAGAGATGATGGCCGCCGGCGTCAACTTCTCCGAGGCGACGTGTGGTGCCTGTATCGGCATCGGTCACGTCCCCGCCAGCGACTCCGTCTCCCTGCGTACCTTCAACCGCAACTTCGAGGGCCGCTCCGGTATCGAGGACGACAACGTCTACCTCTGCAGCCCCGAAGTCGCCGCCGCAGCCGCTATCAAGGGCGAGATCATCGACCCGCGCGACCTCGCCGACGAACTCGGCGACCTCGACGCGCCGGACTACGTCCTGCCGGACAAGTACGACGGCTCGAAAGCAGACCTCATCACGCCCGAGGAGGCCGTCGACGACGAGCTCATCAAGGGCCCGAACATCGGCGACGTCCCGCTGAAGGACGAACTCGACGCCAAGCTCGAGGGCGAGGCGCTGCTGAAGATGGACGACAACATCACGACCGACCACATCATCCCGGCGACCCAGGACATCCTGATGTACCGGTCGAACGTCCCGAAGCTCTCCGAGTTCACGCTCTCGCGCGTCGACGACACGTTCGCCGAGCGTGCGCTCGACTCCGACGGCGGCTTCCTCGTCGCCGGCGAGAACTACGGCCAGGGCTCCTCGCGTGAGCACGCCGCGATGTGTCCGATGTACCTCGGCATCGAGGGCGTCTTCGCACAGAGCTTCGCGCGCATCCACCGCGCCAACCTGTTCAACTTCGGTATCGTCCCGTACCTCATCGACGAGGAGACGTACGAGAAGCTCGAGCAGGGCGACGACCTCGAAGTCGTCGACGACGTCCGCGAGGGTGTCGACTCCGGCCAGGAGGAGTTCACCGTCCGCGTCAACGACGACTGGGAGTTCACGGCGACGCTCGACGCCTCCGAGCGCGAGCGCGACATGCTCGCCCTCGGTGGCAAGCTCGCGTGGACGAAAGAGCAGGCGACCGGCGGCTCCGGTGCGGCACCGGCCGACGACTGAGCCAGCTCACCGCCTCGATTCCGACCTCTTCTTTCGACGCGCTGAAATCCCTCCAGTGAGGAGTCCGTCCCGATGGACCACCGTCAGAGCCTCGTCGCAGGCGGGCTGTTCACCGTCTGCGGTGCCGTTGCCTGGGTGACCGGGCTACCGTTCGTCTTCCCGAGCCTGGGGCCGACCGCGTTCGTACTCGCGACGAACGGTGACTCCGGCCCACGCCGCATCGTCGGTGGGCACACCGTCGGTGCGGTCGTTGGATTCGGCGCACACGAGCTCGTGGCCCCAGAACTGGTCGCGACCACGCAGTTCGCCCCGTTCGCTCCGGCCTCGGCTCGGCTTGCACTCGCGGGCGCACTCGCCGTCGCGGGCACGACCGCCGGGATGGGCGTGACGAAGACCGTCCACCCGCCGGCGTGTGCCACGACGCTCATCCTCGCGCTTGGCCTGCTCGGCACGCTCGGTGCCGTCGGGGTGGTCGTCGCCGCGGTCACCCTCCTCTACCTGACCTTCCGGTTCGGAACCCATGTGATTGATAGGCACGGGGAGCGAAGGGCTACGGTGTGACAACCACGGCCCCGAACCCGTCGAACGACGTCTCCATCAGGCCGGCCGAACAGGCCGACCTGCTCGCGATTTATCGCATCGAGAAGTCGTCGTTCCCCCAGCCGTGGCCCTTCGACGCCTTTCAGCGCTTCCTCGATACGCCCGGCTTCCTCGTCGCGACCGAGGGCCAGAAGGTGACGGGCTACGTCGTCGCCGACTGCATCCCGAACCACGGGCGTGGCCTCGGCCACGTCAAAGACCTCGCGGTCCACCCGAAACGGCGCGGCCAGGGCATCGGCCGACGACTGCTCGCCAGCGCCATCGCGACGCTCGCGTCCCAGAACGCCACGTCGGTGAAACTCGAGGTCAGAGAGACCAACGACCCGGCGAAGACACTGTACCGCGACTTCGGTTTCGAGCCACTCCGGCGCGTGCCCCGCTACTACGACGACGGCGAAGCCGCGCTCGTGATGGTCAAGGAACTCTGAACCAACAGGCCACCGTTTTACGCGTCGCTCTCTTCTCCCTGCATATGGGATACGCCTGTCCAGTGTGTGAGGTCCCACACGCCGACGCGGAGCACCTCGCGAACCACCTCGCGTTCACTGCGATGCTCCACAGCGACGACCACGAGGACTGGCTCGACGACCACGCCCCCGACTGGGAATCGTCGAATCCGACGGAACTCGGGCCGGTCGTCGCAGAACACGTGGACGAAACCGAATTCGACGAGGTGTTCGAGGACACGACGCACCAGCACGACCACGACCACGGGCACGGCCGGTTCGAAGACGCCGTCGCCGAGCAGGTCGGGCGTGGCGCTGGCGGTCGCGGCGACCTGACCGGCGACCAGGCCGACGTACTACAGGAGGCCCGGGAACTCACGCGGCGGATGCACGAATCCAGTGACGACGAGGCGGATTCGGACCACTCGACCGACACCGAAAACGAGTAACCGCCGGGGAACACGAGTCCGACCATGCACACCGTCGGGAACCTGACGCCCGAGACGGAAGACGAGGCCCGCGAAGCGTACGAGTCCGCCGGGCCGACCGCACAGCTCGTCGTCAAGGAGACGACGCGCGCGATGGGCTTCGACCGCCAAGAGTACCAGGACCGTGTCGATAGCGACGTCGTCGAGACCGCCCGCGACGTACTGTTCGCCGCGGAACTCGCCGTCCACGTCGGCACCCGCGAGGAATTCGCGGACTGGCGCGATGGCTTCGACGGCGAGGTGACCGAAACCGGGAGTGAGAACGTCGACAACGTCGCCTGGCACGCCGCACCGTTCGCCGACGAGGCCGTCGCAGCGACCTTCCAGAACGAGGAGGATGCCGCCGTCGGCACGCTTCGCCGACAGGCGCTCGGGCGCATCTACCGGTCGCGCCTCTAACTGCCGAGCGCACCGCGGACTGCTGACGTTCGTCGGCGGTCACGGTCACCGACGACGAAACCCCCTTACTTCGTCCATCCTAATGCCCCGACATGCGACAGCGCTACGTGTTGCTCTTGCTCGGTCTGGTCGTCCTCCTGCTCGCGCTGGGTTCGCTTCCCTCCCTGTTGCAGAGCGGTGACCCGTACTACGTGACCGCGACCGAGGTCGACACAGACCACGCCGCAGTCGACGCCGCGAACCTCTCCGAACGCCGGTACGAGTACGTCTTCGGCGCCCTCGACGACGGCCGGTCGGCCGCCTACTACGAGGGGCCGTTCGGCGTGAAGGAGGCGTTCACCCACTCACCGTTCGACGAGTTCTCCTCCCTCCGAACGTGGAACGCCGAGGCAGTCTCCGGAGACACCGTTTACGTCCAGCGAAACGGTACGGTTTACCGCCTGGCGATTACACAGTCACCTGATGCCTGAGAACGACCAGTGGCCGGTCCTCGAGTCCGAAGCCGAGTACGAGACCGGCTGGTACACCGGTGGCTACGACCGCGTCGAACAGCCCGACGGCAGCGAGAAGAAGTACTACTGGGCCGAGCTCCCTCGCGCCGTGGTCGTCGTCGCGACCACCGGCGACGACGTCCTCTTCGTCGAGCAGTACCGCCCGACTATCCGCGAGACACACCTCGAACTCCCTGCTGGAATCGTCGAGGACGGTGAATCGTTCACGACCGCCGGTGCGCGCGAACTCCGCGAGGAGACGGGGTTCGACCCGGCGGGCGTCTCGCTCCTGCAGGAGTACTGGTGCTCGACTGGCGTGCTCCGACATCGGCGCGGTATCGTCTTCGCGGAGGGGCTCGAACCCTGCGAGCGCGACCTCGTCAGCAACGAGTTCCTCACCATCCACACGGTCCCCATCGAGGACGCTATCGACCGTGCCCGAGAGCAGCCGACGAACGACGCGACCATCGAAGGGCTGCTACTGGCGAAAGAAGACGGGTTGCTGTAGCTCCAGAGAGCATCAGACCGATAGTGAGAACTCGACGCGCTCGCAGCCGCCCCCAGCTCGGACCTCCGGCTCGACGGCAACCGGGTGTTCGACGACCAGAACAGCGTCGGTCAGGGTCGCGGCGACAGTAGTCTGCTCACGACGGGCAACGTGAACACGTCCACGTCGGTCCCGCTGGTCAGCGCGTACAGCTACCGAAGGGATTCGGCGCCGGGAATCTTCTGGCGGACAGCCGGTGCACCGCGGTCCCACTGCCGGTGCACCGGACACCAGCCTCGTTCGACAGTGGGCGACTCTCACCGCATCAGCGGGACTGGCCGCTCACTCGTACTTGAATCCTGCCAGCGCAGCAGGTTCTTGCTCCAGCACGCTTAACCCGCGTGCTGGACAACTACCGGCAACGATGGACGGCGAGATACAGCCCGACGAGGTGAAAGAGCTGCTCGACGCGGACGCAGAGGTCTGTGTGGTCGACATCCGCAACGAACTGAACTACCAGCGGGCACACATCCCCAGCTCGACGAACCTGCCCTTCCAGCGGCTCGCGAAGGACGTCGAACGATTCGAAGGCTGTGACCACGTGGTCACCGTCTGCCCGCACGGCAAAGCCAGCGTGCAGGCCGCCCGCCTCATCGGGTCCTACGAGGGGTTCGACGGGACCGTCGAGAGTATGGCCGGCGGACTGGAGGCGTGGGAGTGGGCGTTCGAGGAGGGTGCCGATGCCTCCGAGACCGGGAAGCCGAACGACGACGAATCCGACGAGCCCGCGACCGACGCACCGTTCTGAGCCGCGTCGTCCTGATTTCGGGCGTGTCGACGACTCGGTGAGAGAGAACGACGTGGAAGGGCCAAAAGCGGGGCTATCGCGCCCTGTGAAACCGAAAAGACACGGTGACGCGTGGATTCAGGCGACGTTGAATCCGCGGTCGCGGAGGAAATCCTCGATGCGGCCCGAGTGGTTGCCCTGCAGCTCGATATGGTCGTCTTCGACCGTGCCACCACAGGCGAACTTCGATTTGAGGTCGGACGAGAGACTGTCGAGATCGACGTCTTTCGAACCGAACCCTTCGATGACCGTTACTTCCTTACCGTATCTGCGCTCGTCAATGCGGATTGTGAGTTCAGTATCACCCTTGGCGACGTCCTCGCAGACGCAGAGTTCCTCGGGCAATCCACACGTCGAGCAGACTTCCGACATTACAATCCGGACATACGAAATCGCCCTATTAAACACTATCGGGTGTGCGTGCAACGAACGGAACCGACGCCGTGATTTCAGCCGTCTTCGGTGATACGGCCGATGTCGGAAGTCTGCTCGGCGACCGGTATTAATAGGGGGCCGATGACGAGCGAGGCCGACGGTGGACGTCGTCGACCCTCAGCCTGCGAACCGTCGCAGTAGCGGGGTGTGCGCCCGGACGATGGCGTCGACCAGTTCGACGACCTCGTCCGCCTCGGCCTGGCTCACACCGGGGCCGTACACCGCCTTCTCGTGCAGTTCACCGACGCGCTCGGCTCTGGCGTCCAGCCCGGATACCGAGAGCTTGTTGATGTAACGCCGCGGCGACTCCTGGGCACGTCTCGGCCGGTACTTTCGCTCCAGCAGGAGTTCGAGCCGTTCGACGGCACGGACCACGTCGGTCTCGGGGTCACGTCTCGTCCCCTGCCAGCGAATCTTCGCCGCCCGCTGGACGGCACCGGTGACGCCGGCGCGGTGTGCGCTCGCGGCGAGGCCGACCATGGCGACGAACCCGAACGCGAGTATGCGTCGTTCCCCGTCGTCGAAGCCGTCGAAGCCGCCCGAGCCGGAGTTCCCGGTGGTCGCGGTCGGGAACGAACCGTTGAACTGCCCGTCTGCCCGGGGCGTCGTCTGGCCGAGGTTCGGCGTCCGGAACGTCCGCGTCTGGTTCGGCCCGACCGTCTCGTTCGGAGTCGCGGTCGGTTCGGGGGTGGTCGTGAGCGGCTTGTCTTCGCTCTCACCCGTGTCGACGTTCGGTTCACCAGCGCTCCGTGCGTCCGAGACACGGTCGTATTCGGCCGCCTCACGCGGGCCAGCCGGCGTGGGGTCGAACTTGATCCAGCCGACGTCGGGGAAGTACACCTCGACCCAGGCGTGAGAGTTCAGGCCGCGCATGACCCACTCGTTCTCGTCTACCTGCTGTCCGGGCGTGTACCCGACCACGTACCGTGCGGGGATGTCCTGTGCCCGGAGCATCATCGTCATCGTCGTCGCGTAGTAGACGCAGTACCCTTCCTCCATGTTGAGCAGGAAGTTCTCGGCGATGTTCCCTCGCGGGCGGCTGACTTCGAGCGAGTACTCCTTGTTGGATTCGAGCCACGTCTCGATGGCTCTCGCCTTCTCGTACGGGTTCTCTGCGTCCGCGTCGTCCACGATTGACTGGGTCTTCTGTTCGAACTCGTTCGAGAAGTCCGGCTGGTTGTTCGCCGCGAGGTACCGCGACGCGATCTCGTCGGGATAGTCGGTCCCGGCAGTCCGCAACGTCGCGGGACCGGCTGTCGGCACCTCACTGATGACGCGGTAGGTGTCGTTCGGCTGGAACTGGACCGACGACTGCAGGTTGCCCAGTTCGGTGACGCGGGTGAAGTCTCTGACCTGGCCGTCGACCCGGACGGGCTGGTTCGCGGCCGGCATGACGTTCAGTTTCGACTTGATCGTCACGAGCTGGCTCACCCGTTCGGTCTCACCGGGTGGTCCGTCTATCCCCCCGGAGTACGCGTACGACTGCCCGGTTCGTATCCACTTTCCGCCAGTGAACCGGTCGTAGGCACCGACCCGCATGTACTGCGGGTCGTCCATCTGGGCGGTGAACCGGACCTCCGGAGAGAGTTTGATGGAGCCGAGGATGGTGGTCTCGCCGGGTGCCTCGGTCAGGCTGCCCTCGACGGTCGTCGGGCCACTGTCGTACAGCCGGAGGGCCTGCCCGGCGAACGGGAGCTGGATGGCCGACGCGATGAGCATCAGCGTGAACAGGACGACGAGCACGTCGGCCTGGAGGATGGACCCACCGCGACGTTCGAGTTCGCCGAACCCGACCATCCCGATGCCACCGAGCGTCCCGCCGAACAGCATCCCGCGGAGCAGCCACCCCTGGTTGCCGAGGTAGGTCGCCGCGTCACCCGTCAGGATGAGGACGAGGAACGCGAGCCCCCCGGTGACCGCCGACCACACGTAGCGTCGACGGAAGGCGAGGTACCACGAGAAGAACACGGGAGCGGGTGCGAACCCGAGAATCCACAGGCTCGCCTCCTTCAGTCGGAGGATGGTGAGCCCCGTGAGCAGTGCGATGGTGTCGGCGATTATCTTGTCCCACGCCTGTAACAGGACCTGGAGCCCGTTCGGCGTCGAGAGGATGTAGAACGCGTAGCTCCCGACCAGCAGCGTCGCGGTCAGGAGTGCGGCGACTCGCTCGTCGATGACCCGGGAGAGGACGGCTGCCAGCGCGATGGAGACCGTGACGGCGAACAGCAGTGTGCCGGACCCGCCGACGACCTGGGTGAGTTTGTACAGGACCGTCACCCACGTCGCGGTGAGCACGGCGAGGCCGCCGAGAGCGAGCAGGCGATACCAGTTCACCTCGTCCTGAGCGGTCGTCGCGGCGGTACTCGTCGCCGAGCCGGTTCGTGTACTCATGCGGTCACCTCCTGGGTTGGTACGACGGTCGTCGAGTCACCGACGAACGCCTCGAACGGGACCTCGCTGTCTTGCATCTGGACGCTGACGCCGGTGGTCTCGCTGGCGACGATGACGATGTCGGCTTCCTCACGGTAGCTCTCCGGGACCTGTCCCGGGCCGACGGTCGCGAGTCGATGGAGTATCGCCTCGCGCTGGTCCGCTCCAGCACTGACGGGCAGGTCGCCGTTCGGCGCGGCGAGTCCGACCGCGATGCCGGCGTCGAGCAGGTACATAGCGATGCTGGCGGCGGCTTCGGCCATCTCGTCGTCCCAGCCGTCGGCCGCCTCGGCGGCGATGCGGACGTCGCCGAGGTCGTCCTCCGCGATGAACTCCTTGACGACGAGGTCGTCCTGTGGTCGTTTCGCGCTGGACTTCCAGTGGACGTCACGGAGCGAGTCGCCACGGGCGTACTCGCGAAGGCTGTCGAACTCCTCGCGGTTGTATTCCGGTGAGCCTTCGGGGAGGAGGTTGAGGTCGTGTCGGGTCGTTCCGGTCAGGGTGTAGACCCGGGGGTAGACGAGGACCGTATCGTGCATACTGTAGGTGTAGGTTCGTTCCGCGAGGCCGAGCACGTCACGGACCGTCACCGAGAGGGGCCCGAGTTCGTGGTGGCCGCGGAACAGGTATTCGATCTCGTAGGTCAGTTCGTTCGTCCCGATGGTCGTGTCGAACTCGTTCCCCGTTGCCCGAAGCCCCGCCGGCACGTCGTCCACGACGCGTGCTCCGACGGGCGAGGAGAGGTCGAACGCGAGCCCGACCGTCTTCGTCTCGCCGATGTATCCCTCGTCGGGGAGTCGCCGGCTGACTTCCGGTCGACCGGTCAGGTACAGCTGGATACCCGCGCCGAGTACGGCGACGACGACCGGGATGATGATGGCCCCGAGCTGGCGTGACCCGAACCGAATCGCCATGGCACCCGTGATGACCACCAGTGCGACGGCGCCGATACCACGTCTGGTGAGTATCATTCGACCCGGACGTTCTCCAGCGCCTCCTCGACGACCTGGACGCCCTGGTCGCGGGGGCCGCTGGCTTCGAGCCGGATACGGTGGCTCAGCACGCGCGGTGCCTCGACCTGCACGTCTTCGGGGATGACGTAACCCCGACCTTCGAGGACGGCACGGGCCTGGGCCGCCCGGAAGAGGGCGATGGTACCACGAGGAGAGACACCGAGTTTGGCGTGTTCGCGCGTGTACTGGGCGATGCGTGTGCCGTAGTCGCGGACGGCCTGTTTGACAGTCACGCCGGCGACGGTCTCGCGTGCCCGGCGAATCGTCTCGATGTCGGTCACCGATTCGAGCGACTCGATGGGGTGGTGGCCGACGACACGGGCGAGCATCTCCGACTCCTCCTCCTGGTTCGGGTAGCCGAGATGGAGTTTCTTCATGAAGCGGTCGACCTCCGCGAGCGGGAGTTCGTAGGTCCGGTTCGGCTCGACGGAGTTCTGGGTCGCGATGACCGTGAACGGCTGTGGGAGCTTGCGAGTCGTCCCGTCCACGGTGACCTGCTCCTCTTCCATGGCTTCCAGCAGGGCGGACTGGGTCTTCGGCGGTGCGCGGTTGATCTCGTCGCCGAGGAGCATGTTGGCGAACACCGGGCCTTCCTGGAAGTCGAACTCGCGGGTCTTCTGGTTGAAGACGTTCACACCGGTGATGTCCGAGGGAAGCAGGTCCGGGGTGAACTGGACGCGCTTGAACGAACAGTCGATGGAGGCCGCGATGGCCCGGGCGAGCATCGTCTTGCCGACGCCGGGGACGTCCTCGAGCAGCACGTGGCCGCGGGCGAGGATGGTCGTCACGACGTGCTCTATCTCGTCGTGGTGCCCGACGATGACGTTCTCGACGTTCGCGATGACGTCTCGACTTACCTGTGCTGCGTCGTCGACGGGAAGGGCATCCAGGGTGGTTTCAGGGCGACTCGTCTGCGGCGCAGCGTCTGGGGTGTTAGCATCCGTCATAGGTTGATAGACCGACCAGTCCGGTCGACAGTGCACGGTGGAGGGCCGTTGTCATGCGGTGGGTTGGACACCTGCATATGTTTTTTTGTTCGGTATGGTTACCCGGTATGCATCCGGTAACCTGGTACGTCACTGGCGACCCGGCCCAGCCAACCACTCACTGCGGTGGGATTTGGTGACACTAGCGGCCCCATCCTTGTAACGTTGCTGTGTAATAGCATCACACCCACCGCGGTTACCAGCAGTCTCAACCGGTTCGTGCTGGAAGATTACGATATCACGATAGCGTCCCCTCGACTCACCACTCCTTGCACGCAGCACAGACGAACCCGGACCGGTCACGCCAGCGTCTTTCGACCGACGCCCCACACGCTGCACACTCACCACCCGCCGGCGACCACTGGTAGGTGGTCACTGTAGGCTCGGCGTCCGCGGTCTCGTCCTGTCTGGACCCGTCGACGTCCTCACCAGACTGTTGCTCTTCTGTCACCGACGGCCCGAACTCGTCGAGCGACCTGTCCCGTGGCATGCCCCTTCCTTGGCCCGCCATCGTCTTGATGGCAACGGACAGAACCAAGTACCAGTACTCGTACGCTCAGGTATGGCAAGCGGACTTCCATGGGCCGTCCTGCAGAGTGCGACGGACCCGATTCACAACGTCGAACAGATAATCGAGGGTTTCACGCAGGTCGCCCAGAACGGCGACCCAATCTCGCTCGTCCTGCTCGCAGTCGGCGGCCTGCTGACGGCCCTCGCCGCTGGCGGGTTCGGCGTCCTCGCCCTCGGTGGCCTCGGTAGCGCTATCGTCCGGACGTTCGCTCGATCGCCGCCGCCAGAAGGCGGGGCGCAGTAGTCGGGTCCGGCCCGAGTGGCGTTCCCGCCACGAAACTGTCGGCGTACTCCAGTACCGCACCTATCTTCTCACCGACCTGCGCCGGTGTGCCTGCGATACAGAACGCGTCCAGCATCGGCTCCGTGACGGTCTCGAACGCCGTCTCGAAGTCGCCCTCGCCGAGCGCCTGGCCGACGGCTGCCACCGCGTCGTGGTCCAGCCCGTGTCGGTCGAGCACCGGCGGGGCCGCCCCAGCCGCGATGAACGCCACCGGTGGTCGTGCCGCCGCTCGGGCGGCCTGTTCGTCGTCGTCGACGGAGACGCTGGCGAACGCTGCGAAGTCGAACTCGCCGCGAGAGTCGGGACGCTCCGCTAATCCTTCCTCGACGCGGTGGGCGGCCCACTCGAAGTCTCGCGGGTGCGAGCCGTTGAGCAGCACGCCGTCGGCGTGTTTCGCGGCCATGCGAATCATGTGGGGGCCCTGCGCCCCGACGTACACCGGGATGTGGCCGACGTCGAAGTTCAACTCGGCGGCGGTCGCCTCGAAGGTGCCGTCGTGGTCGACGCGCTCGCCGTCCCACAGCCGCTGGGCGACCTTGAACGTCTCCAGTACCCGGCGGAGCGGACGGTCGTGCTCGTACCCGAGGTTCGACAGCGCCGACCGGTCGCCCGCGCCGATGCCGAAGACGGCCCGGCCGTCGGTCGTCTCGTCGAGGGTCCCCATCCGCGAGGCGAGTGACACCGGGTGTGTCTCGTAGGGGTTGACGACGCCCGGCCCCACGTCGAGGTCGGTCTCGCGGGCGATGCGGTCACAGACCACGAACGGGTCGCGGTTGAAGTGGTGCGAGGAGGCGAACACCGTGTCGAACCCGGCTTCTTCGGCCGCCTGTGCCGTCTCGACGAGTTCGTCCATCGGGTGTTCCGGCGTGAGTTCGATGCCGAGTCTACGCATCGTACTCCCACCCCCGGAGTGCCTGACGAACGAAGTCCGAGTCCACGTTGCGGAACACGTCGTCGTGGCCTTCCAGGTCGCCGAACTCCCAGCCGCGCACGACCGTCACGGGCATGCCGCCCGCGCCCTCGCCGCTGACGAGGTTCGCCGCGGCCGCGAGTTCGTCGACGACGCACTGCACGGTCACGCCGAGTTCGCGCCCGTCGCGGTCGTGCTCACCGCGCCAGTCCCGACTGGCGGGCATCCCCGCCCAGCCGATGGCGACGGCGGTCTGGCCGTGGCGGAACGGCCGACCGCTCGTGTCCGTGACGACGACCGGGTTCTCGTGTTCCAGTCCCTCGTGGATGCGCTGTGCGCTCGCAGACGGGTTCTCGGGCAGCAACAACAGGTCGTGCCCGGGGACGTTCGACCGGTCGATACCGGCGTTGACGCCGACGTGACCGAAGCGCGTCTCGGTCAGCAGGAAGGGCTCCTCCATGAGCAGTTCCGTCGACTCTTCCAGCACCGCCTGCGCGAACCGCGGGTCCTTCTCGTCGCCCGTGATGGCTTCGAGGTTCTGTGCGATTTCGCGTGCTCGCGGCCCGGCAGGGAAGTCCGCGAGGTCCGCGGACCGGCCCTCCGCCTTCGAGACGATGGTCGAAGCGACCACGACGACGTCGTCCGGTTCGAGGTCGAACCTGTCCGAGACGATGGCGGCGAGGTCGTCCCCCTCCCGAATCTCCGGGACGTCGGGCACGGGCAGTAGTTCCATGCACAGGGGTGTGCGAGCGCCGGAGAAAAGACCCGCGATGTTGGAAACGTGTGCCCCTACTGCGGGCCATCGCGGAGTTCCACGGAGAGACCGCCGTCTGCGACCTCGGCAACGTACATCGTCGCTTCGATGGCTGGCGCTGCACCGGTCGCCGTCCCCGGGTTCAGGAGCCGGACACCGCGAACCGTCTCGTCCATGACTTCGTGTGTGTGTCCGCAGATGCCGACCGCGTCGCGCTGGGCCGTCCGCTCGACCGTGCCGACGACCCGGTTACGGTAGCCGTCGAGGGGGCCACTCCCGTGGGTGACGACGAACGTGACGCCTCCCAGTTCGAGGGTCGCGACTTCCGGCAGGTCGAGTGTCGGTGGGTCGACGTTCCCGGCGACGGCAGTGAGTTCGGGCGAGAACTCACGGACCGTCTCGAGCGTCTCGGATGAATCGAAGTCGCCGGCGTGAACCACGTGGTCAGCGTTCTCACAGGTCTCGCGAACCCAGTCGGGGATGGCCGGTTCGCGAGATGGGACGTGCGTGTCGCTGATGATGGCCAGTCGAACCATACCAGGAGGTGTGGGCCCTGCCGACAAAAACCTCGGTCCCCGCGGAGGGGAACGTTCAGGTCGCGGGCGGCCCTCGGGGCGACCATGAGCGACGGAACCCACGTCGTGACGGCGTTCCTGCGGAACGAGGGCAGCGTGCTGGTCCTCCGACGAAGCGACGCGGTCGGGACGTACACCGGGCAGTGGGGTGGCGTCTCTGGATTCGCCGAAGGCGACCCCGACGAGCAGGTCCTCGTCGAAATCGAAGAAGAGACTGGGCTCGCCGAATCTGCGGTCGACCTGGTTGGGACCGGGTTACCGGTCCGGTTCACCGACGAGACTCTGGACCGGGACTGGGTGGTCCACCCGTACCTGTTCGACTGCGAGACCCAGGACGTGGAACTGAGCGACGAACACGACGAGTACGAGTGGATTCCGCCGACCGAGATTCCCCGGCGGGACGCGGTGCCGGAACTCTGGACCGCCTACCAGCGGGTAGCCCCGACCGTCCGGAGCATCACCGCAGACGACCAGCACGGTGCGGCGTACCTGTCGCTCAGGGCGCTAGAAGTGCTTCGCGACCGGGCCGGTATCCTCGTCCAGGAGGGGGCTGACGACGACGAGGCGTGGGACGAACTCGCCGACCTCGGCGAGCGACTCCTCCGAGCCCGGCCGAGCATGGCAGTACTCAAGAACCGGGTGAACCGGGCGCTATCGAGCGCGGACCGGTCCGCAGCGAGCGTGGAACAGTACGCCATCGACGGGATTCGGCGCGCCGTGACGGCCGACACCGACGCGGCGGTCCGGGCTGGTGCGCTCGTCGGCGGCAGGTCGGTGCTGACGCTCTCGCACTCGGGGACGGTCCTCCGTGCGCTCCGCGACGGCGACCCGACGGAGGTGTTCGTCGCCGAGTCGCGACCGGGTCGTGAAGGCATCACTGTCGCGGAGTCGCTGCTCGACGAGTATCCGGTCACGCTCGTGACCGACGCTGGCGTCGCACACACGCTGGCCACCGAAGACGTGGACGCGGTGCTCGTCGGCGCCGACACGGTGCTCCCCGACGGGACGGTCGTGAACAAGACCGGGACGCGTGGCGCGGCCCTCGCGGCGGCCCACGAGGAGATACCCCTGTACGTCGTGGCCGCGACGGACAAGGTGAGTCTCGAGGAGACGGTCAACCTGGAGACGGGTCGACGCTCGGCCGTCTACGACGGAGACACACCGCTGGCCGTCTCGAACCCGATATTCGACGAGACGCCGCCACACCTCGTCGACACGATCGTCACCGAACGTGGGGAACTGGATACGCGAGACGTGCGCGAGGTCGCCGAGGAACTGGCGACACTCACGGCCTGGGGAGACGACGGAGACGCTGACGCGTCGGGAACCGCGAACCCGGCCGAGAACGACTCGTAAGGGCGAACAGGCGGCGTCTGCACTGGCGATTCGTCGCCGCCGTCCGGGGCACGCCGCACACCCGCCTCGACCGCCGGACGGCACGGTTCAGACCACGCTCCGTCTGGTCCTCTTCTGGTACTTGAACCGTCGGCCGAGAGCGGTCGGTCTGGCCGTCGAGACCGGCACTGGCAATTCTTGGGATGAAATTTTGAACGACTATTACACCAACTGTTATAACGTGGGGGGTCCATGCTGTGGGTAATGCAACTACGGGACGCACTCAACGATTACAAACATCACAGGCACGATGCGACGGCGTTCCCGGGCGAGTGTCGGTCCACGGCCGGCCACTTCTCCGGGCTCGACGGTCGACTGGTGCACGTCGACCCGGACGGCTCTCTCTCCGACTACGGCTACCCGCTCACTGGACTCAACGGACTGGAACGGTCGCGGGTCGGACTACGCGTCGACGGCGACGTACTGTGGTTCGACCACTGTCAGACGGTCTCGCAGAACTACCACGAGGACACCGGACTCGTCGTCACCGAACACGAGACCCACCTCGGCTCGGTCACCCAGTTCGACCTGACTCTGGGGGACGCCCACATCACGTACTTCGACTGTGGCTCGCTCGACCCCGGTTCAGTCGAAGTCGTGGCGTTCGTCGGCTTCGCCCCCGACTCGCAGGACACCCGAATCGGACAACTCCACCACGGCGACGCCGTCGAGGTGTTCCACACGGACGAACACGACTTCGTCGGAAGCGCGACCGGGTTCACCGAGATTCAGGGACAGGTCGCCGCGAAGTACGGCGAGATTCTGGACGACGAGCCCGTCGACCTTCCCCGCCCCATCAGCAACGGTCGGTACGAAGAGGCTCGCCTCAGCGGCAATCTCGTCGCCTTCCTCCCCGTCGAAGATGGCGGTGCGACGCTGACGTCGCTGCTCACCGACAGCGACGAGGTCGGGCGTGAGGATGCACTCGGACACCTCGACGACCTCGCCGAGAGGTACACCGATGGTGCGGCGCTGGAAGCGGCTGCCAGCGAGCAGGTCGACGTGACCGTCCCCGGCGACCACCCCTACTCGCAGGTGATGGCGGCCGACCTGCGTGTCCTCTCGTTCCTCTCCGGTCGGACCGGCCTCCGTATCGCCGGGCCGGACTTCGACCCCTTCTACGCTTACTCCGGTGGCTACGGCTACACGTGGTTCCGCGACGACGCCGAGATATCGCTGTTCCTCCTGGAAGCCGCCTCGGAGTACGACCTCGCACTCTCCGGGTGGCACGACCGGAGTGCAGCGGCCTACCGTGAGACCCAGCGCGAGGACGGCTCGTGGCCACACCGCGTCTGGCCGCACGACGCCAGCCTCGCCCCTGGCTGGGCGAACGGTCGGCTCGAGTCGGGCGACGACGTTGACTACCAGGCCGACCAGACCGGGAGCGTCATCGCGTTCCTCGGGGCGTACGCCGAGGCGACTGCGGACGACGACGACGCGACGGACGTAACCGAGACGCTCGAGAGTGCCATCGAGAGCCTCGACGACACACTCGAAGCCGACGGTCGCCCCGAGGTCTGCCAGAACGCCTGGGAGGACATGACCGGCCGGTTCACTCACACGACCGCGACGTTCCTCGAAGCGTACGCGACACTCGCAGACGCGAGTGCGGTCGGGACAGACATCACGGACCACGCGGCGACCCGCGCCCGGCAGGTGTACGACGCCGTCGACGACCTGTGGGTCGAGGAGAAGGGAATCTACGCGCTCCGCGAGTACACCGACGACGAGGACGGTGCGGTCCTCGACGCGCGCTGTGACTCCGCGACGCTGGCCGTCGCGGGCGCCCACCGGACCTACGACCAGTTCGAGTCGCTCGACGACCAGCGCCTCGACCGCCTCGTCTCCCACGTCGAGACCGTCGTCGAGACACTCTGGCGCGAGCCATGCGACGACGTCGAGGGGCTCGTCCGGTACGAGGGTGACGGCTGGCGGATGCGCGAGCAACACGCCGAGAAGATCTGGTCGGTGTCGACCGCCTGGGGGGCTCACGCCGCTGCAAGCCTCGCAGCCATCCTCGACGACCACGACGACGACCGCGCCGAAGCGTTCGGGGCACTCGCACGGGACCTCCTCGCGCTCGTCCTCCCCGGCGGACCGCTGTGCATGGACACCACCTACCTCCCCGAGCAGGTGTTCGACGACGGGACACCGGACAGTGCGACCCCGCTCGGCTGGCCGCACGCGCTCCGGCTGGCGACCATCGCGCTCATGGACGACTACGACCTGCTGGAAGCGCGGTGCGCCCTGGCAGACCAGTAACACCGTCACCATTCGACTCGGTCGCAGAGCTGGTACTCCGGCACCGTCGAACCCCACAGCACTCGACACAGACCTTCCTCGAAAGCCGACGTCTGTCGGCCACCGTCTCTCCGTTCGGCGCGACGACCGGCCACACAATCGCCCGGGAAGTCGAGGACGAGCCGAACTGGGGGTGAGCGGAGGGGATATGCGACGGTGAAGCGTGAGAGTACGTATGCGGAACACGCGGTCCTGGACGACAGTCTTGCTCGTCTGTCTCGTCGTACTGGCAGGCTGTGTCGGCGAGACCGGGACGTCGAACGGCACAACGACACCGCCAGAGAAGGGGCCACGGGCCGACGTCACCGCAGTACAGAGTCCAGCGACCGCGAACGGGACGCTGGGCGTTCACTTCATCAACGTCGGCCAGTCCACGAGCGTCCTGCTCGTCGCCCCGAGTAACGAGACGATGCTCATCGACACCGGCGACTGGCGGAACAGGGGTGTGTACGTCCTCGAGTATCTGGAAGCACAGGGAATCACACGGATCGACCACCTCGTCACGTCCCACGCTGACGCCGACCACATCGGCGGGCACGCGGTCGTCATCGAGACGTTCGAGACCCAGTACGATGGCGTCGGAGCGATATACGACCCTGGGCTCGCCGCATCGTCGAACACGTTCGCTCGGTACCTCGATGCTGTCGAGAAGCACGAGGTCCCGCTGTATCGCGCCAGTGCTGGCGATAGCATCCCGTTCGAGGGTGTCGACGTGTCCGTCGTCGCGCCACCCGAAGGGTACATCGCGAACGAGGTTCGAAACGAGAACAGTCTCTCACTGCGGGTTCAGCACGGTGGAATCTCGTTCCTGTTCACTGGCGATGGCGAGGAGGCACTCGAGGGCTATCTCGTGGCGAACCAGCGCGACCAGCTCGACGTGACTGTCTTGAAACTGGGTCACCACGGGAGTCAGACGAGTAGCAGTGCGGCACTGCTCGACGCGGCTTCCCCGACGGTTGCCATCATCTCCAGTGCGTACGACTCCCAGTACGGGCACCCACACCAGACGGTGCTCCAGCGACTCGCCGACCGGTCTGTCCCGGCGTACTGGACGGCGACCCACGGTTCGATCGAGCTCGTCACCGACGGCCAGACACTGACCATCGCAACCCAGCGTCAGGCACCGACCGAACCGACCGCGATTCGGGACGGAGCGCCGGTCGCCCCCGGGACGATGGAACCAGCCACCGTGAGACAGACGATTACGACAGACGGTGTGTCAGACCGACCGAGTGAGCCCACGAAGACACCGCAACGGTTCACTCCCACCCCGGTGGTAACTGACGGTGGTATCGCACTCGAGTACGTCCACGCCGATGCGAGAGGGACCGAATCCGCGAACCTCAACGACGAGTACCTGACCTTCAGCAACGACGGCAGCGACCCCCTCGACATGTCGGGATGGACGGTCAGTGACGCCGCCGGGAGCAGTTACACGGTTCCTGATGGGTTCACGCTGGCGGCTGGAGCCTCCGTAACGCTGCACACCGGGAGTGGCGACGACACGGCGACAGACCTCTACTGGGGGAGCACTGTTCCCGTCTGGAACAACGATGGAGACACGGTCATCGTGCAAACAGATAACGGCGAGACCGTCCTAGAGGAGAACTACCGATGACCGAGCGGACGTTCACCGCAGTGCTCGACCGGTTCGAGGAGGACCAGGCAGTCCTGCTCTGTGAGGACGACGGAGAGCAGGTCGCAGAGCTCGTCTTCCCGCGAACGTTCTTGCCACCGGAGGGTCGTCATCAGGACGCGATATTCACGCTCAGGGTGGGCGGGAGCGACCAGACCGTTCTCACCTACGAGCCTGACGAGACACAGAGAAGAAAATCTGCTGCACAAAGCCGGTTCGACCGGCTGTCACGACCGCTTTCGGAGCGAGATTCGGACGACGAAGAGGAGTAATCTGGAGTGTCGGTCTGGAGTGGTGGTTCGGTCTGACACTGGTTCGTGACGCCGCCCGATGTGAATCAGTCCCGGAAGGAACTCGAGTGAGACGGAGATTCAGGCGGTGACGGTCCGCTCTTCGGCCCGGTCGAGGAACAACGACTCGCCGGTATCGGCGTCGAAGAGGTGGACGTCGCTGGAGTCGAAGGTGACCTGTATCTGTTCGCCGGGCTCCGGTTCGACGTCGGAGTCGACGCGGGCGATGAAGTCCGCACCGAGGTCGAGGTAGAGGTAGTTGTCGCTCCCGATGGGTTCGAGCACCTCGACCGTGGTCGGCTGGGCGTTCTGGCCGCCCTCGGTGACGAACACGTCCTCGGGGCGGATACCGAGACGGACTTCCGTGGCGGCGTTCGCGTCGCGCAGGCGGGCCGCTTCTGCCTCGTCGAGGTGGTACTCGAAGCGACCCTCGCCACGGAGCGTGAGGCTGCCGCCAGTCTCGTGGACCTCGACGTCGAGGAAGTTCATGCTCGGGGAGCCGACGAACCCGCCGACGAACTCGTTCGCCGGGTTGTTGTACACCTCCTTGGGCGCACCGACTTGCTGGAGTTCGCCGTCTTTGAGGATGACGATGCGGTCACCCATCGTCATCGCCTCCTCCTGGTCGTGGGTGACGTAGATGGCGGTGGTGTCGAGGTCGGCCTGGAGGCGCTGAATCTCGGTCCGCATCGAGGTCCGGAGCTTCGCGTCGAGGTTCGATAGTGGCTCGTCGAAGAGGAACACGTCGGGTTCACGGACGATGGCGCGGCCCAGGGCGACACGCTGTTTCTGGCCGCCGGACAACTCGTCGGGCTTGTCTTCGAGCAAGTCCTCGATGCCCATCATCTGGGCCGTCTCGAGGACGCGCTGTTTTCGCTCGTCCTTGGAGAGGTCGGTGCTCATGCGCAGGCCGAAGCCCATGTTCTGGGCGACCGTCTTGTGTGGGTACAGCGCGTAGTTCTGGAACACCATGGCGACGTCGCGCTTTCGCGCGTGGACGTCGGTGACGTCCTCGTTGCCGACGTACACCTTCCCGGATGTGGGCCGTTCGAGGCCCGCGAGCATCCGGAGCGTCGTCGATTTCCCGCACCCCGAGGGGCCGACGACGGTGACGAACTCGCCGTCCTGTACGTCGATCGAGACGTCGTCGACGGCGACGATGCGCCCGTTGTCGAACTCCTTTCGCAGGTTGTCCAGCGTGACAGTAGCCATTATTGGCATGAGTCGTTTTCCCACAGTATAGTTCTTGCCCTCTCAGCGAAAACTGTGATGCATAATTTCGTAGCACTTTTGCCAACCACGCCACCAGTTACCACGATAATGAGTGACGAAACGACGAACGGACGGACGCGCCCGACCCGGCGCGCCCTCCTCGGCAGCCTCGGCGGAGTCGCGGCGGTCGGCCTCGCCGGCTGTAACGGCCAGAGCGAAGGTGACGCCGATGGGACGGCGACCGTCGTCGACGAGGACGATTCGCCGACCGAGACGCCCACCGCGACGGCGACCGCGACGCCAGAACTCGACCCGGTCGAACTCGCCCCGTTCTGGACGACCGGCGAGAAGTACGGACTCGGGACCGCCGCAGACCACGGTACAGCAGACCCCTCTCGGGTCTGGTTCACCCTGACCGAGGGTGCACTCACCGAACCGCGCTTCCCGCGCGTCGACCTCATGCACTTCCGCACCGTCGACTTCCTCGTGACAGACGGCGACGGGTACGTCGTCCGGACCCACAATCGGGACCGGCGCGACGACGACCCGGTCGAGCGCGACGTCGTCCCGGTCACCGACGACGCCCTGCTCTACCGCCACGAGGTCGCCGCGACCGACGACCGGGACTGGTCGCTCCAGGTCGAGTACGCGGCCGACCCCGCAGGTGACGCCATCCTCATGGACGTTGCGTTCGACGCCGCCGACGGGTACGACCTCTACCTCGTCGCGCGTCCGGCCATCGCCGCCGCGACGGCGGGCGACTCGGGCGTCCGCCTCGCAGATGGTGACGGCTACGCGCTGGCTGCACAGGACGCACCGACCGGTGGAGCGGTCCTCGACGACGACGGGAACCCGTACGTGGTCGCCGCGAGCGTCGCAGCCGCCGACGGCTTCGACTGGGCGACGGTCGGCGACGTGGAGTCCGAGTCCGCGATGGCACTCGTCCAGCGGGGAGAGGCGCTGGACCCGAGCGAGTCGGCCGACGGGAACCTCTTCCTGGCGGGCAGGCTCGGCTCCGGGACCGTCGAGACGACCGCGGCCATCGGGTTCGTGCAGGACGCGGCCGCCGAAGACGCGACCGCCGAGGCCCGGCGCGCACTCGACCGCGGGTACGAGACGGTTCGCGCGGACTACCGCGCCTCCTGGCAATCCTTCTTCGAGGAGGTGGCCGTGCCCGAGTCGGTCACGGGAGATTCGACCCTCGAACCCCAGTACCGGACCGCCGCGATGGCCCTCCGCGCGGTCGAGGACAAGACGTTCCACGGTGCGGGCATCGCCTCACCCTCGGTCCCGTGGGGCAAGGGCGTCATCGCCGACGAAGCCAGCGACGTGGGCTACAACTTCGTCTGGTCGCGCGACCTCTACCAGGCGTTCACCGCCCTCGAAGCCATGGGCCACGTCGACGCGGCCGTCGCCGCCACGGAGTACCTCCTGACCGTCCAGCAGGACGAACAGGGCTTCCTCCCGCAGAACACGTACCTCGACGGCCGGACCCGCTGGGGCGGCGAGCAACTCGACAACGTCGCGTTCCCGCTCGTGATGGCCTACCAGCTGCGTGAACGCCACGGTCACGGATTCGAGCAGGCCGCGTACGACTACGAGTCCATCAGGGCCTCGGCGGACTACGTGGCCCGGAGCGGCCCCGAGACGGCCCAGGAACGCTGGGAGGAAGAGGGCGGTTTCTCGCCGAGTACCATCGCGGCCGAGGTCGCCGGACTCGCGTGTGCCGCCCGCATCGCGGCCGACGAGGGCGAACGCGAGGACGCGCTGGTCTACCTCGGCCTCGCGGACCGCTGGCGCGACGGCGTCTCCGAGTGGTGTGCGACCACGACAGGCGCGGACGGCCACGAACCGCCGTACTACGTCCGGGTGAACGACGACCGCGACCCCGACGACGGGGCGGACCGCGGGCTCGCCAACGGGGGGCCGACGCTCGACGAGCGTGCCGTCGTCGACGCCGGCTTCCTCGAACTCGTCCGGCTCGGTATCGTCGACGCCGGGAACGACCTGGTTCGGAACTCGCTGGCGGTCGTCGACGAGACCATCCGGGTGGACACGCCGGACGGCCCCGCGTGGTACCGCTACAACGGCGACGGCTACGGCGAGGGCGAGTCGGGTGCGCCCTGGTCGGTCGCCCCCAACACGAAGGGGCGGCTGTGGCCCATCTTCACCGGCGAGCGCGCCGAGTACGAGCTTCGTGCGGGGACCGAGTCGGGCGACCTCGCGCCAGCGAACCTGCTCCGGACGATGGCCCGGTTCGCCAACGAGGGACGGATGATTCCCGAGCAGGTGTGGGACCGCGAGGACGCCACGGAGTACGGCTGGGAGTTCGGAGAGGGCACGGGCAGTGCCACCCCCCTCTCGTGGAGCATGGCACAGTTCGTTCGCCTCGCCTGGAGCATCGACGCGGACGAACCGGTCGAGATGCCTGCGTTCACCCGCACGCGCTACGCGGACGGGAATCCATCCGAACCTGCACCGACGCTCGAGGTGACGTTCCCCGACCCGGTCGTCGACGCGGAGACAGTGTCGGTCTCGGGGACGACCGACGCCGCCGAAGTCGTCGTTCGCACGGGTGCAGAGACGACGACGATTCCCGTCTCAGACGGCGGGTTCGACGGGACCGTCACGCTCGTCGACGGCCGCAACGCGGTCACCGTCGTCGCAGCGAGCGGTGACGACCCGCTCGAGTCGGTGGGTCTGGCGACCGCACGGGCCACCATCTCGTACGCCGACGAGTCCTAGAACACCCCGGGTACAACGGAAGTTGTACAAACAATAGTGACGGAGTCGAATGATTTAAGGTGTGAAGGACTAATTCATCTAATATTCACCATGTCAATGGAACGCAGGGCAGTGCTCAAGAAGCTCGGAGTGGCAGGAACGCTCGGAACGCTCGCAGGCTGTGTGGGTGTCCAGGAACAGTCGACCTCGGCACCGACGGACGACGGCGGTAACAGCGGCGGCGGTGGCGGCGACGACAGCGACGAGACCGAGTCGGGCGACTCGGAGATGACCGAATCGGAAGGACCGGCCGGGACCGCGAAGGTCTGGTACAGCCTCCCCGACACGGAGATTCCGGCTCGCAAGTCCGCCATCGAGAACTTCAACAGCAACACGAAACACACCATCAAGGGCGCGGACATCGCGGACCTCGCGAAGAAGACGACGAGCGCGATTCCCGCCGGTCAGGGCCCGAAGCTGTTCGAGTGGGCGCACGACTGGGTCGGTGACTACCACCAGCGCGGCTTCGTCACCGGGCAGGGCGACCAGCTCTCGGTGAGTCTCGACACCTTCACCGACGCGGCCGCACAGGCGGTCCAGTTCGACGGTGAGGTCGTCGGCCTCCCGCACTCCGCGGAGACGGTTACCCTCATCTACAACAAGGACATCGTCGACGAGGCCCCCGAGACCGTCGCCGACATGACGGCGGTCATGGACGAGTACCACGACCCCAGCAGCAGCCAGTACGGCCTCGGTATGCCGTTCGACCCGTACTTCGCCAGCGCCTGGCTGCAGGCCTTCGGCGGCTACTACTTCAACCCCGACAAGGACCCGATGCTCGGCCTCACCAAGTCCGAGACGGTCAAGGGCCTCAACTTCGCACTCGACAACTTCACGCCGTACATGCCGAAGGACCCGGGCTACGAGGCCCAGGCAGCCGCCTTCGCGGAAGGCAACGCCGCCTTCGCCATCAACGGCCCGTGGTACCTCGCGACGCTCAACGAGAAGGGCGTGAACTACGGCGTCACGAAGCTCCCGATGCCAGAGGGTGGCGAGCCGAACCCCTACACGGGTATCACGATGTGGTTCTTCTCGAAGGGCATGGAAGACGCCGACGCCAGCGCGGCCGCCGCCCGGCAGTTCGCCGAGTGGCACGTCACGAACGAGGACCGTGCGCTCCAGGCCGCCAAGGAACAGGGCGCCATCCCGGTCCTCTCCAGCCTCGCCGGCAGCGACGAACTGCCCGACGAGGTCAGCGCGTTCTCCGAGTCCGTCGCCATGGGGACCCCGATGCCGACGCACCCGAAGATGAACAAGGTCTGGAGTCCCGTCGGCTCCGCACTCACCAAGGTGTTCAACGGCGACGCCGACCCCAAGCCCGCACTCGAACAGGCCGAGAAGGAAATCCGCGCCAACTGGGAGTAACATGAGTACCAAATCCGGCGTTGCATCGCGGGTCGAAGACATCCCCTTCCTGGAGCGGGAAGACGCGTCGCTGCTTCTCGTGCTGCCGGGGCTGTTCATGTTCTCGGCGTTCATGCTGTTCCCGATCATGTACCTCATCGGGGTGTCGTTCACGAACGCCAAGCCGTCGAACCTGTTCGCCGGTGACGGCGCGATGTCGCTGCTCACGTTCGGCGAAGCGACGTTCATCGGCCTCGAGAACTACGTCACCGTCCTCAGTGACCCCGCGTTCTGGAACTCGTTCGGTATCACGTGGCTGTTCGTGGCCACGAGCGTCGCCCTGAAGATCGCCGTGAGCCTCGGCATCGCCCTCGTCGTGACGGGTGAACGCGTGCGCGGCAAGCGGTTCATGCGCTCGCTCATCATCGTCCCGATGGGGCTCCCGGCCATCTTCACCATCACCGTCTGGCGTGGCATCTTCAGCTCCGCCGAGTTCGGCCTCGCCAACCAGGTGCTCGCCATGCTCGGCATGGACTCCATCGCCTGGATGAGCCAGCGCTGGATGGCGTTTCTCGCGTACAACGTCACGGAAGCCTGGCTCGCGTACCCGTTCATGGTCATCATCACCGTGAGCGCACTCCAGAACGTCCCGGACGAACTCCACGAGGCCGCGATGGTCGACGGCGCGGGCTACTTCTCGCGCTTCCTGCACGTGACGCTCCCATCCATCAAACGGCCCGTGCTGTTCGCGTCCATCCTGACCGCAGCCGCGTCGTTCCAGCAACTGCTCATCCCCTTCGTGTTCAACGAGGGCGGACCCGCACGCGCCAACGAACTCATCATCCTCTACGCGTACAAGGAGGCGTTCTCGTTCTCCCAGTACGGTGAGGGTGCCGCCATCAGCCTCATCGCCGTCGTCATCATCGGCGTGTTCATGTGGCTGAACGTCAAGAAAGGTCGGCTCGCCGACGGGGTGAACGAGGCATGAGCCTGCTTCGCTCCGTCGCGCGCAGTCTGAAAGAGGACACGAAGAACGCCGTGATGGCCCCGGTCGAACTGGCCCGTGAGGTCCGGTACACCATCCACGCCATCCGGGAGGGGAAAGTCTCCCCGACCAGGCCGCTCAAGACGGCGGGCATCACGTTCGGCGCACTCGTCGTCGTGCTCCTCCTGCTGTTCCCGCTGTACTGGATACTCATCTCGGCGCTGTCGGGCTCCGGCGGCTCCATCTACTCCACCGGCGGCCTCAACCTCCTGCCGAAAGACCCGTCGCTGAAGCCGTTCATCTGGGTCATCGGCGACCTCATCGTCCCGGGCTACGCCATCAGCTTCAACATCCCGCTGACGAACTCCGCCATCGTGGTCAACACCCCCTCGGTCACGTTCCTCGACGCCTCGGCCCACGGCATCGACAACCCCTCGGGCTTCAAAGGCTTCCTCGTGAACAGCATGACCGTGGCCATCCCCACGGTGCTCATCGCGATGTCGCTCATCGTGCCGGGCGCGTACGCGCTCTCCCGGCGCGAGTTCGTCGGCCGGAACAAGATCCTGTTCGGCTACGTGTTGCTGACGCAGGTGGGCGGCGGCCTCGGTATCGCCCTGCTCATCGGGCTGTACACCGTCTTCGTCCAGCTCGGCGTCAACAACAACAAGCTCGCACTCTCGGTGTACTACGCCGCCACCGCCGTGCCGTTCAACACCTGGCTGCTCAAGACGTACATGGACGGTATCCCCGTCTCCTACGAAGAAGCCGCCATCGTCGACGGCGCACCCCCGTGGCGCGTCGTCACCGAGATCATCCTGCCACTCTCGAAGGCCGGTCTGGCGACGGTGTTCATCTTCACCTTCCTCACCGGCTGGACCGAGTTCATCGTCGCCCAGACGCTGCTCGGGACCGAGAACTACACGCTCCCGGTCGGGCTGTACTCCATCATCGGCGAGTACTCCATCCCGTGGGCGCGCTTCTCGGCGTTCGCGCTGCTGTTCGCCACCCCCCTCGGCCTCGTGTACCTCTTCGCACAGCGGTACATCGAGGGCGGGCTGTCGTTCGGCGGCGTGGAAGGCTAGGCGGTTCTCTTCTCGTTCGGTTTCTGCGGTTTTTCCGGAGCCAGAAAGGTGGATTCTTGACGCTCGACCTCCGACGGCTAGTCGGTGGCAGTGACGACAGTTACCCCCTCCGAGCCCCTTGTGACGAGGACTTTCCCCGAGCCACCACACGTAGCCGGCTACAACCGGCGTTCTCGAGCGACTATTCGTAGAACTCAGCGATTCGCTCCCGAGTCCCCTGTGAAGAGGACGTTCCCCAAACCACGGACATAGTATCGACCAGTTCCCACCAGGACTCGCCGCTCCGGACTCGTCCGTCCGACACTCGTAGAAGAAGAGACACACTGATAGATTCAGTTTCGAACAGAACGACTAACTCGATTGACGTTCACTAGCAGGCAATGGGTGATTCCGGTCGATGGGTTCCCGAAGAAGCGGTTCTCTCGATCTTCACTGCGGGACGTGACCCGCACGAGCCTCGATCCACGGGTGAGGTGGCAACTGCGCTCGACTGTGCACACCGGACGGCGTACGAGAAACTCGACAGACTGGTCCAGCGCGGGCGTCTCGCATCGAAGAAGGTGGGTGGAAACACCAGAATCTGGTGGCTCCCGACGGAGACAGGTTCGCGACAGGGCGAAGACGAGTTCTCGCTCCCGAACCTCACGGCCGACCAGGTGCTGAACGTCGAGTTCAGGTCGGTTGAACTCGGGCAGGCGTTCCGGGCGATCTCTCCCGACATCGAGATGGAACTCGACGGCATCGTCGAGTTGGCAGACGGGTCTGTCCTCCAGTACCTCACCATCTCCGGCGCGAATCCGCGAGGAGTAATGGACGCACTCCGACAGTTCCCACACATCATCGACCTTCGGCTGTTCAACAAGCGTGGCGACGAGTTCCGAATCGAGGGACATTCCACCGGCGAATCGATGGGGAAGCTGTTTCGCGAGTTCGGCGGCACGACGAAGACCGCGTACATCGAGGACGACGCGTTCGTCATCGTCGGTGAGGTCCCCCCGAAGAGTGACGTCTCACTCCTCACGGAAGTGGCCGCGACGTACTACCCGGACATCGAACTGACGAACGTCGAACTGAGTATCACGCCACGACTGTTCCGGTCCGTCGTTCAGGACGAGTTGACCGAGCGGCAGTGGATGTCACTCACCACGGGCTACTACGGTGGGTACTTCGAACGGCCACGGGCGAGCACGAGCGACGAGCTGGCTGACCGGCTGGACATCACGCGCCAGACCTTCCATCACCACCTCCGGAACGTCCAACGGACCGTGTTCCGGACGTTGCTGGAGGGATTCAGTGACATCGGTCGGACCCCTCATAGCGCCGGCACGACAGTCTCTGACCAGTAAGAGGGTGCGGCTATCACGAGAGCGAGCGTAGTTTCATCTCGATGACGTGTGGCGCAGTCTCGAAAGGGCTCGTTCGCTGTGGCCCGTCGCTGCCCACCGTCATCGATGCGTAGAGTCTGGTGGCGGGTGCTGCCGACGGCACGACACCACAGAGGGCTGGATTGCACACTCTGGGGGGACTGTGACTATCCAGTTCGGGGGGACGTGGTGGGTAGTTACGTCCAGACGGACGAACCCGTGCCCATCCTGCTGCTCCGTCTCGAGGCTCTCACGCGCTTTCGTACGTTCTCCGTCGTAGAACCTGTCTACAGCCGTGGCGAGACGTCCGACAGGCGGACCTGCACGGTCACTGCACTCTTCTCACAGAGCCACGTCTCTGGTCGTATGGTCACCGTCCGTCGGGCCACGCCAGCGGACACGCCAGCCATCGCTACGATGCACGAGGCGTCGGCCCGCGAACTCGGTCGCACGCACTACGACGAGCGACAGGTACGGGCATGGTCGGGTGGCAAGCGTCCCGACCGGTATCCGGTCGAGGAACCGGGCGAGCACGTCGTCGTGGCGGAGGTCGACGGTGAACTGGCGGGCTACGGGCACCTCGTGGTCGACGACGGGGAGGTGCGGGCGGTGTACGTCAGCCCCGGGCAGGCACGGCGGGGAGTCGGTTCCGCCCTGCTCGCTCACCTCGAGAGCACAGCCAGAGACGCCGGGCACGAAGAGTGCTACCTGTGGGCGTCGCTCAACGCGGTCCCGTTCTACCGGCAGGCGGGCTGGGACGTGGTCGGCGACGAAGTCGTCGAGACCTCCGGGAACGGCGTCACCGCCGAACTCCCGGTCAAGCTCATGGCGAAGGAACTCGGGTGAGAGCGACTCACCACCCGAGGGTCTGCCGTCGTTCGTCGCTGAGCGCGACGAAAGCGGCGGTCCACTCGGGCACGTCGGAATGGGTCTCGACTGCGGCGGGCGCGAGCCAGTGAAGGTCGGTCACCTCGTCCGGGGCCGCGATGTGGGCTTCGCCGTCGTCGTGACGCGCCAGGAAGACGACGTTGAGGCAGGGGTCTTCAGAATCGGTGACGAACGCGTTGCTCTGGACGTACCGGAGGTCCGTGACCGACAGCCCGACTTCCTCGCGGACCTCCCGGTGGACGGTACTCTCGAGCGCGCTCGTGTCGTGGTCCGTCCGCTCGACGGTTCCTCCGACGAGCGCCAGCGACCCCGGTGCGTGGTCCTCTTCGGCGGCGCGTTCGACGAGCAGGTACTCCCCGTCGCGATAGATGGCCGCTTCGACGTTCACCACGTACCGCCCTTCAGATGTCATCGTATTGTCGTCTTCTGCCATCCACTTATCACCATCGGCCATCAGGGATGTGGTCTACCAGAAAACCGGCCCGTGGCGGCGGCAGGCGTTCAGAAGAACTTCAGCAGGTCGTCGCGCTTGTGGTCGTGGAGCACGTCGCGGACGGCCTGCTCGAACGCATCGATACGACCCTGCTTGGCCGAGATAGGCGCGATGGTGTCCTGCCACTGTTCCCACGGCGGATAGAGCCCGAGGCGGTCACACAGGTCGTTCAGTCGCGCGTCCCTGTCGTCGACCTTGTCCATCTTGTTGACGGCGACGATGGTGGGGACACCGAGTTCCTGGAGGAAGTGGAACATCTCCACGTCGTAGGGGATGGAGTCCGGGCCGGAGTGGCGGTCGATGATGTCGATGACGCTCTTCCCGTCGACGACGACCACACCGAGGAGGAAGTTGTCGGCGTACTCCTCGAGATAGTGGACGATGTCGTCCTTGATGGCCTCGCGTCGGTCCTCGTCCACCCCGGACATGAAGCCGAACCCCGGCAGGTCGGTTATCATGAAGTCCTCCGGTGCCCAGTCGTAGTGATTCGGCGAGCGGGTGACGCCGGGTTTGCCGCCGGTGTCGAAGCGGTGCCCGGTGAGCTGGCGCATCAGCGTCGATTTGCCGACGTTCGACCGCCCTACCAGGACGACCTCGCTCTCTCGGTTCGGGCGGTTCTCGAACATGGACGGTCGTAGCCGGGGGACGGGGAAAAACGTGTCTGGTTCCGTCGCGGGTGTGCGAGACGTTCAGACCCCGGCACGGGGGCGTTCGATCGTAGCTGCCACCAGAGCTCACTCGGTCGCGTCGACGTAGGTCCCATGGAACCACTCGTCGAAGGTCTCGCCGTCGTCGTCGGAGGTTTCGAGCACCTGGACGACCGTCCCATCTGCCTCCGGCGTCCACGTGCCGCGGTAGGGGTTCCGCGTACCGTCGGCCTCAGTCAACGTCCCCGAGTGCCGCATCGCCCCGTCCTCGAACCGACCCCGAGTAACGATGGTCCCACCGGTCGAATCGACCCACGTCTGCAGCCACTCGTCAGCGCCCGCATCGTAGCAGTTCAGGCTCTTGCCAGCGCCGCCCCCGGCACTCTCCCAGTGTTCGACGAGGAGTGCGCCGCCGAGGGTCGACTCGATGACGTTGTACCCGGCAGGGTCGCCCGAGGCGGTCGAGACGTCCCACTCCCCAACCCAGAAATCGAACTGGCGCTCCGGCGGGAGCGTCGCCGGGTCGGTGCCGGCGACCGCGCTCCGACTCGCAGTCGGGTCGACTGCCGGTGGCGCGTCACCGACGCGGACGTATCGACCCCGACGCGACGGCGACCACGAGTCGTCGCCAGAAGCCTGTTCCTCGGTCACGCGGACGACACCGTCTTCGTCGACCGACAGCGTCTGTCGGCATCGCCGTTCGGTCCCCGACGCGGTCACTCCACGGCCCGTTGCCTCCACCCTGTCGTCTGAGACCGGCCCACGAAGCTCCACCAGTTCGCCCTCGCTGCCGACCCGGGTCTCCATCCAGTCACCCGTCGCCGGGTCGGTGAAGATCGCGGCGACCGACCGCTCGCCCTCGGCACTCTCCCGCTCGGCGAATCGAAGGTCACCGTCGAAGAACGCGCGGACCACCAGCGTCTCGATTCGGTCGTCGTTCTCGTCTCGGTACTCCCACGCCCCCGGTTCCAGACAGCACGACATGTGTCGTCCCGACGAAGGGGAGGACGATAGCAGTTCGCGCTCGCATCGACGGCCACCCTCGAGCGCTGGGTCTATCAGCCCCACCCTCTTGCAGTGACGTATGGCCCTCGGTGAATCACTCGCAGCACTCTCGGTCGGCGTCGTCGACGCCCTGCTCCCGACAACGTTGGCGGCACTGGTCGGCTTCGGGGTCGCCGCGCTTTCCCTCCCGACCGGGACCGCCCTCTGGTTCACCGCACTCCTCGCCAGCATCGTCTTCGTCGGCCTGACCATCCACGGCTACAACCGGTTCCGCCACGAGCGCTGGCTCTTCCCGGCGACGAAGTGGCTGGTCGGCGCGGTTCGCGGACTCCGCCCCTGACGTGCGAGACCTTTTATCCGAACTCGCAGCCAGTCCCTGCGTGCGCTGACGGTCACTGCCGAGGACCACGCGGTTGTGCGACGCCCTCCCCGGCAACCGCGGGAGGCGTCGCCTGTTCACCATCCCGAGCGATGGTCGCCCATGCGAGAGATATTTCTATCAGTTTCCCGTCGGAACGGACGTGCGACTCGTACAGGTCATGATTCCGGCGGGCAAGCGCGAGGCCGTTCTCGACGTCCTCGACGACGAGGGCATCGACTACGTGCTCACCGACGAGACGAGCGGTCGGAAGTACACGGGCGTCGTCTCGTTCCCGTTGCCCACCGAGGCCGTCGAGCCGATTCTCCAGCAACTCCGCGAGTCAGGTATCGAACGGCAGTCCTACACCGTCATCCTCGACGCCGAGACGGTCGTCTCGAAGAAGTTCGAACGACTCCAGGAGAAGTACGCCGAGGAAGAAGAGACCACGAACCGTATCTCGCGCGAAGAGCTGAAGACACAGGCCGCAGAGATGGCCCCGGAGATTCCGGCGTACGTCCTCCTGACGGTCGTGAGTGTCGTCATCGCCACCGCGGGCGTGTTGCTCGACTCCGCCGCCGTCGTCGTCGGCTCGATGGTCATCGCGCCGCTCATCGGGCCCGCGATGGCCGCGAGCGTCGGGACCGTCCTGGACGATGCCGACCTCTTCACCCGTGGGGCCCGCCTCCAGTTGCTCGGCCTCGCCGTGGCCATCGTGGCAGCGGCCGCCTTCGCCACGGTGCTCAAGACACTCCACCTCATCCCCCCGATGGACATCCTCGTCGTGGGGCAGGTCCAGGAGCGATTGCGCCCGGACATCCTCTCACTCGCCGTGGCACTCGGGGCCGGTATCGCGGGCGCGATGTCGATGCGTTCCGGCGTCTCGGCCTCGCTCGTGGGCGTCATGATCGCAGTCGCCCTCGTCCCGCCGACTGCCGTCATCGGCATCGGTATTGCCTACATGAAGCCGCTGGTCGTCCTCGGTGCGACCGTCCTCGTCCTGGTCAACGTCCTCTCCATCAACCTCGCCGCGACTGCGACCCTCTGGTACTCGGGCTACCGCCCCGAGCACTGGCTCAGACTGGACGAAGCCCGGACTGCGACCATAAAACGTGCCGCCATCCTCGTCGCGTCCATCGCCATCCTCTCGGTGTTCCTCGGGGGCGTCACCTACATGTCCTACACGACCGCGGCCATCGAGGACGACATGATAACTGGTGTCGAACAGACCGTCGAAGAGTACCCAGAGCTCAGACTCGTCGACGTGAACCTCGTCCACGAGGAGAACCTGTACCAGCGCGTCTTCGACCCCCGACCGGAACGCGTCGTCGTCACGCTCGCCAGACCCCCCAGAGAGACGTATTCAGGACTCCCCGAACGGCTCCGCGAGACGGTCGTGAACGGAGACGACGTGGTGGTCGAAGTCCGGTACATGGAGTACGAGTCGGCGGGGGACGCGAGCGAAACCACGTAACCAACGAGTGCTCGATAGTTCTTCTCGGTAGCTCCCCTACCATGAGTGAGTATGAACCTGAAAGTCGCAGTCGCACTCGTGGCACTGCTCGTCACGACCGCCGGCTGCCTCGGAATGGTCGGGGCCGGTGACGACGGCACGGCCGCCGTCGCCAGCACCGACGACGGAGAATCGAAGAGTACCCTCTCCGTCTCGGGGACTGGAACGGTGTCCGCCCCTGCTGACCTCGTGGTCGTCTCCATCGCGGTCGAACGCGAGGGGAAGACCGCCGATAGTGCCCGAAACTTCGCGACACAGGACTCGACGAGTATGCGTCAGGCACTCCGTGATGCCGGGATTCCCGACGAGAACGTGAAGACGACGAGTTACCGGCTCGTCCCACAGTACGACTACGAGAAGGGCCGGGAGATAACCGGTTACACCGCGGTCCACGCCTACGAGGTGAAGACGGACAACGTGAGCGACGCCGGGCGAATCATCGACCTCGCCGTCTCCAACGGCGCGGCCCGTGTCGATAGCGTCTCGTTCGAGTTGAGCGACGAACGCATCGCCGACCTCCGGACCGACGCCATCGCCAGGGCCGTCGCGGCTGCCGAGAAGGACGCGAACGCCGCCGCCAGTGCTGCGGGTGTCTCCATCGTGAAGATAACGAGCCTCACCGTCTCCAGCGGTGGCCACCAGCCGCCGTTCCCGGTCTACCGCGCGGCCGAAGCCGACGCGAGCACGACGCTCGAACCGGGTCCAATCGACGTCGAAGTGACCGTCAACGTCGTCTACGAGATAGCCTGAGACGAAGCGACGAACCGGAGGTGACCGGCCGATTCAGCCGTCGAACGGCAATTCCGGTTCGTACCCGACCGCGTCGACCGCCGCATCGAGGACCGTCTCCAGATTCTCGTCCTCGGTGACGCTCATGTAGTAGTCGGCGTCGACGTCACGCGAGACGTCGCTCTTGTTGCAGACCGTGATGACCGGAACGTCGTCGAACTGGTCTTCGACGGCGGCGAGGAGTTCGAGCTGTGCCTCCAGCGGGTAGCCACAGTTGGCGCTCGCGTCGATGACGAACAGCACGCAGTCCGCGAGGTGGGTGAGTGCCGAGACGGCCTGGGCCTCGATGTCGTTTCGCTCCTGGGGCGGGCGGTCGAGCAGCCCCGGCGTGTCGACGATCTGGTAGCGGATGTGCTGGCGCTCGAAGTGGCCGACACCGATTCCCTTCGTCGTGAACGGGTACGTCGCGGTCTCGCCACGCGCGTGGGTGACCGCGTTGACGAACGAGGACTTCCCGACGTTCGGGTAGCCGGCGACGACGATGGCCGGCTCGTCCGGGTTGATGTCCGGCAGCGTCTTCAGTTCGTCGCGGGCCGCGCCGATTCGCAACAGGTCGTCCTCGATCTCCTCGACGACGTCCGCGAGGCGGGCGAACGCCTGCTTGCGGTACTTCCGGGCGGTGTCGAGGTCGTTCCGGCGCATCCGGCCCTCGTACTCCTGTCGAATCTCGGCGGTCTTGCGGGAGGCCCAGGTGACCTCCGACAGCGACTTGCGCACCTCGTCGACGTCGACGATGGCGTCCGCGAGTTCGTAGTAGAACGGGTCGACCTCGTCGAAGTCCGGCCAGGCCGTGACGACGTTCTCCAGATTGTCCGAAAGGATGTTCGACGCCGTCTGGAGCATCGACGTCTGGGCGTCGTGTCCGGACTTGGCCCGGCCTGCACGGGCCGCCCGCGAGAACGCCTTGTCGATGAGTTCCTCCGACCGTGGTGTCGTCGGAAGATTCTCGAAAATCATGCACGGTCCTATGTCGAGCGGCCATAAAAGCGCGTTTATCCCGTCTCGTCCGTGTGAGGACGACTCGTTGCGGTCGCGCCGTCTCGTCCATCGGCGCGAGTGGACTGCTCGTCGGCACGAACACCTCGAGTGCATCGCCAAGAGGGCGAAACACGACGAGTGAGCAAACAGCCGGCTCCCAGAATTCTTTCCGCCTACCGCCGTTCCGCCAGCTCCGCACGCAGGTCGCTCACGTCCATGTCCTTCATCGCGAGCAACACGAGCAGGTGGTAGACGATGTCGGCGCTCTCGTGGGCAATCTCGTCGTGGTCGTCGTCCTTCGCGGCCAGAATCAGTTCCGTCGCCTCCTCCCCCAGCTTCTCCAGCACCGCGTTCTCGCCCTTCTCGTGGGTGAACAGGCTGGCGGTGTAGGAGTCCTCGGGGAGCGTTGCCTTGCGGTCTTCGATGACCGCGAACAGGTCGTCGAGTATCTCGTCGGTGGTCTCTGTCATGTGTAGTCGGCTACCTCGCGGATGTCGTCGAGTTCGGCGAACTCTTCCGGGGCGCGTCGGCCGTCCTCGTACACCTCGTCGTCGACTTCGAGAGGGGCGTTCGTCCGGGCCGCCAGCGCGAGCGAGTCGCTGGGGCGAGCGTCGATGACCACGTCGCCCCGCGGCGTGTTCACGTGCAGGTCGGCGATGTAGGTGCCCGACTCGACCTTGCTCACGACCACCTTGGTCACGCGCCCGCCGAGTTCCTCCATCACATCCAGCAAGAGGTCGTGGGTGAGCGGTCGCCCGATGTCAGTGGCGTCCAGTCCCCGGACGATGGCGATAGCCTCGTCGAACCCGATGAAGATCGGCAACACGTCGTCGTCGTCCTCGACCTCGAGGACGACGACCGGGACGGGCCCGTCCTGGGTCCCGGCGACGCGTACCGTGTCGATGGATGCCTTCATAGCCCGACGGAAGGGTGCCAGCAAGAAAAGGCTGCGTTCTCAGCGCGCGAGTTGCTCGGTTTTCCCGGCGAAGAACGCGAGCCGATGGATGCGCACGTCGGGCGTGAGTTCGGGGTGGAACGACGTCCCGATGACCGGCCCGTCCCGGACCGCGACTGGCTTGCCGTCCCACTCCGCGAGTACTTCGACGTCGTCGCCGACTGCGTCGATGAGCGGCGCGCGAATGAACACCGCCGGGAAGGGTTCGTCGAGGCCCTCGACATCGAGCGGTGCCTCGAAGCTGTCCTTCTGGCGACCGAAGGCGTTCCGGTCGACGGTCACGTCGAGCAGGTCGAGCGTCCGGACGCGGTCGTCTTTCGCGTCGGTCGAGGAGACGATGAGCCCCGCACAGGTCGCGAGCAGCGGCTTCCCGGCCGCGACGTGGTCGATTATCTCCTCGTCGATACCCTCGTCGTGGAGGAGTCTGGAGATGGTCGTCGACTCCCCACCGGGGAGCAACAGCAGGTCACAGTCGGGGACGATACCCGAGTTCCGAATCTGGTGGACGGTCACGTCCTCGCCGTGGGCCTCGCCCGCGCGCCGGATGGCGTCGGCGTGTTCCGAGACGTCGCCCTGAACGGCGATAACGCCGGCTGTCAGTGTCATACTCGGTGGTAACGACCGGTCGAAGAAAAGCGTCGTGTTCGTCCGTCGTCGACGTGCGGAGTCCGCGCCGGGTTACAGCGCGACGCGCATCACGAGGACGAGCGCACCGAAGAAGACACCGAAGGCGACGACGGTCTTGGGGTCGACTCGAATGGCGTTGCGGTCCTCGGCGTCGAAGTAGCGGACGAGTCCGGCGCTCGACATGAGGCCGCCGGAGTTCTGGCCCTTGCTCATGTCCCTCCCTCCAGTCCGGATGCCTCTAAGTCTTTCGACACGGGCCGAGTCGGGGGCGGTGGCGCCGTGGGGCCTGGCCACGGCGGTCGTGCACGACGGCTACTGGAGCGCCCGCGAACCAAACCCTTATGCGCGGTGCGCGGAAAATTTCGACTCGTTATGGCAGTCACGCTCAAGGACTTCTATGCGGACTGGTGTGGCCCGTGCAAGACGCAAGACCCCATCCTCGAGGAACTCGAGGAGGACTGGGAGGGCCGATTCACCGTCGAGAAGGTGAACGTCGACGAAGAGCAGGACGTGGCGAACGAGTACCAGGTACGCTCGCTCCCCACCCTCATCATCGAGAACGACGACGGCATCGTCGAGCGGTTCGTCGGCGTTACCCAGCGCGACGACCTCGAGGACGCTCTCGAGAAGGCCGGCGCATAGACGTCCCGCATCCTCACCGGTCGAGACGCTACCGACCATGCTATAGCATGGCCGTATTTTTCCGCGAAACGTGAGTTGCTTTCCGTGTCGATTCCTCCGGGGAGGCATCGCCCCCTGACGAGTCACACCTACTTCGAGGTGCCCCGGAGCGTCAACATCGACGACCTCGTCGAGGTGGTCGGCATCAGTGACAACGCCCACTCACAGCGGCTTCGCCGGGGGCTCTCCAGGCTCATCTACGAGACGATGGTCAACCACCGAGACGAACCGTTCGATTGCGAAGGAGAGCACCACATTTCACGGCCCTCGGTAGCCCCGCTCTCCGAGATATCCTCTCGCTGGCGAAGGCAAGACCCAAACGGAACCAACTTCGGTTTCGAAGGAAAGTCTCGTACCCCGTGACAACCACTCACAAAGTGCGGGAGGGGGCGAGCACGACCACGCACAGGTGTCGGGAGCGCCTTCTGGGGGGGAGGCGTTGGGGGGAGCGATACCGGGTCGCCGTGTCGTGCTCGCGGAAGCCGTCACCGAGACCGGCGGCTTCCGGGTCTCCCGCTTCGTTCGAACTCGCGAGTGAAACGCGGGTCGCTGTCGCGTTCTATCGCTTCCGGTCGGATACGTTCGTCAACCGGTTCTCGACAGTCCGCGTGAAGACCAGTGACGGTCTACCGGGTGCGGTCAGTTGAACCTGACGCCCACGTCGTGCATCCCGTCGTTGTAGCGGGCGATGTTGATGACCAGCGGCGTGATGCTCTCGACCTCGGCGGCGTTCGCCAGTGGCCCGGCGTGGAGCGGGCGGAGTCCCGTTATCTCGTCGGCCAGCCGCGCCACGATGTCGTTCGCGTCCGGGTCGTCGCCGACGATCAGCGTGTCGAGGTCGAGGTCGGCGTCGAGGTTCGCGAGGCGGTCCGCCGAGAGGTTGTGGAACGCGCCGACCGTCGAGACGCCCTCGGGTGCGGCCTTCGCGGCGAGTGCCGTCACCGACCCTGCGCCGGGGCGGTGGTAGTGCATCCCGTCCTCGTCGCCCTTCATCCCGACCGCGGGCGAGACGAGGATGGTGTCCTCGTCGAGCGATTCCGCGACGCTCTCGACCGTGTCCGCGACGTGGTACGGCGGGACGGCGAGGACGACGACGTCCGCGCGGTCGGCCGCCATCGCGTTCGCGAAGCCGTTGACCTTCACGTCGACGCCGCGGCTGTCGAGTTCCGTCTCGTACTCCTCGGCCATCGTCCGTGCCTTCTCCGGGTCGCGCGACCCGATGAGTACCTCGTGGTCCGTGTCGTAGGCCCAGCGCAGCGCGAGTCCTTGCCCGATGTCTCCGGTACCGCCGAGTAGTGCGATTCGCATACCCGTGTGGTGGTCGCGGACGGAAAATAAGGGTTCGGAGTCGGCAGCCCGGGCCGGTGTCAGAAGTGCGAGGCTCAGGAGAACAGACCGTGCAGCCGGTCGAACACGCCGTAGTAGATGACGACCTCCGCGAACAGGAACAGGCCGCCGACGCTCCCGGCGACCGCCCCGAGCTGGTACTCCTGTCTGAGGTCCCAGAGCATCGCGGGGTCCAGACGGCTGAACGCCGCGCCAGCGACGAGCAAGAGCGCGAGCAGGCAGCCCGAAAAGAGCCAGAGCCGGTTCGGGCTCCGGCCCTCGGCGGGGTTCTCTTTCACCGCGACGTGATACCCGAGCAAGAGCGTCAGTGGGAGTGCCGCACCGATGTAGGCGACCGTGCTGAACACGTCGGGTGGGCTGAACGTGGTGCCACCGACGACGGCCGGTGCGGCCCCGAGCGGGACCGCCCAGGAGAGACGACGAAGTACCAGACTCATTGCCGGGAGATAGCGAGCGACCGATATATAACCGCTACTCACTCGGGCGGTTTCGACCCAGTCGACGGCGAATCGGGTCGGCACTCGGGGCGAAGGCGAGCCAGCCCGCGACGAGGAGTGCCGCGAGCAACAGGAGTCCCGTCTGGAGCGTCGTCAGCGTCGGGTCCGGCACGAGGAGCGAGCCCAGTATCACCACTCCGAGGACGGTGACCGCGAACAGCCAGAGGTCCGCGATGGTCGCGTCGAGCACCCGGTGGCCGGCACGGGCGAACCAGACCCCGGCCACCAGCGCCAGCAGGATTCCCGGGGCGAACGACAGGAGTTGTGTGAACGGGTCAGGTGGGCTGAACCACGCCGGGAGTACCCAGGCGAGAAGCAGCAGTGGATACAGCGACCGCGAGAGGGAGGGCTGGTCGGGCATAGGCGATAGTTCCGAGAACGGGACCGAGAACCTTTCCCTACTGCTCGACGCCGAGCAGGCCCGGCAGCAGGTTCACGTCGTCGAGAATGGCCTTCGCGCCGTAGGCGACGAACTTCTGTTTCCCTTCGACACCGGTCAGGCCGCCCGTGAGGACGCCGACGCCGGTGTACGTCCGAGACTCGTCCTCCTCGTTGGCGCGCCGGGCCGTCGTCACGTCGTCGATGGTGTCGCCGACGAACACCACGTCCTCGCTGTCGAAGCGCTCCGCGAGCGTCATGAGGGCGTGCGGGTGCGGCTTGCCCTGCTCCCAGTCGTCCATCGTGAAGCGGTGGTCGTCGGGAATGTCGAGGCCCACCCGCGAGAGGGCGATGTCGGCCTCGGCCGACGGCCGCCCCGTGACGACGCCGACCTCGAAGTTCTCCGTGAGTATCTCGATAGTCTCGGGGTCGATGATGACCGGTTCGTCGTGGATGAACCCCGCACAGTCGATGTCCGGTTCGCCCCCTTCGAGCGTGCGGTACAGGTCGCTCCCGAGGTAGAGTTGCTGGAACACGTCGCGCAGGCGCTCGGTGTCCCACTGCTCTTTGATTCGCTCGAACGCGTTCGCACCGACTTCGGCACCCATGGCGAGCTCGGCGCTCTCCAGACCGCCGCCGTGCTCACGAATCTCGTCGGTGAACTCGTCGAGCGAGAGCGAACAGCCCTCGCGGAGCGCCAGCACGTACAGTGCGGCCGCGTACGTCAGTTCCCAATCGTTGTTGAACCCACCGGCGTCCTTGAACGACTGGATGTCCTCTTTGCGGATGGTCTGGTCGTAGACGCGCTCGACGGACTCCACGATGGCTCGGCGATAGGAGTCCGCCACGTCCACGAGCACCCCGTCGATGTCGAGGACGACCGTGTCTGCCTCCATATGCCTCGTCACGTACCCCACGGGTAAAGGGCCTATCGGACCGAGAGGTCTCGTCGTTCACTCAACGCCCAGCCCCGGGAGCCTCTCGCGCCACGTACAACGTATCACCCGGAATCGTCTCTCGCTGGACCGGAATTGCGGGCTGGTCGCCGCCGAGCGTCGTGAACACGAAGTCGGCGTCGGCCCGCGTTGCAACCTCCCAGCCCGGCCGATGCAACTCGGGCGGGAGGTTCAACGCGTACACGACGCCGGCGTCACGGTACACGTCGAGGTCGGGGTCGGTCACGTCGTCGCGGACGAATCGAATCCCATCGGGCACCGCCCGCTCGTGGACGTCGGTCGCGGTGACCCGTACCCCACGCGCAACGAGGCCGGCCGCGACGTCGGTCCGGTTGCCGATTCCGACCTCGACGGCGGCGTCGTACTTCGCTATCCACCCACAGAGAGCGGGTGTCGAATCGGTTACCACGGCGGGATGTTTATGCCCGAAGATGCCTTATCGTTTGGCATGCACGTCGACATCGTTCCTGTGGGTGACGTGTCCGCACCGGTCAAGCGGGCGGCATCCGAAGGGCTCCGGACGGTCTACGGCTGTGACGTGACCGTCCACGAGCCCCAGTCGCTCCCGAGTGGTGCGTACGACCCCAAGCGCAACCAGTACTCCGCCGAGGAGTTCATCCAGCTGGCAGAGCGCGTTGGTAACGGGGAAAAGAACATCGCCGTCACCCCCAAGGACCTCTTCTACCGGCGGCGGAACTACGTCTTCGGTCTGGCCTATCTCGACGGGAGCGGGAGCGTCGTCTCGACGTACCGCCTCCAGACCTCCAGCGACGGTGGGTTCTCACACAAGAGCTCAGAGGAGATATTCGAGGACCGCATCCGCAAGGAGATCGTCCACGAAATCGGCCACACACTCGGCCTCGAACACTGCGACAACAACCGCTGCGTGATGAACTTCTCTCCGACGGTCCGCGAGGTGGACGTGAAAGAAGAGACCCTCTGTGGCACCTGCCAGCGAATGGTGCTCTGAGGTGATGCGGGGGGAGAGCCTGCCGGAGGGCTGGGAACGAGAGTACGAAGGCCGACACGGTGCAGAGTTCTACCACGAACCGCGCAACCTGACCGTCAGCGTCCTGCCCCGGTACGACTCGCCTGGCGGTCGCGCGAGCGCGATGCGCCCCTCTGGCTACGTCGTCCGCGTCCACCGCCTGTTCTCGTCGGACTTCGCGGTCCCGTTGACAGTGGGGACCGCACAGACGTTCGGCGCGGCGAAATTGCTCGCGACCCAGTACATGGAGCAGTTCTCGACCGGGTTCGTCCGCCGCGACACGCCCGGCGAACTGGCCGCCATCGAGGCACTCTCGGCCGTCGCGGACTACTCCGACGACCTGCTGGTCAGCGTCGTCCAGTCACGCACCGGCTGGGGCCTGTCGGCGGTCGCCCACTGCGACCCGGAGACGGTCACGGTCGTCTACCGCGAGGACGACGGGACGCTCCCGGAGGCCGAGGCGAAGAGCCTGTACGAGACGGTTCGAAAGAGCATCGCGACGGTCGCTGGCGACGACCACCCGGTCGGGACGCTGACCACGACCGACGCCGGGACCGTCGTCTGGCTCACGCCGACGAGCGACCCGGCAGCCGGGACGCTGTTCCTGTTCGACCCGGACACGCCGCTGTCGGTTCCGGGGTTCTTCGAGGAGACGGCCGACCTGCTTCGTGGGCGGCAGACACTGTAGACGGGGCCGGACCCGTCAGCGCGCCCGGTACCCTTCGACGCCCGCGAACCCGAGCAACACCACCGTGGCGACCAGCGAGTACAGCTGTTCCGCCAGGCCGTTCGGGAGGACGTACTTCGAGATAGAGACGGCGAGCGCGAGGTAGCTCCCGACCGTGGAGCCGTCGACGGTGTTCGACGAGAGCGACCCCGAGGCCGCGCTCGGTCCGTCGGCGCTCCCGTCCGCGGCGGCCGGGTCCCGCGGGGTCACCCGGTCGGCCTCGTACGGCAGGTCACCGGTCTTCACCGCCCAGACGACCTCGCCGTTCTCGTCGAGTTCGACGACCCGGTCGTTGTAGGAGTCGGTGACCAGCGTGTGGCCGTTCGGCAGGCGGTCGCCGTCGCGCGGCCAGTCGAACAGGCCGCTGCCACCCGCCTCCCACGTCACCCTCCCGTCAGCGTCGAACTCGACGATGCGGTCGTGTTCGCTGTCGGCGACGAGGAGCGACCCGTCACCGAGCCGGTCGGGGTTGTGCTGCTCGTACAGCGGGCCCGCTTCCCCGTCGAACTGGTTCGGCCCGATGACCGGCTCGACCCGGACCGACCCGTCGTCGGCCACGTGGAGTTCGACCACGGTGTCGAAGTTCCGCAGGCTCACCTGGAACACGCCCGGCTCGACCCGGTCCACGTCGTTCATGTGCGTCCAGTCCGACTCGGGGCCCATGTCGGCCGGGCGGTCGTAGGTGTCCGTCGCGTTCCACTGCCACAGTTTCTCGCCCGACTCGTCGACCGCGAACACGCGGTCGTTGCCCATATCGACCAGCACGTAGCGGGGCTCGCCGTCGACCACGTATCGGTCGGCGTCGTGGAGTTCGTGCTCGTGTTTCTCCACGTCGTGCCAGGCGTACTCCCAGACCACCGCTTTCGTGTCGCGGTCGACGAGCTGGAGGGCGTTGCGCACACAGCCGTCGGACCCGTCGCTCGCGTATGGCTCGGGGCAGTCGGAATCGGGGACCGCGTCGGCGGTGGCGACCTGTATCGTCGACGCGTTCACCGGCTCCACGTCGAAGATGTCGCCCGGACCGTCGTACTCCCAGACGACCTCGCCCTGGGGCGAGAGTTCGATTACCCGTCCCTCGTCGGCGTAGCCTTGCAAGCCAACGAGCGTGTTGTGCTCGGGCGGTTCTTCGGCGACGGTCAGGTGCGGTTCAGCGGGGGCAGTGGCGAAGCCAGCGAGAGCGACAGTCAGGCAGACGAGCGCAGCGAGCGCGAACAGCCGCGCGCGGCCACCGGGCTCACGGACGGGAAGGGCCGTCGTGAGCCGTCGCAGGCGGCGAGGGAACCGTGTCACGGGCTGGGAGAACGAGGTGCTGGAACCTTACCTCTTCGATTCGATACGAACGGACGACAGGAGGACGCAGGGTGGAACGGACAGCTCAGGGCGCGTAGTAGTACTCGCCCTCGGACTTCTGCTGGCGGTCGAGCTGCGAGTCGGGCTTGTTCACCCGCGGGCGCTTGGTGCGCTCGTCACGGCGGAACGTCACGTCGAGGTTCGCGAGGAACTCGTTCATGCCCGAGCGCATGCCCTGTGGCGTGCCCGCGTGCCCGTGCTTTGCGGGCTCGCCGTCGAACACCATCAGGCGGTCCGCGAGCAGGTCTATCATGTAGATGTCGTGGTCGATGACCATGACCGTCGCGTCCTGGCTCTCGGCGTAGCGCCGGATGGCGCGCGTGGCCTGCACACGCTGTTCGACGTCGAGGTGCGCCGAGGGCTCGTCCAGCAGGTAGAGGTCGGCGTCCTCGGAGAGACACGCCGCGATGGCGACGCGCTGGCGCTCACCGCCTGAGAGGTCGGTGAGGTTCTGCTCCATGATGCGGCCGAGCTGGAGCGGGTTCGCGATTTCGGTCTCCCAGTACGAGGAGCCGAACTGGTCGGTGATGGAGGCCAGGAACGCGTCGACCCGCATGTGCTGGTCGATTTCGATGTACTGCGGCTTGTAGGAGATGTCGAGTTCGAAGTCTATCTCGCCTTTCGTGGGCTCGATAGCGCCGTTCAGGAGCTTCGCGAACGTCGACTTCCCGATACCGTTCGGGCCGACGATGCCAAGCACCTCGTTCTCGCGAATCTTCCCGCCGTCGACCGACAGGCCGAACTCGCCCTCGCCGTAGCTCATCTCGAGGTCGGGGTACTCCGCGATGACCTCGCCCTTGCTGACGGTCCGCGGGGCGTGCTCCTCGAACTTGATGGCGTTCGGCCGGATGCGCATGTTCTCGTTGTCGAGGTACCCTTTCAGGTACTCGTTGATGCCGTTCCGAACCGATTTCGGCGTCGTGATGACACCGTACGCGCCGGGCTCACCGTAGGCGACGTGAAGGTTGTCCGCGAGCAGGTCGAGGATGGCCAGGTCGTGTTCGACCACCAGCATCGACCGGTCGCCGTCCTCGGCGAGGTCGCGGATGAGCCGCGCCGCGGTGACGCGCTGGCCGATGTCCAGATAGGGCGTGATCTCGTCCAGGAAGTAGAAGTCCGCGTCCCGGGCGAGCGTCGCCGCCAGCGCCACGCGCTGGAGCTCCCCGCCGGAGAGGTTGTCGATGTCCTGGTCGAGAACTGGCGTGATCGAGAGGCGCTCGGTCAGCTCGTCGAGCACGCCCCGCTCGTCGGCGGATTCGAGTAGTGTCCGGGTGACGCCGTCGAACTGCTTGGGAATCTGGTCGACGTACTGGGGCTTGCGGGCGACGGTCACGTCGCCGTCACGCAGGTCCTTCAGGAAGTCCTGCAACTCGGTGCCGCGGTAGCGGTCGAGAATCTCGCTCCACTCGGGCTCGTGGCCGTAGTCCCCGAGGTTGGGCGAGAGTTCGCCCGCGAGGATGCGCACGGCCGTCGTCTTCCCGATACCGTTCGGCCCGAGGATACCCGTCACGCGACCCTCGTCGGGGGCGGGGAGGCCGTACAGCGAGAACGCGTTCTCGCCGTAGCGATGGGCCGGCTCCTCGGTGAGTTCCTGTGGCAGGTTGATTATTTCGATGGCGTCGAACGGGCACTTCTCGACACAGATACCACACGTCTCGCCGAGGCAGATCTCCTCGGAGATGCGCACCTGGTCCGGCTTGCCCTCCATGGCGTCCTCGCCACGCAGGGTGATACACTCCTTGCCGGTCCGGTTGGGCGGACAGTAGTTCTTGCACTCGTAGTTACAGCGGTCGGGCTGGCATCGGTCCAGGTCGACCACCGCGATGCTGTCTTCTGCCATGGTCAGTTGGCCTGTGCGCTGAGCATGATGCCCCACGTGACGAACCACATGGAGAAGGTCATGAACGCGATGAAGAGGAAGTCCTTCGCGCCGAAGTCGTCCTTGTACACGCCGAGCAGCCGCTGAACGACGGGCTGGATGGCGATTGCGACGAGGACGACGGCCTGTGCGGGCTGGTGCAGGGCGGCCGACGCAGGAGCCATATCCCCCGTGAGCCACGCGGAGACGAACGCCGCGGCGACGCCTGCGGCCGCCGACAGCGTCGTGCGCGTAACCGTCCCAAAGTGCTGACTACCCGAATCGGTGCCGGGGTCAGCTGTTTCGGTAGCCATGGTCGTTGGTGTGTGACGACTCGTAAAAAGGCGTTCGCTTGCCGATTCGCGCGTGCGTTCGCCATACCGGTTGGGGTCAATCTTTATGAGCGTGGCAGCTTTCGATTCGTAATGATGGCCGCTACAACTGGGGAAGATCTCGAGGAGCTCCCACCGAGTGCAAAGCTCGTGTTCAAGGTACTCGAGTACGACGGGCCACTCACACAGAAACAGATCGTCGAGGAGTCCATGCTCTCCGCTCGAACTGTCCGGTACGCCCTCGAACGGCTACAGGACATCGACCTCGTCAACCAGGACGTGTACTTCGCCGACGCCAGACAGAGCCTCTACGAGATAGACGAGCAAGCGGTCGCGGCGGACGGCGGCGACGCAGAGCCCTGCTGCGCCGAATAAGTCCACTCTCCTTTCGGTCTCGTCGACAGTCAGCGACAGCCACGCCGGCTGACGTATCGAACTCTAGACATCCGTGTCCTACTTGTACGTCGACCGCGACGCGATGGATATGACCGACGAGGCGGAACCCCAGCGCGCCCCACAGCAGAAGCGAACGTGGGTCATCGCGCTGGTGTTCGTGATGTTGGCCGCGAGTGTCCTCGGCGTCGCCGGGGCGTACGTATTCGGTGGCCAGGAACCCCTGAATCCACCCGAGACCGAGTTCGCGTTCGAACCGACCGGTGTGACCGAAGTGACGATTACCCACGACGGCGGGGAACCGCTCACCGCCGGGGACCTCCAGATATCCGTCGACGGCTCTGCGACGACGTGGTCTTCGACCGACTTCGGTGTCAGCCCCGACCAGCAAGTCACCGAGGGAAGCTCGACGACTATTGCCGGTGTCCAGCCGGGCCAGACCGTCCTGCTCATCTACGAACGCGGCTCCCGGACCTACGTCGTCGACCGGTACACGCTACCGGGGAACGAGACGAGCGCCTGAGCGCCCCGTCCGCCCGACCCACACCGAACCGCCTTTCTCCCCGGCCTGTCGTACCACTGCCCATGAACGTCAAACGACTCGCCATCGTGGTGGCGACGCTGTTCGTCGCGAGCATCGTCGCCGGCACGGTCCAGGCGACACCCATCGCTGGCCTCTCGGAGGCCCAGCGGACCGCCATCGGCATCGCGTTCTCGACGCCCGCTGGCCTGCTCGTCTTCGGCCTCATCGGCTCGAACTTCGACACCGACGACTACCTCGCGACCCGCTCGAAGGCGGCCATGTTCGGCGACCTCGTCTTCGTGGAACTGGCCGCGTTCATCGTCGCACTGGGTGCCGCGACCGCGTTCGAGGGGAGCCTCGGGACCCTGGCGGGCTGGATTGGCGCGGGGTCTGGCTACTTCGCGGCCTTCATCACGTTCACCTGGCGGGCGAGCGAGTATCTCGTGAACCCGAACGAGGACGAGGACGAGTAGGTGACTGTCCGCCGGTCGGGCTACTCGATGGGTGTGTTTTCCGAATGCTGCACAGCTCGGTGCTAGTTCGTTCTCGGAGAAGACGACTCGCGCTGGCGTCCACGACCGCTACCGCCCCGAACAGCACCGCAACCACATCCTCCCCAGCCGACTCCCTGCACTCCACTTCGTTCCGTTCCGGTCGCCCCTCGCGCGGCTTCCACTCGCGACTCCGCTGACGCGGAGCCCGCTCGCAAGCGCGCGCCAGGGCAGTTGCTCGGGGGTGAGGCGTGAAAAAGCGGATTCCGAGAATGCGACCCGAACTCAGGCCGTGTGAACCGTCACGGTGTTCTTGCGGTCGATGGCGCGCTCCAGTTCGTCGGCGATTGCCGAGCCACGGGAGACCTGCACTTCGCCGCCGCGGCCGACCGTCGCGGTAAAGAGATAGTCGCCATCGGCACGGACTTCAACGGTTTCGCCGGTGTGGCCGTCGACCGGGATGACGATGTGCCGGGACGTGATTTCGGGGGTGACGAGCTGGCCGGTGTCTTGCTGTCCTGATCCCTGGCTCTTGTTTCCTGCACCACCGGAGCCGCCGGTCCGGTAGTTCGGGTTCTCGTCGTGGGTTCGCACGTCGATGTCGATGCCGAGGCGGTTCTCCACGTCGGTGATGCGGCCGCCGCCCTTGCCGATGACCGCGGAGATGTCGTTCTCCTCGACGTAGACGACCGCCCTGTTCTGGCCCTTCAGGTCGACCGAGACGTGCCCGCGGGCGATGGAGCGGATCTCACGTTCGATCTCCTGTTTGGCGATGCGGTCGACGCCGGTGTCGCTCTTGCCGTCGTCGTCCGTGAGCGGGACGGTGACGACCTGGCGGTTGAAGGTGTATATCTCGTACTCGGGCCGGCCCGTCTCGAACTCGTTGATGGTGATGACGGGACGGGCGAGGTCCTCCTCGGTGAGGCCGTGGGGCACTTTCACCTCGGTCTGGACGTCGTACACCTTCGCGATCTCACCGTCCTCGATGTAGACGACGGTGTCGACGACCTGCGGAATCATGCCGAGTTCGACGCGGCCGACGAGACGCTGGAGCGCGTCGATGGCGCGGGTCGCGTGGACGACGCCGATCATGCCGACGCCCGCGAGGCGCATGTCCGCGAACACCTCGAAGTCGTTGGTCTTTCTGACCTCGTCGTAGATGGTGTAGTCCGGGCGGACCATCAGCAGGGCGTCGGCCGTGTTGGCCATCTGCCCGTCGAGTTCGGTGTACTGGGTGATTTCGGGGCCGACCTGCAGGTCGCGCGGCTTCTCCATCGTCTTGACGGAGTAGTCGTTGTCCGAGATGAAGCGGGCGACCGCCTGGGCGAACGTGGACTTCCCGGCCCCGGGCGACCCGGAGATGAGGATGCCGCGCTGGCGCTCCAGAATGCGGTCTTTGAGCTCCTGGCTGTGCTCGTAGTCCTCCATGTCCGTCTGGGCGATGGGCCGGACCGCCGTAATCTCGATACCGTCGGAGAACGGCGGGCGGGCGACGGCGATACGGTAGTTGCGGAACTGGACGATGTCCATGCCCGTGCGTGAGAGTTCGAGGAAGCCCTCGGCGGACTCCTTGGCCGCGTTGATGACCTCGTCGGCGTACTCCGCCATGGTCGCCTCCGGCAGCGGGTCGTCGGCGATGGCCACGTAGTGCATGTCGCCGATGTCGCCGCGCTTGGCCTTCGGGACGGTGCCCGTCTTGAGGTGGACGCTCATCGTCGCCTCGTCGAAGTAGTTCTCGATGGCGAGACGGTCGATTTCCCGGGCCTCGGCCGACAGGAGTTCCACGTCGAGCCCCTTCGCCTTCGCGACGTGGGACTGCACCACGTCGCTGGTGAGGAAGGTCGCGCCCATGTCGGCGGCGAGGTCGCGAATCTGGGCGTCGATCTCGCCCTCGGCGGCGTGGTCGATGCTGCGGGCGTCGGGGCGCTTGCCGACGTACTCGAGGGTGATGATCCCCTCGTCGGCGAGGTCCGCGAGCCGCTGGAGTTCTTCCAGTCCCTCCCAGCCGGTGTCGAGCCCGGCGTTCGCCTGCGATTCCAGCTCTGCGACGACGGCTTCGGGAACGGAGATAGTAGCTCCCGCGTACTCGCCGGCGTCGACTTTCTCGGACACGCGGCCGTCGATGACCACGCTCGTGTCCGGAACAACGTTCATACGCGCTGTTCGGAGGCGACGGTTCATAAGGGCACGGACGCGAGTCCACCGCGTCCCGGTCCTGCCACAGATTCCAACGCGATGAGAACGCCCCTACGGGATTAGGGCCTCCCGAACACGTTCGTCAGCTATGCAACCGGAACAGCAGTTCGGACAGGGTGGCCTGAACCGGTTCGTCGACGCCACGGCACTCGTCGACGACATCGGTCTCGACGCCGAGGAGGTCGCCTGGCGCAAGGAGTTCGTCGGGTTCGACGAGACGGACGAACGTCGTCTCGCCGACCTCGAACCGCTCCTGCGCGAACACAGGGACACCATCGCCGACGACTTCTACGACAACCTGCTGCAGTACGACCAGACGCGGGCGGTCATCGAACGCTCGCCGAAAGGGATCGAGTCACTCAAGCAGACCCAGCGGGCGTATCTCGTCTCGCTGGCGACCGGCGAGTACGACCAGGACTACTTCGTGAACCGGGCGCGCATCGGGAAACTGCACGAGATACTCGACATGCCCCTGAAGCACTACGTCGGCCAGTACGGGGTGTACTACGACCTCATCCTCTCGGAGGTCGACGACCGGGTCCAGGGGCAGGTGGTCGACGCCATCGAGCAGTGGGCCGAAGAACGAGATGACGACGTGGGGGGTGGACTCGGCAAACTCGTCGGGGCGCTCAGCTTCGGCGAGGACGCAGACGACGGCCTCGACGAATCGTTCGAGGCGACGGTCCGCGAGGCAATCCACGACGGCATGCAGGACGTACTCGCCCTGTTGCGCATCATCAACCTCGACCTGCAGGTCGCGACCGACACCTACGTCGACTCCTACAGCCAGCGCCTCGAAGACGCCATCGAGCGCCGCGAGCGACTCGCCCACGAGGTCGAGTCCGAGGTCCAGGGCCCGGTCGAGGAACTCCACGAAGCCTCCAGCGCGGTCTCCGAGAGCGCCCAGGCGATCAGTGACCTGACCGGGAGACAGGCTGCCCAGCTCCAGTCGACTGCGGGCGAACTGGACGAAGTCAGCGCGGCCGCCGAGGAGGTCGCCAGTGTCGCCGACGAGGTCCGAACCGAGAGCGAACGGACCGAGACGCTGGCCGCTGACGGAGCCGAGGCCGCCGACGGTGCACTCGACGCGCTCGCGGGCATCGAGGCGGCTGCCGAGCGGGTGGAGGACGCGGCCGCGGCGCTCGAAGCACGGACCGACGACATCGACGAGGTGGTCGACCGCATCGACGGGCTGGCCGAGCGAACGTCGGTGCTGGCGACGAACGCGAACATCGAGGCGACCCGGGCCGACGCGACCAGCGACACGCTGAGCGTCATCGCGACCGAGGTGAAGTCCTTCGCCGAGCAGGCCCAGGACGACCTCGACGAGATAGAGGAGGCGGTCGAGGGCGTCCGCGAGGCGACCACGGAGACGGTCGAGACGATGGACGAGACCGCCGAGAAGGTCGAGGAAGGGACCGACCAGGTCCGCGAGACGGTCGCGCACCTGGATTCGATTCACGAGTCCGCCCAGACCACGGCCGCCGGCATGGACGACGTGGCGGCCGCCGCCGACCAGCAAGCCGAGAGCGTCGAGACCCTCGCGACCGCTGTCGAACAGGTCGCCGGTGCGGCCGACCGGGTGGCTGGCGAGGCTGAATCGGTCGCAGCCGCGAGCGAGGAGCAGACCGCGAACGTCGCCAGCGTCGCACAGGCGGTCCGTCGGCTGACCGAGGACGAAGAGACCGACGAGTCGCCGGTCTACGAGCAGTTCGTCTCGCAGTAGCCGCCTCAACTTACTTCTCCGCCGGGCGAGTCGCCTCCGTCATGGACGAACGTACTGCTCTCACCCGCGACCTCGTCTCGATTCCGAGTCACGACGGCGAGAAATCGGCGGGGGATTTCATCGAGGAGTGGCTCCGCGAACACACCGACGCAACCGTGACGCGGGACGACGCCGGCAGTGAGGCTGGCGAACCGGCCCGCGGCGGCAACGTCGTCGCCCGAAAGGGGTCGGGCGACCGCACCCTCGCCCTCGTCGGCCACCACGACGTGGTGCCGCCGGACGAGTCACAGGTCGAAGACGACGGGAGCTACGTCGTGTACGAGGACGACGGCCGACTCTACGGCCGCGGAAGCGCGGACATGAAGGGGGCCGTCGCGGCCGCGATGCTGGCCTTCCGCGACGCCGACCCCGACTGCGAACTCGTGTTCGCCTCGTTCGTCGGCGAGGAAGTGGGGGGAATCGGCGCTCGCCACGCCATCGACCATGGCTTCGCGCCGGACCACGCCCTCGTGGCCGAGGGCTCCACTGGCTACGACTCGCCCGAAGGAATCGTCGACGTGGCGCTGGCGCACAAGGGCCGCCGGGGGAGCACCGTCACGGCCCGCGGGGCAGCCGCCCACGCCAGCGAACCCCACCTCGGCGAGAACGCAATCTACCGCGGCTGCGAGGCCGTCGAGCGAATCAAGAATCTGGAGTGGCCGACCACGGACGCCGCCGGCGAGGTGTTGGAAGGAAGCGTCGTCGTCACCGAAATCGACGGCGGGTCGGCCTGGAACGTGGTCCCCGAGACCTGCGACATCACGGTCGACGAGCGAACCGTGCCCGGCGAGCGCGCCGCCCTCGAAACCGTCGAAGAACTCGAGGGCGTGGAATGGTCCGTCGTTCAGGACCTCCCGCCGATGCGCTGTGACGACGACGCCTTCGCGGACGCGGTGCTGGCGGCAGTTCGGGACGCCCAGTCCGGTGACGGCCAGCACGTCACCAAACCCCACGCGACCGACGCCGGGTGGCTCTCGCAGGCTGGAACCGAATGCGTGGTCTGTGGTCCCAGCGAACCGGGCGAGGCCCACACCGCCGACGAGAGCGTGAGTCTGGCCGTGCTGGAGACGTGCTACGAGGCGTACCTGGAACTGGCGGATAGCTGGTCGTAGGCTGGTCGTAGGCTGGTCGTAGGCTGGTTGCGTCGGTGTCTCGATGACCGGTCTGGCGTGCGCGGTCGGCAGTCCTGAACGCCAGTGAGGGCTGCCGACGGAAGCGCACGAGGGACGACCGGAGTGACGTGGAGTGGAACGGAACGAAACGGAGGGAGTCGGCTGGGGAGGGTGTGGTGCGGTCGCGGTGCGGATGCGGATGCGGATGCGGGTGCGGTCCCCATCGCCACCAGCGCGAGTGAACTGCTCGCCCTCGCAACCCCATCCGCATCACCACTCGACCAGAACGACACCAACAGTCACCACCACCCGATTTTACGTCACCTGTCACCGAACACGAACTATGGCGTCGCCCTCCCGCAGAGCCCTCATCCAGTCGCTCGCCGTCGCGGTCCCCGCCGTCTCGGGGTGTCTGGCCGCCGAGACGGACGACAGTCCGGCGAGCACTGACACCTCGTCACCAACAGCCGACACCTCGACAGCGACCGCCGAGTCCGCCGGAGACAGCCCTACCTCGACCCCCACCAACTGCCCGGCCGAACTCCCCGACCCGCCCGCGAACCCGACCGCCGCGACGGCCCGCGGGTTCGCAGAGAGCTACGAGTACGCGGTCGCCTACAACGACGCCTGCCAGTACGAGCAGTTCTCGCTGTACGGGGTGACCGCGAGCGACGGACGCGCAGTACTCACGAGAAGTGAGAACGCGTTCTACGTCACCGCCAGGGAGAGTTACAGCTACACGGATGGTGACGCCCACGCGGACGCGGTGAGTCACGGCCTGTACCGGGTCGGCGACGGGACGTTCACCCGCGTCGACCGACGCGACGTGACCCGGACCGACTTCGACGACCGGGCCGGCCGGGACCACCCGCAGAGCCACCGACTCCACGTCCTGAATTTCGGTGCCGAATCTGTCGAGGCGACCGTCACCGTCGTCGACCGGGAGACCGGCTGGCGGGCGGAGACGACGCCCTGGCTACCGGCAGAAGCCGGTATCCGGGCGACCGTCGCCCTCGACGCTCACCCACACGACGTGACCGTCGAAGTCGGCGGCGAAACCACCAGCTACCGGGTCGCGGGCGAGGGCGGGACGGCGGCGTTCGACCGAGACGGATACGTGTTCGTGGCGGGCGACGAAATCGTGGCGGGCCGGTGGGCCGGCTTCTGACCAGACTCACCCTGCACGCCCCCGTGAGTCCCTCTCGCACCACACCGCGAGATTGATGAGTTACGAACCGAAACTGGCCGGGTATGGCAACTGAAGCCGCCACTGAAGAGTCAGGGGACCTCTATGAGGAGTTCCTCTCGACGGTCCAGCGCCTCTCGAACGTCGGCTACGCCCAGCAGGTCCTGAACTGGGACCAGGAGGTCATGATGCCCGAGGAGGGCACACGCGCCCGCTCCCAGCAGCTCTCTGCCCTCTCGGCTATCGGCCACGAACTGCTGACGAGCGACGAGATGGCTGGCTACCTCGACGACCTCGAGGCCACCGACCTCGACCCCGAACAGGAGGCGGTCGTCCGCGAGATTCGCCGAAAGCACGAGCGCGCGACCCGCGTCCCGACCGACCTCGTCCAGGAGATCTCCGAGACGACCTCCGAAGCCCACCCGAAGTGGAAGAAGGCGAAGGCCGAAGACGACTTCTCCATCTTCGCGCCGTCGCTCGAAAAGCTGGTCGAGTTGAAGAAGGAGTACGCCGAGCACATCGACCCCGAGAAGGACCCCTACGAGGTCCTCTTCGAGGACTACGAGCCGTACCTCGGCCTCGACACCGCCGAGGAGACCCTCGCCCAGCTCCGCGAAGACCTCGTCCCGCTCGTCGAGGACATCCGTGACTCCGACGTGGAACTTGCGACCCCCTTCGAGGGCGAGTTCGACGTGGAGACCCAGGAGGAACTGGCACGCGACGTCCTCGACACCGTCGGGTACGACTGGGACCGCGGCCGCCTCGACGTCGCGCCGCACCCGTTCTCGACCGGCACACAGTTCGACGCCCGCGTGACGACGCGGTTCAACCCCGCCGACCCCCTCGGCGCACTCACCTCGACCATCCACGAGTTCGGCCACGCCAGCTACACGCTCGGCCTGCCGGACGAACACTACGGCACGCCCCTGGGCGAGGCCCGCGACCTCTCCGTCCACGAGTCCCAGAGCCGCCTCTGGGAGAACCACATCGGTCGCTCCGAGGCGTTCTGGGAGCGCTTCCTGCCGGCGATGAAAGAGCGCTTCCCGCAGCTCGACGACGCCACGCCGCGTGACGTGTACGAGGCCGCGAACACGGTGAAAGAGGACAACCTCATCCGCGTCGAGGCCGACGAACTCACCTACCACATGCACATCGTGGTCCGCTTCGAGATCGAGCGCGAACTCATCTCGGGCGACCTCGACGTGGAAGACGTTCCCGAGGCCTGGAACGACAAGTACGAGGAGTACCTCGGCATCCGGCCCGACACCGACGCGGAGGGCTGCCTGCAGGACATCCACTGGAGCCACGGCTCCTTCGGCTACTTCTCGACGTACTCGCTGGGCTCCGTGCTCGCCGCACAGCTCTACGACGCCGCCGAGGACGACATCGACGGCCTCGAATCGAAGGTCCGCGAGGGCGACTTCGAGGAACTGCACGCCTGGCTCACGGACAAGATTCACCGCCACGGCAAGCGCTACACGACCGACGACCTCGTTCGCGAGGCCACCGGCGAGGACTTCACGGCCGACTACTTCGTCGACTACGTCGAGCAGAAGTACGGCGCGCTGTACGACCTCTAAGGGCCGGTCGAAGAAGGGAAGGACCAGCACCCAACCACGATTCGTTCACCGACCACCGCAAACATGCCAATCTTTTTAACTCATTAGGCGCTGGATTAGCCGTGCAAAAGGAGTCAACTCGAAGACATCTTCTCGCCGGCGGTGCGGCGCTGGCTACCGTCGGACTAGCCGGATGTACCGGTGACGACATCAGCGACAGCGACGGCGACGGGATGATAGACGAGAAGGACTACGCGCCGGACGACCCCGACGTGCAGCAGAAATCGGACCTCTCGACTGCTGCACTTGCCCCGACGGCGACGAGGACGAACCGCCAGACGACCGACGCCCAGACGGTTCGACCGACAGAGACATCGACCGCGACGCCTACGTCGACACGGACCGCGACACCGACGCCCACCGCGACGCCAACGGCCACCGCGACCACCCGCCCGCCAGACCCGAACACTCTGCAGGCGACCGGGGAGTTCTCCGTCTCGCACATCTCGGCGTACAGTTCGCAGTCGGTGACCGTCAGAATCGAACCGGACGACTCGGACTTCGAAGGCTACGACGTCGGGTCTATGGACGTCCTCATCACCGCCAGTACCTACCCTCGTGGGGACACGATAACCTATACTCGGACTGAAGGAACCCTCGACGCGACGGGGACACAAGATGTCTCGGTGGACATCGACCTCACAGAACAGGTAGGAACCGGCCTGTTACACTACGCAGCCTACGCCTTGCCAGCCGACGAGAGTCTGGACACTGTCACCGCGGAACAGGTCGAATACATCCACGAGACCGACCCGTTTACCGTTCGCGAGCGTGGTCGCATCGCACGAACGAGCGTCACGGAGTTGGATAAAGTCGGTGACGATGATGGACAGCACCACCGCAGGGAGAGCGTCGAAGGGGCGTTCAAACTGTCGTTCTCCGGGACTACGACCGGTCAGGCGTGGGACGTGAGCTTCTTCATCTACAAATCCGCGTACGTCGAGGCCGTCCGACGTGACCATGGCCGGTCTCGTCCCGAGTTCGTGAGCTTCGAGACCAGTTCCGGTTTCGCGCGGGAAATCGCGTCGATACTGTACGACGAGGCCGAGCGAAACGGCGTCACTGGAAAGCGCGAGCAAGTCGAGTTCGTCGTCGATTTCGTCCAGCACCTCCCGTACGTTCCGGACGACGTTAGCAAAGGATTCGACGATTTCACGAAGTACAGTCTGGAGACGCTGGTCGAAGCAGGTGGTGACTGTGAAGACACGAGTATCCTCCTCGCTGGCGTCCTGCAGGCGGAACCATTCGGTTACGACATGGTGCTCATCCAGCCACCGGGCCACATGGCGGTCGGAATATACGGGGGCGACGAACTTCCAGGATACTACTGGGAATACGACGGTCGGACGTACTACTACGTCGAGACGACCGGTGTCGGCTGGGGAATCGGGGACCTGCCCGACGAGTACAAGGGGGAAAAAGCGACGGTCCATCAGGTCTGAGGCCCTGGCAGTCTACCAAAATGTTCTTCTTCTGGCCTCTAGCATTTTCTGCCATGGTCCTCCATACCAGACGCGCCCTTCTCGGCAGCCTCGCCGCTGGCGTGAGTCTCCTCGCGGGCTGCAACGGTCGAAACCCCGCCAGACCCGCCCGCTTCAGCGTCACGCCGACGAGGACGACCCGCCCGGCGAACCCGGAAGCGCCGTCGCTCGACCACGACGACCTCCAGCGGCGGGTCGACGGCGACCACCGTGGGTCGTTCGTCCGGGCGTACGACCAGCGAGGACTCCACTTCCTGGTGGACCCGGATAGTCCTGTCCTGCGGACCGTCGACGACTCCGAACTCGTGTTGCGGTTCCGGGCACGGGGGTACCCCACGCCGGAGCGAGGTGGGGTGGTAGACGAGACACGGGTCACGGTCGAGCCAGCGAGCGACGGCCGGACGGGCGTGACGGTCCCGATGGACCTGGGCGACGCGCCCCAGCACCGGCCGCTCTACTACACCGTCGCGTTGCTGACCGGGGACGAGTCCGCCCACCTGGAGACCGTCCACCTTCACGAGACCGACCCGTTCCTGCCGCGGGCAGAGAGCGAGAGCCGCATCACGCCGGTCCGGTCCCGTGTGGACGAACAGTTCCCCGGCACCGCGGCCGACGGTGGCGGCCGCCGGACCAGCGTGGAGGGAGCCATCCGGGTGGCGTACCCAGTCGGCGACCGGCGAGTCGCGCTCTCGGTTCCCAAGTCGGCCTACCTGCTGGCAGAGCACTACGGGTTCGAAGCACTGGGTCGCGACGAACTCGTCTCGGCGTCCGTCGAAGACGGCGTCGTCCCCCACCTCGCCCGGAGCATCGTCAGCCAGGCAACGGCCGACGGCGTCGCGCGCACGCCACGTGAACTGGTCGGCCGCGCCGTCGACGTGGTGCAGGCGTTGCCGAACGGTCCCGACTCGGTGACCGGGACGTACGACCGTCAGCGGAAGTCACTCGCGAAAACGGTCGTCGACCTCGGGGGCGACAGCGAGGACCGGTCGTTGCTGCTTGCCGGTATCCTCCAGACCGGACAGTTCGGCGTGGACGCCATCGTGGTCGATTTCGACGGCCACGCTGCTATCGGGGTGGCGACCGGGTCGGCGACGGGATACACCTACGAAGTGAACGGAAGGGCGTACGCCCACGTCGAGACCACCGAACTGGGGTGGGAGATTGGTGAGGTCCCCGAAGCCCACCGGGACGTGCCGTTCGAGTGGTACGACATCTGAACCGGTGACGTCCCCGCACGGCGGACCCCGGGCTTGATTACCGCGACGGCCCCAGTCTGTCATATGGCAGCATACGACGACCTGCTCGACCGGTATCGCCGTCTCGCCAACATCGGGAACGCCGCGGGTCTGTTGAACTGGGACCAGCAGGTGATGATGCCGGCGGGCGGGACACCCGCGCGCTCGCAGCAACTCGCCGCGCTCTCGACGACACGCCACGAGTTGCTCGTGGCTGACGAGACCGCGGACCTGCTCGATTCGGCCGACGACGAGAGCCTCGAACCCGACGAGCAGGCGGTCGTCCGCGAGGTTCGACGCGAGTACGAACGCGAGACTGACGTGCCGAGCGACCTCGTGGACGAACTCACCCGAACCCAGTCCGACGCCCAGGAGACCTGGCAGGACGCCAAGGCGGCGGACGACTTCGAGTCGTTCGCGCCGACACTGCGGAGCCTGCGCGACCTGCATCGTGAGCGCGCCGGACACATCGACGACTCGAAGTCGCCCTACGAGGTGATGTTCGAGGACGGCGAGCCGTACCTGCCGCTCTCGCGGGTCGAGCAGGTGTTCGAGGAGCTGAAAGCCGAGCTTCCTGCCCTCATCGAGGCGATTCGAGAATCGGACGCCGAGGTCGCGTGGCCCTTCGAGGGGAGCTACAGCGAGGAGGCCCAGCTGGGCCTCTGCGAGGACGCACTGGACTTCCTCGGGTACGACTGGGACCGCGGCCGCCTCGACACCGCTCCACACCCGTTCATGTCCGGCAACCAGTTCGACG